>CAZFGP010000083.1:0-19224 GCA_964518685.1 uncultured Terrimonas sp.
GCGCGGAAATACTCTTGCTACGCGCCCAACATTTGCCCGGTTTTGATTATTGGATCAGTTTTCCCGATCAGGGAGTTTATTATAATCCATTGTTTAATATTAACGGGAAACAGGTACAATTTACTGATAGCGCTTACACTACAGATCTGCTGACTGATTACGCCATAAACTGGTTAAACAAAGTTAACCGAAAAAAACCATTTTTCCTTTATCTCTCACACAAGGGTGTGCATGCCGAATTCTATCCGGCAAAAAGGCATAAAGACAAATATGCCGGCATTCCTGTCATCTGCCCTCCTTCAATGTATCTTACGGTAACGGATAGCAGCAAAATATTTGGAACAGTTACCGCCCCAAAAACCAAAGTAAATTATCGGGATATTCCCCAATGGGTGCGTAACCAGCGCTATAGCTGGCATGGCGTGGATTATATGTATCATGGAGGTATTCCATTTGAAAGTTTTTACAGACGTTATCTTGAAACCTTGCAGGCGGTAGACGAAAGTATTGAAAGAGTACTGGAATGGGTTAAAGCAAACGGCATGGAAGAGAACACGATGGTTGTGTATATGGGTGACAACGGCTTCTCTTTTGGAGAACACGGATTGATTGACAAGAGGCATGCCTATGAAGAATCCATGAGGGTACCCCTGTTGGTGTGGGCACCGGGTACGGTAAAACCTTCCACTGTATTAGAACAGGTTATTATGAATGTGGATATTGCACCTACTTTCCTGCAATTGGCCGGTATAGCTAAACCCATGCAGATGCAGGGTTATTCTTTTGCAAATCTGTTGAAAAACAATACCGCATCATGGCAGCGGGATAAAGTATTTTATGAATATTACTGGGAGCAGGCCTTTCCACAAACCCCTACAACTTTTGCTATAAGAACCGAAAACTATAAATACATTTACTATACTGGAATATGGGACATTAACGAACTTTTTGATCTTAAAAATGATCCCTATGAAATGAATAACTTAATTCGTGATTCCACCTATCGTGAAGTTGGATTGAAACTTAAAACCGCATTATTTGAATGGCTGGATCAAACGGGTGGATTACAAATACCCTTAAAAAAAGCAGCTTCGATTAAAGGGGATAATTTGTATAAAGGAACCTATTAATCGAAAATTCCGTATATGAACACAAGGGTTGAGTGTCACCAGACTTAAAAACGGATAATTATTTTTACAAAGCCCTCTTTCCTAAGATAGCCGTCATTAGGAATTTATTGTCTATTCCCTAATCCTATGTATTTTCGGGCATGCAAAATATTGATAATCTGATTTTTGATTTAGGTGGCGTACTCCTTACCCTGGATATGCCGGCAGCAGAACATGCTTTTACAAACCTGGGTGTAAAGGATTACAATTCCCTTTTTAGAAGTGGCAATGTTTCCTCTTTTTTTAAAGACTATGAGGTAGGGGCAATTTCCGATCATGAATTCCTTGAATCTCTAAGAAGGCTTGCAGGAACACCATTAACCGATGAACAACTAATTGGAGCATGGAATTCTATGTTGGGCTTTTTCCCTAAGGAAAGAATTTCGCTTCTGAATCAAATTAAAAATAAATACCGCCTGTTTTTGTTTAGTAATACAAATGCATTACATCTTTCTGCCTTCAGAAAAATATATGAAAACGCATTCGATGGAGGGATATTTGACGATCATTTTGAAAAAACTTACTACTCGCATCTACTGGGAAAACGTAAGCCGGATATTGCCTCTTATGCTCAGATTCTACAGGAAAACCAATTAAACGCCTCAAGAACAATTTTTATTGACGACTCCTTACTCAATATTGAAGGTGCCAGGGCAACAGGACTAAAAGGAATTCATATTAAACCTGGAATAAGTATTCTCGATATCGGTTTATAGTTTTACACCAGGCTATTTTCTATGTATTTGTAAGCAATACGCGGGGGTAGTTTCTTCCATAACACCTGATAAATATTTTCGGCAATAGGCATATCTGCACCTATCTCTGTATTCAGAGTGTGCATACTTCGGGCCGCATTGTAACCTTCTGCCACCATCTTCATGTCCGTTTGAGCCGCATTCACCGAATAACCTTTTCCAATAAGGGTTCCAAAATTCCTGTTCCGACTAAATAGGGAATAACAAGTAACCAGCAAGTCGCCAAGATAAACAGAAGCCGCATAGTTAGGCGATTTTTTTGCTGCGGTAGCATGGGTAGCAGAATGGATTCCAACATTTATATTTCGGATACCCACCCTTCTCAAAAAACCCGCCATTTCATCTGCACAATTAGCAATCAACACACTCAGGAAATTATCGCCATAACCCAGCCCCTGAGCCATTCCGGCTGCAACCGCATATATATTCTTCAGGATGGCTGCATATTGTACCCCATAAATATCCTGATTGACAACAGTATTTATATACGGTGTTGCAAAACAATCGGCAATTTTTTTAGTTGTTGTTGGTTTAGTACCCGAAAAAGTAAGATAAGAAAGCCTTTCTGCGGCTACTTCCTCTGCATGACAGGGACCCATAATTGTATAATAGTTGTCCACAGGAAAATCATACCGTTTCTTCAAATAATCATTCAGCAACAGATTCTGCTGAGGTATAATTCCTTTAACCGCTGAAATAATTTTTTTTGTGTTCAGATCTTTGGAAGTAACGCCCGAAAATTGCTGAACCACATAAGCGGAGGGTGTAACCAAAACGATATGATCCGAAGCTGTAAATACCTGCCTGGCATTAGTAAACAAGGTTAATAAACCCGGATCAAAAGTTATGGATTGTAAATAATTGGGGTTGTGTCTTCTCTTTAAAATATGTTTAGCAACACCTTCATTACGAACACACCAATTGATGGCTAAGCCATTGTCCGTTAACATCTTTGTCAAGGCTGTACCCCAGCTTCCGCTACCAATAATTCCAAACTGCATAATAAGACATTTAAGTCTCAAAAGTAAACTTCTGAATCAGGAATTAAAAATCTTAGAACACACCGGAAAATAAAAACAGGTAATCAGTACAACTATGGCTTAACATCGAAAAGTTCGTTTCTTGGAACCACCTTCACTTTCGTCTTATTTCGAAGCGTTTTACTCACTATGGAATAAGGTCCTGTAATTACCACCTCTCCCTCATCCAATCCGTTTAAGATCTCAATATCATTAATGTCCTGTATTCCCGTTTTCACCTGTACCAATTTTACACTATTATCTTTCTGCAAAACAAAAACGACTTCTACTAAATCATCAATGGAAGTAGACCCTTCTCCTTCTTTTTCGTTAACAACACGGCTATCAATAGATACGGCCATCCTTTTTTTATCATCTTTTGCCTTAGCCCCCTCACTTGCAGTATCTTTTACATCACGGGTGGTTACTGCATTTATAGGCGCAGAAAGCACATTTCGATGTGTGCTGGTCTGTATATCTGCACTGGCGCTCATTCCTGGTCGAAAAGGAAATTTCTTTGGCTTTGAGGGATCAAATAAATCTGCATAAGAATCACGCATTATCCGAATTCTTACTTCATAATTGGTAACATCTGCAGAAGCGCTTAAAGATGCGCTGTTCTGGGCAGCAGCCCCAGTCTGACTACTGGCTATCCTGGTTACAAGGCCTTTGAATTTACGATTATTGTACGCATCCACTTCAATGATAGCCGTATCTCCCAAATCAATTTTCTGTATATCGTTTTCTCCAACTTCCACTCTAATCTCATAAGCGCTAATATCTGCTATTCGCATCATTTCTGTTCCGGCCATCATGGTATTTCCTACAACCCTTTCTCCTTTTTTTACATTTAAAAGAGATACCACACCTGTCATAGGAGATAATAATTCCGTTCTGCTCAAATCTTTATTGGCTTTTTCTAAATTGGCTACAGCACTTTTTACCTGAGCCTGATTGCTGCGAATACTCTGCAGAGCAGCATCAAAATTAGCCTGGGCTGTTTTTAAGGAATTAACGGACTGTTCATATTCAGCTATGGAAATTACTTTGTCATCAAGCAATTGTCTTTGTCTGTCATAGTTAAGGCGGGCAAGTTCCAAAGACGACTTTAAGGCCTCTAATTGCGCTTCTGCATTAGAAACAAGAGAACGTTGGCCGGAAACCATTGCAGCCGCCTGATCACGTTGTGTGGCATAAATATCGGCATATATACGGGCTAACACCTGACCCCTCTTAACGCTGTCGCCTTCCTGCACATTCAATTCAGTGATTTCTCCCGATACATCCGGACTAATCTTAACCTCTATTTCCGGGTATATTTTTCCACTTGCCGTTACAATCTCGGTAATATCCTTTCGGACCACTTTCTCCGATGACACTTTTATTCCTTCTTCCTTTCCTATCACCCCAATTTTTTTCAACACCAGCAGCAATACAATCAGCGCAGCAAGGCTAATGATGATCCAAAGCAATTTCTTATTCATACGATGTTGTTTACTAACTATAATCTGATTCCCTGGCCTTTGTAAAACTCAAGTACCTTCATCTTAAATACATAATCATACTGTGCAATGAGTTTATTGATTCTGGCACTAAATAAATTACTTTGATTAGTGAGCCATTCAATGGTTTGCATTGCGCCAATTTCATATCTTTTTGAGGCCAGATCAAACGAACGCTCTGCAATAGCAACCTCTTTTACCCTGGCTGTGAAAGTGTGAAAAGAGCCTAATGCCTGATTATATGCGGTAAAAACGTCCTGCTTGAGTTTTAGTGTGTCTTGTTCCATAGCGAGCTCCTGATTTTTTATATCCCATTTTGCTCTTTCAATATTAGCCCGGGCCGTCCATCCGTTAAATAAGGGTATATTAAGGCCAAGCCCTATCCCCTGACCAAAATTGTTTTTTATCTGTCTGCCATAGCCATCCCACAACTGACCAAAATTCTTTCTACCGCTAACCACGCCCGACATTGGAGAATATACATACATCTTATCCGCACCATTTAAAACATAAGCCGGAGTAAGTTGATAACCGAGACTGGTTTCCTTAACCGACTTGAAGGAACTGTTAAATGCCGTACCTAACTGACCAAATAAAGACAGGGTTGGATATTGTCTTCCTCTGGTTGCTTCATAATTTTTTTGAGCTGCAAGCAATCTAAGATTATTGACCTTAATTTGTGGCTGGGATTGAAGGGCCAAATCATACACCCGTTCGGGAGAAGTCTCAAGAATATTATCAATCGGTATTTTTTCTATAGGAGGAATTTCCAGTTCAAAGGATTCATCTGCCGGAAGATTGATCAACGCTTTAAGTACCAGTTTATCCACTTCAATCTGGGTCTGAGCGCTGATCAGATTAGCGCTGTCTCTGGCAACCTGCGCCTCCAGTTCAGCAGCGTTCAGTTCGGGTAATGCGCCTGCATCCACCTGTTTTCTGGTATTTATATGTTGGGCTTTGCTCTGTCTGAGCTGTACCACTGTAACCTCCGCCTGTTCTATATCCAACAAAACCAGTAAATATTGACGCGCCACATTTAAGGCAAGATCATTTTTAGCCTTATCTACTGCAGCTTCATCCGCCTGATAATTATAAGCATTGGCTTTTATGGAATTTCGTCTGCTGTTCCAGTTAAATAAAGTGACCTGCGAATTCAAACCCATCTGCTCATACATTACATTATTATCCGTATAAACATTGGTTGAATAGTCTAATGAACGGCCAAACGAAAAACCATGGCTCCCCGAAAAATTAAACGACGGAATTTGCTCCAGCCGGCTTTGTTTTAATGTAATAGCAGAAACTCTTGCCTGGATATCTGCCTGCCTTACTGAAACATTATTTACTAAAGCATGTTCCACACATTTTCTCAGATCCCATTTTACATTTGTTTGTGCCTTAATAATTGGATTAGCTGCCAAAGCTGCAAACACAACCAGCCCGATTATTGCTTTTCTCATGTAAGAAATTTATATTAACCGTATTCATCCCGCCTCTGCGGAAGCAGACCGCATTACGTTTGTCCCACAAATATTAGACTAAAATAACTTTTGACAAAACCATTTATATATTATTTAAAGCCTGCTCTATATCCTGAATAATATAGGCAGGATCCTCCTGTCCAACATACAATCTTAGCATTCGCTGGGAAGGTACGTTAACGTCATAAGCAGGAACGGGAACTGATGCACATCCGGGAATAATCAAAGATTCATATCCTCCCCAGCTTACTGCCATAAGAATATGCTTTAGATTTTCACAAAACTTTACTATTTCATCTATTTTTTCCACTTTCAAATAAAGCGACATTAAACCACAGGCTCCCTGCATTTGCTCCCTTGCGAGATGGTATTGAGGAAAATTCTCATCATGTGGAAAAAGTACAGATTCCACTTTGGGATGCGATTTTAGATAATCCAACACTACCCTTGTATTTTCCGATATCTTTTGAAGCCGGACAGGAAGTGTTCTCAAACCCCGGATCAGGAGCCAGGCATTAAATGGTGTAATACCATTTCCAGCAGTAAGGTATTCACTATGGAATATCTTTGACATCATTTCACGACTTCCGCATAATACTCCGGCTACTACATCGCTGTGTCCGCCAATATATTTGGTAGCCGATTGTAAAGAAATGTCAATGCCCATTGCAATAGGCTTTTGGAAAAGCGGGGTACAATAACTGTTATCGCAAATGGTAATTATGCCTTTTGACTTTGCTAAAGCCGCTACGGCTCTTAAATCCTGCAGGGCATAATTCCAGGAATTAGGAGATTCAAGATAAATGAGAGTAGTATTAGGCAGGATCGCACTTTCAAAATCTTTTATGTCTGTTCCGTCAACATAAGAAGTAGTAACACCAAAACGGGGTAAAATAACATTAAACATTTTCTGCGCCCAGGTGTACGGCTTTTTAACCGATACGATATGGTCGCCGGCTTTAACATTCGCCAGCACGGATGCAAAAATAGCAGATGACCCACTGTTGAATACCAGGCAATCTTCCGCTTCATCCAATGCAGCCAATTTCTTCCGGAGAATATCTACGGTTGGATTCAAACCTCTGCTGTAGATATAGCCCCCATACTCATCTTCAAAAACCCTGCGCATATCTTCTACTTTCCGAAAAGCAAAATTGCTGGTTTGAATAATCGGCGGGGATACCGCATTAAAATACTGTTCACGTTCTTCTCCCAATTCATTAATAATATAGGACAGGTCCATAATGTTTACTTGTTTTTTTTATAATAGAAGATATAATAGATAATTGCCAGAATCAGTAGTAAGCTCATCCCTGTTAAAGCAGATTGAATTTTATGAATAATTACTGCAACTGCAATGCCTGCATAGGAAAGCACAAATATTACCGTAAGGTAGGGTGTTAGTTTAGTCCATTTGTCTGTCAGGAGGTCTCTGGGCTGCTTTCTTCTCAAATAAAATATAGCCGCTGCAGATGTAGTCATACCAATACTATCCAAAAACATGGTAAAACCCAAAATGCCATCTACGCTTTTACCGAAAAAAGTGATTAAGACGGTAGCCAGTGAAAAGGCAGTAAGCCCCGGAACCAGAGCGCCCGTTTTGGAATGTTTACGCATAAAGAGAGCGGGAAAAACTTTATCGCTGCTCATAGCGAACATCACTCTGGGATTACTCATCAACAAAATATTTACATAGGCCAACACGGAAAGAAACATAAAGGCATCAAAGATTTTTGCTCCTAAAGTGCCAAACAAAGCTTCTGATAAAAGAGCGCCAATGGCCGAGGCATTTTTCATTTTTTCGAAACCAATCACCTGAGTATAGGCCAAATTAAGAGCAATATATAACACAATAATAATGACCATGCCCGTTATTATCGCCTTTGGCAAAAGACGGGTGTTTTTTATTTCACTGCCAAAATTAATGGTCTGTTGATAACCGCCGAATGTAAAGCTGACCGGTATCATACTTGCAAGAAATAAAGTGAGCCAGTGGTTATCCTTGTATTGGTACAGCCTGGCTCCTTCAATATACCCATGCGGCTCTACCACCACGCCTTTCAGCATGCTGGCAATAAGTAAAAGTACCAGCGCTATCTTGATAACGGTTAGAATATTCTGTGTCATACTGCTGGTATACAAACCCAGCAAATTCACTAAATAGAATATAACTACGGCGGATATGGAGACCAGGATATTGAACAGGTTTCCCGCCGGTTTACCAAAAAGAAGATCACTCACATAATCTGATCCTATTAACGCTACTACAGCCAGAGATGCGGCATTACTAATCAGGATTAGTGCATTGATGGTAAATCCTACTCCCGGGTGGTAACAAACCGAGAATACCTTATAATAAGCGCCCATTACAGGCAGACGTACTCCAATTTCAGCATAGGCTAAGGAGCCGCATAATGCCACTAACCCTCCGGCTAACCAGGCGGCAAAAAATATAGCCGAAGATCCTGAAGATGCAGCCACATTGGCAGGTGTGCCAAAGATACCCATTCCAATCACGAGGCTAACCACAATCATGGTTACGGAAAAAAAGCCCAATTGATTTTTGCTATCAGCATTTTTGGGGTTCTTTCCGGAAGTATCACGATCGTTATAATCCACGGGGTTACCTTGTTTTTCTGCCATATGAAAGATTATTCGTTGACGCGGATATGCTGAATTCGGGAAGAAAGCCATACCTGCATGTCGCTGAGTCCGCGATTGTTCCAGCAAAAATAGGGAATAGCCATAATTTCTTTTCTTATGGTAGACACAGACGATGCATCGTCATTTATCTTTAGTACCGGGGCATTAAAACGAATGGTATTAACTCCACCTAACAACGACGACTCAAGAGAAGTCACAAACCGGGTATCGGCTGGAAGAATTATATTTTCAACGCTTACGCCATTGTCCACGCCTTCAACACAATAAACCAGGGGACCATATTGCAGGGCTACCCTGTTAGCATTCTGTTTTACAGCAGGGTTGCTGATAACCCTCCTTACCTTCATCGGTAGTTCCCAATTAATCAAATCGCCTTTTTTCCAACTCCTGCGCAAAACCGCATATCCTTTTTCAATGTTATATCCGGCATTAATACCATTTATCTTAAGGACTGGTTTTGTTTCTTCTGTATCGGCATATTGATAAAGATCGCCCGGAACCGGTGCGGTTAACCAGCCGGGAATACGAATTCGAAGTTCGAACTCCTGTTTTTTTTCCGGGATCACTTCTATTTTCACGTTGCCGTCCCAGGGATAGCTTGTATTCATATTTATACACACTTTATTTCTGCCCATCTGCAGGGTGGTATTGCTGCCAACAAAAAGATTTATCCAAATTGTATTTTCAGATTTTCCATAAATGAAATTCCCAAGTTCTCCTACTAAACGGGCTATATTGGAAGGACAACAAGCGGTTCCAAACCATTCGCTTCGGCCATACTTGCCGGAAGAAGACAAAGGATTGCCATAAAAAAAGCGGTCGCCTGAAAAAGAAACTCCGTCCAGTGCGCCATTGTACAAACTCCTTTCCAACACATCCACATACTTACTATCTCCCGAAAGCATATTCATGCGCTGATTCCAAAACACCATGCCAACTGATGCACAGGTCTCACAATAAGCACTGGCATTGGGCAGGTCATACGGTTTGCCAAAACCCTCATTGCTTCCCTGAGCACCAATACCTCCGGTAAGATACATATGATGGTTTATTACATCTTCCCAGATAGAATCCATTGCAGTAATATAACCGGCATCCCGGGTTACCGCTGCCACATTAGCCGCTCCGGTATACAAATACATGGCCCTTACGGCATGTCCTGTAATTTTTCGCTGATCCTTCACGGGTATACCGTCCTGGCAATAATCAGGGCTTTTCCATTGATCCCATATTACTCCCTTCCCATACCCGCGACCGCGCTGTTCCAGAAACCAGTTGGCTAACTTCAGATACTTAGGGCTATTTGTATGATGGTATAGTTTCATGAGCGCCAGCTCAATTTCCTGATGGCCACTAACCCAGGGTTTATTTTGCTGCCGGAAAACAGAATCAATATGATCTGCAAAACGAACAGCAGTATTCAATAGTTTGGCCTTCCCCGTGGTATTATAATAAGCAATACCTGCTTCTATTAAATGACCGGCGCAGTAATCCTCATGTTTTTCCATATCGGTCCACCGCTTATTGATATCAGTTAAGATATAATAAGTATTAAGATACCCATCAGGCAGTTGTGCCGCTGCAATTTTTTCAATCCATTCATCTGTATTTTTTTCTATTTGCGGATTGGGATAGTTTTTAAGAGAATAGGCAATGGCTTCAATAGCTTTATAAACGTCAGAATCATCAAAATAAATTCCTTCATGTTTGCCGGAACGGTGGGAAGCTTTTTCAAAATTCCTAATCCTTCCGGTTTTATTTTGAGTATAATTGATACAGGCGTCAATCGTTGCTGTAGCAACAGTTTGCATTTTAGGGCTCCAAAAGGGATCGCTTACCCTTACCTCAGAATAATTTATTGGATAAAGAGTTTGAAAAGAAGTTTGCGATTGGGTTAGGGTTACAATAATGGTTGTAGCTATCAAAAACACAGCATTCTTCATCTATAATCTTTTAATTCACCAATTTACAACTTCAGGGGGAATCCTCTTTCACTTTTTACAATATTCTGAACTGAAACAAATAGTCCGGAACTTATCCGAAAAAACAAAGAGGTAAACAACTCAATGAGATATTTACCTCTTATGAAAAATATTCGATTGGAACTTATTGCAAGTGCGCTCTAAGCATCCATGCAATCTTTTCATGCTGCTGAATTAACCCGGTTAAGAAATCCGCGCTTCCCACATCGTTATACTTTTCTTCAATTTCACCGACTTGTTTGCGCAGGTTATTAATAATCATCTCGTGATCAACAACCAAATTAAACAACTGAGCGCTGGCCTGAGTAGGAATTTCCGGTTCATCCAGAGTTGCTAATTTCAACAACTCCTTCAACCGGCCTTCTGCATAATGCCCAAGCATTCGAACCCTCTCTGCCACTTCATCAATGATATCTGCCAGAGAATTGTACTGCTCCTCATACAATTTATGTAATTCTGAAAAATTTGAAGACTCTACATTCCAATGATAGCTGCGCGTTTTATTGTACAATATATGTTCGTCAGCTAACACCTGGTGTAGCAGACCTGCAACAGCCTGCCTGTCTTTTTCCGTAATCCCAATGTTTACTTTTGCCATATATCTTAAGTTTTATACAAAGTTGAGTGATTTTAACCATTTTAGAGGACTCCGGAGAATTTTAACTTCACCTTGATCTTATAAAATATTCCCGTCTATCCCACCACTCTGCCCATAAAAGGATCAGTAATGCTTTCCTTACCCGATTCAACCCTTCCGGCATAGCGTTTTTCAAAATTATCAAAGCCTGGTACCTCTATACTGAAATCATACCAACCACGACTGCCTTTCAGATTCAGAACCACATTTTCTGTACTTCCTTTGCCGATTGTTTTTTTGATCCCCGCTTTTCCATATGCATTATCTCTAATCACCAGGTTTACAGGTTTTGTTATTCCAGTATTAGTCAGTTTAAGAACAAGATTTCCCGTGGGTTTTTTATCCCGCAAACCTGCTTCATAAATACATTGTACCTCTAATGCAGGGTCTTCCTCTGTTCCCATCCATTCCCTAAAAAACCCATTGGGGCCATACAATCGCAGATGATAGCGTTCATCTTCAAAAGCAGCAATGGGCCAACTATAATTCAGAACATCGCCGGGCGTTATAGCAAAAGACCATATTCTGGCCGCTTCCGAATTCCCCTCTTCTGCCCTATACATTCCGGGAGCATAAACGGTAAATGGCACTCCCAATGATTGATTCCCAAAAAATGTTTTGCCTGCCTTTAGTTGAAGGGAAATTTCTTTTCTATTTGTATCTAATAAGCCATCAGCATACAATTCATAGGGAAGAGCAAGAGAAGGGCGGGCTCCCTTTTCCTGTCCGGGCAGCAATCCTGAAGAGACCGGGTCACTGATAATATTACGGATTTCTTTTTCGGTTAAAGCCTTATATCCTGATGGTTCCTCTTTAAATTTTGCATTATGAATATCTTCAACAAAAGCGTCTCGCTCCAGAAAGGGTACCTGATCCACTTTTTCTCCATTAAAAGGACTAAAGGCTTCGGTAAGATCGCCACAAATAGTTCTTCGCCATTGGCTGATATTGTTTATCCTGATATCCTTAGTCAATTTTTTATTCAGAAAAGTCTCCAGAAACTGTAAAGTAGAGGTATGGTCATACACAGCAGAGCACACTTTACCACCCCTGCTCCATGGTGAAGCAATGATCATAGGAACCCTAAAGCCAAGCCCGATAGGCGCCTCACGCTGTTGTTTGGATGCAACTCCCAAACTGCGCTCGCTGTCCATTCGAACATGTTCAATCTCAGTATCAATATTCGGAGAACATTTTCCGGTCTCTGGTTTTTTCTCATCCGGAATGGAAAACGGCGGAATATGATCAAAATAACCATCATTTTCATCATAGGTTAAGATAAATATGGTCTTCTTCCACACCTCAGGGTTCTTAGTGAGGATATCCAGGATTTCAGATACATACCAGGCCCCATACCAGGGAGCACTGGGGTGATCAGAAAAATTTTGCGGGCTGGTCAGCCAGGATACTACCGGTAACTTACCCTGGTTTACATCCTCTCTGAACTGGTGCAATACATCGCCTTCGGGAACAGTCAACTCCCGCTCAATATCGCCATCCTTATATTTTAAAGTGGTGATGCTATGATAAGTCGGATCCCCGCTATTTACCACAAAAGCACTGTTATATAATTCTTTTTGCCGGTTGCTCAATCTTATGAAATTTTCCTTACTCCATTGATCCAATTCGTCCTTCGCATTTTCAAGCACTTCCCGTTTCCTGGAAATTTCAGTTTTTAACTTTTGTGCCGCCTGATCTGAGGAAGGAGTCTCCTGTTGCAGCCTGTTGATTTCTCCAGGTAGTTCATCCACTAACTTTTGCAGATTTTGAACGTAGCGGGGTGAATACTTTACATTATAGGCAGCAAAATATTCCAGCGGATTACAACCAAAATTTCCCAGCCAGGAACGTTCTTCTCCTTTGAATCCACCACCACAACTGATTTCATTCTGATAAAATTTCCAACTGATCTGATTTTCGGTAAGCAATTCGGGAAACGATTTCCAGGGCATCTTTGCATAGGTATAATTCTCATTGCGTATATTTCCCTGCATTATCCCGTCTTTTTCATGACTGATTTTTCCTGACCAGAAAAAAGAACGATTGGGTGTTGTGCTCGTCATGGCAGATGAAAAATTCTGATCACAAATGGTAAAAGCATCCGCCATTCCATAGTTAAAAGGTAAATCCTTACGGTTATAATATCCAAGGGTGAGCGGCATTTCAGCATATTTCTTGTTCCCTGAACGTTTTGCCGCCAGCCATTTATCATATTTACCTTCATTATAGGCATCCACCTGGCTCGGTCGCGAATGGGGCAGATCTCCCATCCAGGTAACTTTTGAATCTTTTATATCGAGTCGGAAAGGGGCATAGGTTTCTCCTTTTTCATTAGTTTGCAACCATACCGGCCTTCTGTTGGGCAGGGTAATCGCACGCGGATCATTAAATCCTCTAACCCCCTGAAGACTGCCGAAACAATGATCAAAAGACCGGTTTTCCTGCATCAAGATAACGATATGCTCTGCATCAAGGTAAGTACTGCCAACCGGAGGATCAATAGCGAGTGCCCTTTGCACAGATGCGGGCAATAATCCCGTAAATCCCGCCGCTCCGGATAATAAAATTGATTTCTTAATAAATTCTCTGCGTGAATCCATGATTTCTTTTTAAGGATGAAACAATCGTTGAAGAAGCTAAAAATGAAGTTAAAGAAATATACTGACCTTTCAGGACGCCTACTTCTATTTTACCCATAATATGCGGAAAAATTTCTTATCTTCTCTCCCGACCCATTACCATACTCAATTTTAACTGAGCGGTAAAATAAGAGTCCTTTTTACTATCATGTCCCCTGATCTCACCCGCAATTATTCTTCGGGTGGGATCAATTTCTTTTTGACGATTGTATAATAGCAAGGCTATTCCGGCCTGTTCAGGAGAAAGATATTGTTTAAATAATGTAGGGTCTATATATCGGGTACTTACATCATCTAAATAATCGGTTTGGGTAATCCGATGTAATAGTTCCAGACGAATATTCAACATAGCAGAACATTCAACCTTTAACCCTATGCCCAATGGGAAGTTGAGTTGGGTCAAACGATAAGGTTGTCTGTCCGGATATTCAGGAAAACCCTGGCCTTCTGTACACAAATCATGAAGAGCAATCCATTCTCCGTTTAGGCTGGTCCTTGGATCAAAATGAAAAATTCCCGTACCGGCAATTAAGTATGGCGAAACAATATTGGGCTTCCTGTTCATACCAAAAAACCGCAAAGGGTGAACTTCACCAAGCATTAGAAGTTCGGTGATCGGGCTCTTAAAATGTAAATTCCGCTGGTATCGGCTGCTCGCCTCCGAACGATCATTTTTCAAAATACTGTCGTACGCCATTAGTGAACCGGCATTAAGTTCTAATCGTAAACCCAGAGCATATCTATAAGTAAACTGAAGGAAGATTCCGCCACTGATTCTGGAATTTTCAGGATTTAAATCTTTAAGGAAAGTTCTTCCATTTCCCCGCCGTCCTCCAATATCTGTCAGACAGTTCATTGCCCCCAGAGAGATTCCCGATTCAAACAAAAAATCTTTGTCGTAATAATCGTTGTTGTAAAAATAATCCTGCGCAAAAGAATTACCTGTACAATAGAACAGGAGTAGCAGGCCAATGGCGTACTCTTTCATGGTTAGCTGTTTTTGTGTTAGCAAATATAAAAAGCAGGGAACGGAAAGAGTAAGTTAATGAATTATTTCTTAAACAAAAAATTTCGCTGCTATTCAGCGTCAAGAATATTTATTACCGGAAGATGGGGCGTTCGTTTAGCTCAATACATGATGGCACGCAAAGACGCCAGGACGCAGAGATTGAAAAATAAAACGGAAGGCGTTTACTACCCTCCCGTCTTGGTGGTACTGACAGGGACTATAGCACGCAAAGACGCTAAGGCGCAGAGATTGAAATGAATAGGCTGAGGGGTATTTTTCGCATCTGCCATTAAAGAAATTTCCAGCCTTCACATAACAAATAATACTCCTATCAAAGTTCAAAATAAAGGCTATTATATATTACCCACTACAGCAGTCTTAAAGACTTCCTTTCTTGCTCTGTAACGATCAGCACCAATTTTTTTCCTCTTTTTCTTTTTGAGTTTATTCAACCATATCAGGGTTCCGGTTACTGGTAAAGTGGTGGCAATCAGACAGGCCAGGAAATAGAGCAACCTGGTAAACCCACCATATACTGTACCTACATGTATGGCTTTAATAGAACCGGCTATTCTTTCGTTTATCGGCTTCTTGCGGAAAATATCCAAAGCTATAACCGAAGCAGACAGGGGATCAACAGTCAGTTTATCGCCTGCCGCCGGTGCAAAAAAGCCAACTCTCGTTTTAGCAATAGTTACCGGGGAACGATTGTCGCCAGACAAACTGATCGTGTAGTTGCCATTATAAGGTAGTTGTTTGTCGGCTGTCGCTATATAGGCTGTTAGGTTAGGTAACTTGTCCTCTTCAATAAAACGGACTTCCTTCTCTTTTGCAGCATCAGTAGATGCCAAACTCTCTTTCCCCGAATTACCTTTTGTTTTTTTCTCTTCTTTCTGGCTATTTCCTGCTTCCTGCTGCTTTGGTTTGTATGTGCCCAGAGTTTTTTGGAGTCCATCGCGATACCAGGGAAACGACCATTGAGGACCCGTTAACCCCATGAGTAATAAAAAAAACAGGGCATAAAATGCAAGGGAGTTGTGCAGGTCGTGATTGAGTCGCTTCCAATTGCCATTAAATTTAATCTTTAACCCCTGGCGCCAGAATTTCAATCTTTGTGGAAACCAGATGATTAATCCCGTAATGCACCCTATGGTGAATAGGATGGTCGCCCAGCCTGAAATCCTGCTCCCTAACTCCCTGTTGGTTAAACCTTCAAAGATTGGCGTTTCTATCCTGTCGAGCAGCAACCACCTGTGCAGGCTAAACATGGTACCCATGAATTCCTTTGTACCATTTTTTTCCTGAGAATTACCCACAATTTCTCCGGTATAGGGATTCACCATATAAGTGGTTCCAAAACGTGATTTATCTCCTTCCTTTTTCACACTGAACTGATACGTTCTGGTCAGATCAGCGGGAACATTTACCGATGTAACCTTACCCCCCGCCAACTCCTGTACTTTACCCATAAGCTGTTCAGGTGCAATCCGTTCAACGCCTAAAGGTTGATTTACCTTGTACAGATGAGACGCTGCCATTTCGGTAAGCTCTGTGTTGTAAACATATATGGTCCCTGAAAGACAAATTGCAACAACAATTAATCCACTGCCTAAACCCAGCCAGAGATGAATATCATTAACAAATTTTCTAATCCTCCGCCAGTTAAAATTCCGCCTCCCCGGTTGCTTCATATTTATTCAAATTAATTATGCCAATATTATTAAAGGTGGAAAAATAAAATTTATGTCTTTCAGTCAATTTCTAAAAAAGGGAAATTCATTTTCAAAAAAGGGAAAAATCGTGTTTTTATCTTTATCAGTTTTACGCTTTACCTTAGCACAACTATAGTTAGCATTGAAAATGAAGACTTCCCGCACAATCCTCGTGACTTGTAAAGATGAAAAGGGGTTGATTTATAGAATTACCCGTGTGTTATATGAAAATGGACTGAATATTGTTAAGAATAAGGAATTTGTAGATGAAGCCAATCGCCTTTTTTTTATGCGTTCCGAAGCCGAGGGCGAAGCAGATCAACGGGTCTTAAAGGAAGCGCTGACTGCTGCACTCCCTCCAAACAGCCACATAGAAGTAGTATCAGACCAAAAAAAGAAACTGGTTATTCTGGCTACCAAAGAAAATCATTGCCTTGGCGATTTACTTATGCGCAATTATTTTAAAGAATGGAATGCAGAGATCGTGGCCGTATTTAGTAATTACGACTTACTAAGAGACTTTACTGAAAAATTCGAGATCCCATTTCATTATTTGCCCGCTGAGAATCTCTCACGGGAGGAACACGAAGAAAAACTGGTTGGGGAGATCAATTCGTACTCGCCGAATTATCTTGTTCTGGCAAGATATATGCGCATTCTTACTCCCCGTTTTGTACACCAATATGAACGTAGAATCATTAATATCCATCATTCTTTTTTACCCGCTTTCATTGGAGCTCAACCCTATCGGCAGGCTTACGATCGGGGTGTAAAGATTATTGGCGCCACTGCCCACTTTGTTACAGATAACCTGGATGAAGGCCCAATCATTTGTCAGAATGTGATCCCCGTAGATCATTCGCTAAATACTACAGATATGGCACGTGCGGGAAAGGGTATAGAAAAATTGGTGCTGGCCCAGGCATTAAAATTAATTCTGGAAGACCGCGTAATGCTGAGCGGCAATAAGACCGTAATTTTCTGATCGCAGTAATTTCAGATTTCATTTTTCAAAGTAATTTTTGATCATTGCAGCAGCCTTTACCCAAACCTAATTAACTTTTACCTCAGTCTTTCCCGGTTAATTATCATAATTTCGCCCTCAAAATTGAAAAGAATCTATCATGGAAAAAGGTCCTGTTTCGCAATTTATACAACATCATTACCGGCATTTTAATGCGGCAGCCTTAATGGATGCAGCAAAAGGATATGAAGCTCATTTACTGGAAGGAGGAAAAATGATGATTACACTTGCAGGAGCCATGAGTACTGCGGAATTGGGACTATCCCTGGCTGAAATGATTCGCCAGGACAAAGTACATATCATCAGTTGCACCGGAGCCAATCTGGAGGAAGATATTATGAACCTCGTTGCCCACAGCCACTATAAACGGGTGCCTCATTACCGTGATTTAAGTCCTAAGGAAGAATGGGAACTTCTTGAAAATCATTATAACCGGGTGACAGATACTTGTATTCCGGAAGAAGAAGCGTTCAGAAGGATACAAGCTCATATTTCAAAAATATGGAAAGATGCAGAAGCTAAAGGGGAACGCTATTTTCCTCACGAGTACATGTATAAATTATTGCTGAGCGGCGTTCTGGAGCAATATTATGAGATAGAGCCCAAAAATAGCTGGATGCTGGCGGCAGCGGAAAAAAATATACCTATCGTTGTTCCTGGATGGGAAGACAGTACCATGGGCAATATCTTCACTTCTTATGTTATAAAGAAAGAACTAAAAGCCGGTACCATGAAAAGTGGAATCGAATACATGGCCTGGCTTACGGAATGGTATCGCGCCAATAGTGGCGGAAAAGGCGTGGGATTCTTTCAGATTGGTGGAGGTATTGCGGGCGACTTTCCTATTTGTGTGGTGCCCATGATGTACCAGGACCTGGAATGGCACGATGTACCTTTCTGGAGCTATTTTTGTCAGATTAGCGATTCCACCACTTCCTACGGATCCTACTCAGGGGCCGTACCTAATGAAAAAATTACCTGGGGAAAATTAGATATCAATACACCAAAGTTTATTGTGGAAAGCGATGCTACCATTGTAGCTCCGCTGATTTTTGCCTGGATATTAGGATGGTAGGTGTTTTTTCAGGACAAAGGTTGCTACCCAAAATATTAACACAACCAAAATTAACAGAGGGATTAAGTCAGTTGTCAAAATATAACGTTAATTCCGTTAAAAGTTTTCTATGATTTGATCAGGATCCATCCATTATTTTAGCCTGGTTGAACATCAATTTACAAAAGATTCTCCTCAGGATAATCTTCTATCTCCATTGCATCAATGCTGAGTTCAACGCCTGTTCTACCCGCCATCGGGGCTTATGAAAATAAATCATCCCATGACCTGGCAGCATAATATCTGTATCTATCCTGGCAAAGCGCCGCAAAGACTCAATGTATATTTTCTTGTTGAAATCAATGGAGCCATCCCAGCCGAAATCACCAACAAGTAAGGTACCTATTACATCTCCACTAACCACCACTCTTTTTCCCGTCCAGTTAAAAAGGAAAGCTGTGCAGCCCATACTATGCCCCGGCAAATGCATCACTTCTATTTCCACTCCCAATAAACTGAACTTCTCTCCATCTTTTACCAAATGATCCGCTTCTACCGGAGTAAAAGTTTTGTGATA
>CAZFGP010000084.1:0-18955 GCA_964518685.1 uncultured Terrimonas sp.
AGGCAAAGCCATCGCTCCAGGGTACTTTATTATAAGGCCAGGTTTTATTTCTGCCCGGTAAAAAATCTATGCCTGAAATGTTCAGCCTGCCTTCACCCTCACTCAGATCATTACCCCACCAGAAATACCCTTCTTTACCACCCCGGCAGGCATACTCCCATTCCGCTTCCGTGGGTAAGCGATATACCAGCCCTTCGGGTAGTCGGCCGGCTGCTTTTTCTTTTCTGGTCAGCCATTCACAAAAAGCTTTATCGTCATTATAACTCACACAAACCACCGGATAGGCATCCCGCAGCGGGAAGCCAAAATTCGGATCGCGCCAGCTCTTGCCTTTCATGGACACCCATGGATAGGGCGGCCAGGTACCTTTTATCTGCCAGTTCTGATCAAACACCTGGGTTTCTCCTCCCGGTTTTTCAGCATCTGTAATATAACCGGTCTCCTCTACAAATTGCTTAAACTGGCCGACCGTAACTTCGGTACGTCCCATCCAGAAACCATCCTTTATCTGCACCAAATGAGGCTCGCCTTCATACGACTCTCTTTCACCGGTACCGGGTAGTCCTGCTCCCGGTTCAGCTCCCCCTTCCCAACCGGTGGCCCAAACCTTTTCTTCAAGTGAACTACCCATCGTAAATTTCCCGGGTTTGATATAAACCATCTCAAGTGAAACATTGTTACCTAAGTTGAGGTGCCGGGGTGAAGGTTGGGACAACCCTGGTATTAAGTACACAAAAAGCAGAATGGTACAAAATGAAAATTTAACCATAAGAGAATTATATTATTTTTGTCAAATAAGGATTTAATACAGGATTACAAGCAAAAAGTCTTTCTTTTACAAGAGCATTATATACGGAACGGAGCATCGCGAATTTCACCGGGTCTCTCCTTCTTCACACAGTTGCCTCTCTATAGAAAAATCAGATTACTGATTATAATAATCATTAAAACTGCCGATATTCACCCGCTAAATATTGGTTCGCTTTTTCCTCCCTAAATTTAGCAGATACCGCATCCCAGTGCAATGTTTCCCCCGGAAAACGACCAGCGATGGTTCCCAGTAAAATAGTTTCGGTCAATCTTGCCGCATAATCAAAAGGAGCCGTGGTAGTGGCTTTACCCAAACAAGCATCCACAAACTGATGATAATGCTTAGGTCCTTCCAGGTCATAATTACGGATTGGTTCGCCCAGATTATGTTCTTTTGAAACCTTAGCGATTTCTTTGGATATATCCACATACTTACCCTTACTGATCTTCCTTGGGAGTTGCATAAAATGAGGCAAAAGTAATCTGCCTTTTTCTCCGACAAACATAGCGCCTTGTTCCGGCAATTCATTTTCAGCGGCTACTCCGGCATCTAATGAAATTTTGTCCTTAGCGCCTGCGACCTGGTTGTTCCTGCCCTTCTTAATTTCCATGCCTGGCAGCCTGAGATCTTCAGACATGCGGGGCGCGCCTTCACCATCGTACCAAATCCATTTTAATGATTTACCTGTATATGGGGTACCTGGAAACTCATAAGTAACAATATTATGTTCCGGGAAACCAAAACCATTAGATGGTCTGCATTCGGTGGTTATGGTTCGGGGCACATCCAACTGCAGGGCATTATACGGGGTATCGAAAATATGAACACCCATATCACCCAGAGTGCCACAACCATAATCCATGAGTTTTCTCCAGTTGGCGGGATGATACATCCCATTTTTATAAGGTCTTTTTTTGGATGTCCCCAACCAAAGGTTCCAATCGAGTTGTTCCGGAACCGGGTCTTCTCCTTGGGGCAGGGGACCATCATATCCCCAATTCTTGGGCGACCACGCGTGTACGGTATGCACCTTTCCAATAATTCCGGACTGAATTAAAAGGGTGGCCAATTTGTAATCATAAAAAGAGTGTACCTGGATACCCATTTGTGTAACCAGTCCTTTTTCGGCAGCCAGTCTTTTCATCTCCCTCGATTCAGATACATAGTGCGTCAATGGCTTTTGGCAGTACACGGGCTTATTCATATTCATAGCCATCAGGGAAGCCGGCGCATGGGTATGGTCGGGTGTAGAAACAATAACCGCATCAATTTTATTTCCCATTTCCTCCAGCATTGTCCGGTAATCAAAAAATATCCTTGCTTTCGGATGCATTTTGCTGGCAACTGAAAGATTAATGGCATCCACATCGCAGAGGGCGGCCACTTCTACAGCGGGATGGGACGAAATTGCTTTCAGATCTGCCATGCCCATATTGCCTACGCCAATATGAGCCGTTCTCAATTTTTCTTGAAGGTTTCCCCCTTTCAGAAAGGAGGGTACCAATATTATTCCCAGTGCTCCGGCAACGCTATTTTTTATAAACTCCCTTTTGTTCATAATCTGAATCTTATCGTTTTTTTATTTTTATATTTCTGAACCAAATCGGACTCGCATGGTCCTGCAAAGCAATATATCCTTTCCGGAATTTTCCGTAATCGGGGCTGTTTTTCCACTTGTCGGAATTTTTCTTTTCGTTCCAGGCATCGTCCCAGGGAACAAAGGATAATACTATTTTGCCATTAAGCCAATGCTCCACTTTTTCAGGTGTAAATATAATTTTTGAACTGTTCCATTCTCCTACCGGATGCAGGATTTTACCAGGGTCGGGGGGATGCATGGCATAATCTGCTCCTGTTTGCTGTAAAGGTTTCAACTCTTCAGGATGGTCTTTGTAGCCCAAACTGGTATTGTATGCCGTCAGATCATGAATAGCGGCATAGTTTTCATCATCAATTAACTGATACTCCGGAGCCACAGACGGAGGTCCGTCGTACCCTTCTTTTACGTGATAAAAAATACCACTGTTACCTCCTTTAGGCAACTTCCATTCGAGGTAGAGTTCAAAGTTTTCAAATTCTTCGGCTCCGTATAGAATATCCTTACCGCCGCTATAATTTTGTTCCAACCCAAGCTGGGTATCGAAGGTCAGGGTACTGTCTTTTATGATCCATCCCGGAGGCAGAGAATCCAGATTATAACCCCGCCAACCCTCAAGACTGGTACCATTAAAAAGATAAATCCAGTCGGAGTTGTTCTCCGTGTTACTGGCAGTTGGAGCGCCTTCTTTGTTGGATTGGTAATTGCAGGATGCAATAATTAAAAGCAAAACAGCGACTTTTAAAAACCGCTGCGGATGACTTGGTTTAGTTTTAACTCTCATTATTGGGGGATAATTATTTTACTTAAAGTAAGCTGGATACAGATTTTTCTCTTCATCATTTCAATATAGATTTCTTTCCTCCTTTCTGCTTTGCTTAAATAATGTTTTGCAAAATAAGAATTTTCATTGATATTGATTGAAAAGCGATTCAGTTAGTCAGAGCAAACGCATCTAATTTTGGAAAAAGATTGAAAAGTTATTCAGAGTTGATTTTCAGATATCTTTTATGGGCGATATATGCATTCAAAAATGCTACCATGATATCGCACCGGGATCTTCATTCCTGGCAATGGCGGAAAGCTAAGAGACCCTGGTGCCGAATGGTTCGCACGATTCGCCGGGGTCTCAATCCCTGCACAATTGCTCAGTTGTGAAGACCCCGGCGGGACAGAAGGCCAAACTCAGCATCAGACATTGGCACCGCTTCTACAATAGATTCCCGCATCGTTGTGATCATTGTGCGGTCTAAGTAGTTGAGTGCACCAATGATAAAAAGTAATACTACAATAAGCCAGGCACCTGATAAAATTCCGGATCTATTATGCGGTAAAGAAACGGTAGAAAATGCTGGCATTTACTTAGCTTGTATATTTAAAATAAAAAAATTGTGAGGAAAATATCATTGTTTCCAGTTCGCATTTGGCGTATTCCATAATATTCTCGCATTCCACACACGGCCTTTAGCGCCATACTTTTCTTCTCCATTACCTGTCATCAATTCTGCTGCGGTTATCCACGATTCTTTTTCATTAATATTAGCCACACCAAAATTTCCTAATCTCGCACCATTATTTGGCATAAGTACCCTTTCCGTATTTCTAAGTAAAACCATTCTTTTAGTGTCCACTTGCGCTATAAATAAAGGCGCTCTATGCCTCATCACATTATCATTATTGGCTCCTTTGCGGGTATATACCAAAAATAAACCACCACTGTGGGTAACCCAATGCTGCTGTGTATTATAGGTGCCTACTTCACGGCCATCATCAAAATGCCATATCTTAACAGGACCAAAGTGTAATCCATCATCACTTACCGAGAAATACCCATTTTCATCGTTTCTAATCGTTAAATAATATTTTCCTTTATAATAGGTAAGTGAAGGTTCGAATAATCCCCTGCCTATATTCAAGTTAAGTTCACTTCCATGTTCCTTATATTTTAGGTCTTCCCCGTCAAACGAACATTTAGCCACAGTTGTAGTATATTGTTTAACTCCCTTAGCCCGAAAATAAATTGGCATTAAAATATCACCATTAGGTAAATCAACTCTTTGATCTGCGCATGCTCCTGAATCATAAAAAATGGAATCGTTCGGCATTTTTAATGATTGCCATTTTGCCCATTCATTAGTTTGGGGATTGTAAGCTGACCATATAGTTGACCTTAATCCAACAACTAATGTTTTGTCCCGATAGCGAACCGTATGGGCTGTCCCCAGAAGAGTCTTGGAAAGGTTGTGCCACTTTGGGGTAAAATTACAAATCCCAACATTTACATCATCTGGTTCTTTACGATATTCAAAGGCCTTTCCTTTGTCTTCGGGTGCAGTCCATGTTTTTCCATTATCAATACTATACATTGATATTACAGGAGTGAAAACATCCGATCTCCCTGTCAGCCATTTTTGAATAGTCAAAACAATAGTTGATGGTTCTCCTGGAATTACCCCTGCGCAAGGACCAAACCAACTGGTGGTATCAGTATATCCTGTCATTACTGTATCTAAAACTATTTTGAAATCTAAAGGGTTTATTTTTTGCGAGTTAACAGTATTTACATAACTTGTAAAATTGAAAACTATTAAAGAAACGCTTACGCAAAATTGGTTGCACATTTTCATATTATCCTTATTTATTGTATTATCCTCCGCCGATTGGGGGATTGGTAAATATATTGATCTATACTTTTTAAATTACCCTGTATACTATACTTTTCCATGCCTCCTTTCATCACATCAGCTCTTACATAAAACTATCGGAAATCTTTGGCAATAACCCCGGCACGTTAAAGAATAATATTTATATTTTTTTAGAAAGGAGTTTTTTTTAAAGGCTTCTTCTAACCCATTTCAATTTTAGTATTTCAATAATTTTTGTTTCAATTTTATCTGCTATCCTGTAAAAACCTAAATCTGTTAAGTGGGTGCCATCTACTGTACCTTCATGGTCGTACCCAATTAAACCATCGCTTTCTAAATAGTATAAATTACCTATCCCCATACTTTTTGCCTTATTAAATGACTTTTTCAACTCATTGTTCTGAGCTAAAATGAACTTTCTGCTTCCAAATGTAGATTCATCAGATTTTTTAAAATAAGAATATTCTCTCATTATACTCTCAACCAGGAGAATAGGCGTATTCGGTTTACACTTTCTGATCTGCTGTAAAAGTTTTACGGTGTTATTCTTTATAACATCGGGACCGGAGTTTGGAGTACAATCAATAACAAATAATGAAGCTTCAATTTCACATAATGCCTGACCTACTGATGATTCGAACTTTCCATTTCCACTCAATCCCAGGTTAATGGTTTCTACAAAAAGTTTTCTGGAAATTATTGAAGGGTAAGCCATTCCGGGCCTTGATGCACTAGACCCCTGTGTAATGCTTGTTCCATAAAAAACAATTGGCTTATCTATTTTATAACAACTATTTTTTGGCGCTGAAATAGAAGAATTCGGATTGATGCCAATTTCAATATTTTCCACACCATCATATAAAGGAAGGTTTAGTAAGAATTCTTTATAAGAAGTATCCATATCGGATATCAGGATTTTCCCGTTACCAATCCCGGAGGGAATTCCCGAATTTACATATTCCCATTTCTCATCTACCAAACAATACAAATCAAGTCCACTGGCAGCAATTGGCGTCATATTTCCCAATCTTGGATATTTCATTAGTTTCCATTTTGCAGCTATTACAGGTGAATTGGTGGTAAAGTGTATTGATATTCCTGATGAATTTTTACTTAAACTCCAAACTACAGGTCTAACTATTTTTTCATATTTGGCCGGAAGTCTGTTGTAGTTTTTCTCCTGATGATATTTGCCCGTAATCAGGAAAGAAAAGCCATTAAAATAGAGTAAAGTATCAAGCGCTTTTTTTTCGGGTTTTTTAATGGATTTTATATTCAAAAAACCTGAAGTTTTGGCTGATGGAAAAAGGGGTTTACCATAAGAATTCCCGGTAATCAAATTAGGCGCTAAACAGGTAGTCATTAAAAATATTATCAGAATATTTTTTCTCATTGTTTTGAATTTAAAATTAAAAAGCATTTATCAGAACCCGTCCGGGACGATCATTGGGAATCAAATTCTAATTTATCAAACCACAGCCGCCCTGTGGCATCACCGGTTTCATCTGTGATCAGGTAAAGATAAATCCCCGCATAGCGGGCGCGGCAATCAAAAACACATTCAGCTTCTATAGCCTTCCATGGAAAAGTCCCGCTTGCCGGAGCCGGAATATTTAAGGTATTTATTAATTTATGGTTCCTATCATATTGTTCAATCTTCATTCCTGCCTTCGCAATGCCTTTCAAATCTTCGCCGTGCACTCTCACTCTAATCATCTGTTTTTTCAGCTCTGGCCTATCCGGAAAATTAATTTTAGTTAGCCATGAAGCTCTGGCATTCCGGAGACTTTCCTTTGCAGCTTCCGGGGTAACCAGCAATAGCACACTGGAGCGCCCATCAAAATTTCTTCCTGAAACAGAACTCTCATGTAAAACCTTCCGGTCGTACATGGCCGAAACACTACCACCTTCAGATACCTCAGGTTCCCATCCATCCGGCTTTTCGCTATCCTCAAAATATTCAAAACTTCCGTTGTAGAGGGCTTTTTCAGACCTCTTCCCTACTACAGAAAAAGTTCCCTTCGTGGTATCTATTTTTGGTACCTCCATAGGAAGGTTAAGGCTCATAAGTTTCACTAATGAGGAGTAATTACCTACAGTTTCCCAAAGCGCTTTCTGGATATTAGGATTAAAAGAAAACAGATCAAGGTCGTGTATAATAAGACCTTCGCCATCCAGCGTTTGTAAGTATTGCAACTGCCGGGGTATATAATCAAGTAAAGCCGGGAAACCATATTTATCAGCTATAACAGAATAAGTTCCACTTGATATGATATAAGGATAGAATTTCATATTTGCCATGTGGCATTTCTCAACAATTTGCCTGAATAGTTTCTGGCCTTCGGGATTATAAAAGACATCATATTCACTGCGGGAATTAGCCATGCAAATAGCATCGGCGGCTTTTCGCTCTATTAGTCTTCGCCAGTCTAGTAATAAATTACCTCCTATTTGAAGCCGCCCACTCACAGTTGCTCCTACAACTGATTCGATACCGGCAGCATTTAACAATTTTCTGGCATCTATAAGAAAATCAATAAGAAACTCTCCATGAATGAGAGAAAGTTTTTTTCGGTCAAATGCTGAAAGCGGAATTTGGTCTCCATACAGCTTCCTGTACCGTTTTATTGCAGATGGATTGAAGCCTGCGTCTTTGTTTCGGATCAATTTACTTCCTGATGGTATATGGCTTGATTTTGTACAAAAGAATATTCTATCAGGACCATATTTTGCCAACTCATTTACAATAGCTAACATATAGTTACGGACTTCTGGTTCAGAGTAACTGAATGTCCCCGCATAACCGGGTTTTCCAGGAAGGCCTTGTGGTGACAATTCAGGGTTGCTTCTAAGCAAGGACGAATACGCTCCCTCATAGAGATCCAACCATACAGCAGACCTTATATGTTGGGTTTTACATTCGTCAATAAAGATTCGTAAGGGGTCATATCCCCCTCCGAAAGCCTTTAATCTTTCTTCATAACTTTCCCCAATATTTGTTGGATAATTAAGTGTGCCCTTATTACTTATTCTTATAGAGATGCCCTGCAAATTTGCTTCAACAGCTTTCCGCACAAAATTCCTGATACCTTCAGGATCAAGCGCATTGCAATTATAATCCCAATTAATCCAGATTGGCATTGATCCTTTATTGATAGAATAGGGCTTGTCATTCCTGATATCTTTGGTACCTGATTTTTGCGCCAGAATTTTTGATTATACCCCTAATATGAATACCGTTACTATTGATATACAAAAAAATTTATTTAAGCAAAACTTCATTAATTTTTTTTATAAGTTATTTCCAGTACACCCTCGCTAAAAGTAAATCTCCGATGTATTGAATATAATTTATGTTGCTGCTTTCAACCCAGAACCTATCTCCTTTTTTAGATTCGGGAAACATTCCTTCAAGCCATTCACCTGTGATTACCCAAGATTCGTTTTTTGCAACATTTACAATATTAAAGTTTCCCATTCTCGCCCTTTTTTCCGGAAATACAACTTTTTCGGTATTTCTTTTTATTCTTAAATGATCTACATCTACTTCAGCTATGTAAAGTGGAGCCCTGCTTCGGAAAACTCCATTGTTTAGTTCACTTTTCCGGTTATAAACCAAATAAAGGGTATTATCATTTTTCAGCCATTTTTGCTGGGTATTGTAGTTGCCTAATTCTTCATCGTCATCAAAACGCCATGTTTTTAAGCCATTATAATTTAGTCCGTCATCGCTTGAAGTTACATATCCTCTACTGTCATGTCTGACAGTCATAAAATATTTATCCCGGAAATAAATGAGAGAAGGCTCTGCCAGACCCCGTGCCTCTTCTACGGCAAGTATATTTCCATGTTCCAAATATTGTAACTCATTACCATTAAACTTACATCTTATCACTGTTATTCTTCCTCGGGGTTTGTCTTCTTTTCCTTTCAAATTACTACGATCATATCCGGGAATCAAAATTGTACCGTCATCTTTTTCATGGAACTGTCCATTATAATAGATGTCTAAGTTCAGGTCTTTCGGCAGTTTCATTCTTACCCAGGGGGCAAAGTCTTCCTTGGAAGGATTCCATAAAGAATAAACAATACCTCCGGATAAATCAGGCGAACTGAAATGTTCTTCATTTTTTTGGCCAGTTATCTTTCCGGCATCCCGCACAAAATGCGTTTGGCCAATAGCAATAAATTTATTTGTCCTGGAATGGTAAAAAAAACCGAACCAGGGTTCCTCGAAAACGTCATGTTCAAGTGGCACTTTAAACCAATTTTGGCAGAGTATAGGATTGGACCAGGTCTTACCTAAGTCATTTGTTTTTAAATAAAGTTGAGGACCTATATCGTTGCCAGTGAGAAGGGTTGCCCTGATAAATACCTGGGGCAGTTTATTTTTATTCCCGGGTATAACTCCCACTGCTGGTTCGAACCATGCTTGGTTATTTCTGCGACCCTGCAGGATAATTTCATTTACAATTCTTTCAATATCCGAATGATTACCGGAACTTAGAATAGCTTTATCAAATAAAGAAAAAGAAGACAAGCCGGAAAGCGCTGTAGCACCAAGGGCAATTGCAGAACTTTGTTTTATAAATTTACGCCTGGAATAATCTTTTTCCATTTGATCTTATTTTGCTGTTTTAAAGATTCTCGCAATTTTCCATCTCAATTGCAAGAAATACTCTTCCGGTTTTCTCAAACTTATTCTACACATGTCGTAATTAATTTTCTCATCTCAATATCATCTTTATCACGGCAGAAGAATATTGCTGCATCTTTGAGAATCTCGTTATCTACTGGCTTGTCTTCATGTTCGATATAAAGCTTATTCATTCCTGGCTTTACCGAAGTTTGATCTACCTCAAAAACATAAAGCCCGTCATCCGTTGCCTTCTTAAATTTCGTTTCAGTTCCATTCAATTTAATAATTAAATGATCTGAACTCACATTATCAGCATAAATCATTGCGTAAATTTTAGCATTGAATGATTCATCGCCTAATTCAATATCAAAATTGAAAGGTCCCGAATCAAAGTTTTTATGAGTTCCAGGAGACGGTGATAACCTCTGGGTTTTAAAAAAATCATCTCCCCCATTGAGGTATCTGCTTGCCGTATAATCAAGATAGGTGACAAAGTATAAGTTATTTGTTTTTTTAAGCTTATCCGGATATCCGATTTCACTGAGATACTTAACCCTTGTATTATATTCATTAAAAGAATAAATTCCATCCAAACCTGCCTGCCAGGCAGCAGCGGCTCTGGCACGAAATACAGAATTTTGTTGGCGTACAAGAAGCGGGTGTTCTTCTCTGACACGGGATTCGCTCAGTCCTGCATATATTTTGACATTCTTGTCTTTCCCAAGTTTCGCAAAGTTTTGCCAAAAGTCCAATTGAAAATAACCGGAGCCTACTACAATATCTACCAACCCTTCGTTAATCCATCTTTTAATATCAGCGCCGGCTCTCTTTGCATACTCAGGGGATGTAGGCACACGTGCCAGCACGAGAATTGGATTTCCCCTTTTCATTCCCGCATCTTCGGTTACTTTCCTTATCCGTTTTACCATATCAGTTATCATATCAAGTTGCTCCTGGCTGGCAATTCCACCTCTTCCCACAGTTTTAAACAATTCAAAGTGTCTTAGAAAATCTAACTCCACGGCATCCACATCATAATTATCACAGACTTCTTTAAAAAACTGGACACATAAATCGCGAATTTCCTTATGAGCAAAATCAACCGAACTCCAACGCCCGTTGGGTAATTTTTCCCCTATGCTTCCGAATAAAAATTCAGGATGATTTTCTTTAAATTTTGTCCACAGATAAAATGGTTTGTTACTTCTGTGTGCTGCGTCATGGGTATCATTCATCCTGTTCGAAAAGAATATTTCAAAACCATTTTTCCTGGCAAATTCAACATTTACCTGTAACGGATCCGTCCCATCAGCAATCATTTCAGCAGTTATGTTCCTACTTTGCTCGTTGATACCAAATTCAAAGCCATGCTTTATCAATACTTCTCCAATTTTTGTATTGTAAGTATAATAGCCAAATCCTGAGGAAGTAGGACAGTATGAAATAGTACTTACATCAGTTCCGATTACTCCTGCAGTACGCTTGCCCAAAAAGTTTTTTACAGAATATTTTTCATCAATAGGGTAATAAATAGCATCGCAACCATCATTATTGTGAATGACAGGTCTGGGTTTATTAAGCTTTTCTGTCCTCAATTCCCGATATTTTTCAATTGAATTGATTCTATCGTTGTGATTATTGTTACTACATGAAATAAAAAAAAGAGAACAACCAAGAATAAAGATCAAACCCGCTTTTATTAAATTATTTTTCATATTATTTTTTCGTTGCGTCATTAGGTATGTCTATAAAAAAATTCGGGATTTAATATTACACTATTCCCAACCTGGATTTTGCCCCAAGGCAGGATTTTGCGATCTGGCGCTTACAGGAATAGGCCATAGATAACCCCTGTCTTCAAATACGGGATTTTCAAAGTTTCCACCTTTATTGGGACAAATATATTCTACCCCTGTACCGGGAGCAACTTCATATTTTAAAGAAACAACTCCCGTAGGATCAAACCTGGCGCGATTTGCTGCGTCCCAACGCATACCATAATCTTTTTTTCTAAATTTTGCCCCCTGCTTCCACCTTCTTATATCATCATACCGGAAACCTTCGCCAAATAATTCAACCCTTCTTTCACGGCGAACCTCAACGATCAAAGGTGAAACACCATCGGATGTATATCTGGGATCAACGGGAATATTATTAATATCCATGTGTATCATTCCAACCCTGTCCCTAAGTTTATTAATACTTATATCAAGATCGGACTGAGACAGGCTTCCCAACTCAGCTTTTGCCTCGGCATAATTAAGCAATGCTTCTCCAAATCGCAATATTACACAAGGTGTAAATCCATTATGGAATAATAAATTCTGTTCCTGGTTTATATGCTTAATCTGGTGGTATCCTGTAACAGAGGTTGCGCCACCTGTCATCCCAAGCAGGTTAGGAATAGTGATACCGTTAGCAGGGAAACCAAAGTAGTCATAATACGCAACATCATCAGGATGTAAAACACTTTGCCTTAAACGGGGATCTCTGTCTGCCCATATATTTTCGTACACTTCATCACCCTTATATAAACTAGAAAGGGTAATAGGTAACCCATCTGTACATAAATAATCTTCTACCATGCTTTTTGTCGCAGTAGCGAAATAGTAATATATCTGCAAATCATTTTCAACTACTCCCTTCTCATATCTTCTCCAATACATTACCCCATCCACTCCCGTGAGGTCATTCATCTGGAAAATAGCATTGTAGTCATGCGCGGGATCAGCTGTTGAATATAGTTTATATGGGCCATTGTCCATCAATTCTTTAGCGGCATTAGCGGCAGCCTGAAGCCACATTTCAGGATCACTACCTCCGTGGTACTTTCTCCATGTCCCTTCAAATAAACAGATACGCGATTTAACAAGTAAGGCACACCAACGATTAAGTCTTCCAGGTGCATTGCCGTCATTCCAATCATTAGGCAGATTGTCGCATGCAAAATCTAAATCAGCAAGATCATTAGTCATTACCGTTTCACGTGGAGTACGCTCTGCAAATAATTCTTCCGATTCTATGTTCAATTCTTTATCTATCCACGGATAATTACCATAAAGCGATACTTTGTCTGCAACTACCCATCCCCTGAACAAACGCGCTTCTGCTTTATACTTATTAATGATAGATTGTTCAATATCTGCTCTGTCATAATTTGCCAACCCAATATTAATTGCACGTATAAAATTAAAGCACGTATTATTCCACCCGAATGAAATTGGATTTTCATCAGGAATTATTTGTCCTGCTCTTATTTTCATATGTGCCCCATTATATTGCAAAAGTGTTCTGGCATCATTATCCGTCATCCCATCCAGAGAATATGGTCCGAACTGGCCATCATTACCAACCAATAAACGCATTGCATTCGATTTGGCGTAGTTGTAAAAACCATTATTATAAACCACAAGGTCATTTTCGGTATTCCAAAATGTTTCGCTCGATATACTGGTTAATGGAAATTTATCCAGGTCCTTCTTGCAACTAATTAGGAAAATTGCAAGGCTAAAAAAATATAATATTTTATTTCTCATTTTTTATTTGTTTAAAATTTGCTTAAAGAGTAACGTTCAACCCAAGAGTAAACGACTTTTGAAACATATACCTTGGTACCAGGTCGCTGGGGTATTCAGGATCCAGGGTTTTGTACATTCCAGATGTTGTCCACAAGTTTGTCCCGTTGAGATATAACTGAAAATTTGTGGCAAACTTTACAGGGATGTTATAGCTTAGCGTAACGTTTTTTAATCTCATATACGCAGCATTCTGCAAATAACGTGTTTGTTCAAACGTATTTTTGTTATCTGAATAGGCAAATTGTTTTGAAGGAAAATATGCACCGGTATTTTCAGGAGACCATGAATCATCAATCCACCATTGTTCCATAGATAATGATTTGAATGGCCAGAATCTCAGGAAATTTCCACGAGACGGATACAAATCTCTTTTCAATATCCCCTGAGCGAATATATCAAGTTTAAAATTTTTATACTTTAGGCTTGGATTAATACCAAATGAATATCTCGGTGTAGTATTCCCTATTCTAATTCTGTCTCCTGTATTGTCTAAAGTATTTGTGCCTGTAGAAATTATTCCATCCTTATTAAGGTCAGCATACTGTATATCACCTACCCTCCAATTGGAGCCTAGCCTGGATTGATCAGCAGAATTTGCCAGTTCTTCTTCTGACTGGAAGAAACCTACACTTTGATATCCCCAAATCTCACCCACCTTTTTGCCAACGTAATAATCACTAATAGCTCCTGTTGGGTTTACATATTTGGTAATTTCTGTTTGGTAATCAGATAATGAAAGGTTTACCCGATAAGACAAATCTTTAAGAATTTTGTCACGCCAAGTAACAGAAAGTTCCCATCCTTTATTTCTTAAGTCTGCAGCATTTTCGCTCGGAGCAGATGCGCCTAGTATGCCGGGATAACTCTTTTTCATCAACATATCTTTAGTATCTCTTATAAAATAATCAAACTCTACATCCAATTTGTTTTTCAGGGTGAAATCAACCCCAATATTCTGACTGTTTACGGATTCCCATGTCAAAGTGCTGCTTACCAATCCGCCCGGAGCTATATAATTAGTAAGACTTCCTCCCCCATTAAGTAAAAAAGTTGAAGTTCCAGGCTGCATTGATGAAATATACGGATAATATGAACCAACATTTTGATTCCCAAGTTGGCCGTAACTTGCTCTGATTTTCAAATTATTCAGCCAATTATCTGTGCCATCCATAAACGATTCTTCGGATATTCTCCAACCTAAAGAGACCGAAGGAAAAAATCCAAACCGGCTTTCCTCTGGGAACCGGGAGGTCCCATCATATCTGCCATTAGCTTCAAATAAATATCTGTTTTTAAACGAATAATTTAATCTGTAAAACACACCCCGAAGCATTACCTCATTTTTGGAATCAGAATTTGTCCTGGTTCCTGTTGTAGCAGATAATGAAGCTATTATAGGAGAAAGGAGTTGGGTCGAACTGGTAGTAACACTATGGGTTTTGCCATATTCCTGGTTAAATCCTACTAATACTTTTACATAATGATTCCCAAGATCTTCCCTTGCATATTCGGCAAAAGTATTAAGCACATAATAGATATTTTTAGTAAAACTACTTTCAATCCAATCATTGGCACTTTGCCCTTTATAAACAATGTTATCTATCATTTCAAAACCATTAAACCCCCTTAATACATCAACCTGAGAAGCTACACTCTCGGCATCACTCCAAAAATATCGGTAAGAAAAATCCCCTCTAATTTTCAACCCTTTTAATGGCGTAATAGTTACACCTTGTGTTAGCCATATATCATTATCGGTATCGGTATCTCTACCCCCTTTTTTAAGATACGGTATAGGGTTTCTGTTGTCCAGACCCATTCCAATATAAGGCGCCCATTTGTCGTGGTCGCCCGGTTCAACATAATAAGTCAAATCCGGGAACGTATGAGGAGAGTAAAAATGTTTTGCGATAGCCTGATAATACCATTGGTCGCCATAATTATGAGGCAGGTCATTTAATACTGAAGAAAATGAAATCTTCTGATCGATAGCTAACCATTTATTCACATGAAATTCAATTTTGGATAACAGGTTATATCTTTTATAATTTTCATTTCCATACCTAAAGAATCCATCCTTGTTAATCGCACCAACCGAAACGTAGTAATTTGCCCTCTCGCTAGCCCCACTTATATTAAAATCATACTCGTGCTGTGGAGCAAAATCCCTCATTGCCAGGTCTTTCATATAAGTATTTCCCAATGGATAAAGAAACCCTTGATAATACATCCACGCGTCATCTGTTGTAGGATTCTTCATGTCCTGATATGCTAATGCTGCGTCAATCACCGGTTGAGGTAATAATTCCCGTCCGGTAGTTAATTTATAAGCTTCTTGTTGAATTTGTCTGGCCGTACCTCCTTCTCTTACCGGCTCATATCCCGGAAAAATAGCTTTTTGTAGCGTTGTTTGAGCAGAAAAATTAATTCGGGTTTTACCTATTTGTCCCTTTTTCGTTTCAATCAATATAACACCAAAAGCTGCCCTTGCTCCATAAATGGCAGCTGATGATGCATCCTTAAGTACCGAAACAGATTTAACATCGTTAGGATTAATTTTTTCAGCATCCATTGGGACTCCGTCAACCAGAATAAGAGGAGACCCACCGTTAATTGATTCAAATCCTCTGATGTTAAAATCAGCAGCCTGATTTGGATCCCCTGAATTATAAGTAATATTCAATCCGGGAATTACTCCCTGAAGACCCTGTCCGAGAGATGTAATTGTTCTGTTTTCTAATCTTTCAGAACCGGCAACACCAACTGCCCCGGTAAGATTCACTTTCTTTTGTGTCCCATACCCAACCACCACCACATCACTCAAACCTGCTACCTCCAAGTCCAATACTACATTTATCGTTGTCTGATTGCCAACATTCACTCTTTGTGTTGTATATCCCACACTCGAAAATTCCAGCACAATTTTTTTATTATCCTGGGCCATTATAGAAAAGCGACCATCCACATCTGTGGTGGCTCCGGTTTTAGACCCTACAATAAAAACCGACACATTTGGTAAAGGCTCGCCACTTTGATTGGTAACCCGCCCCGTAATTTGCACCGGAGGTGGCAGGGGTTCGACATTATTAACCGAGGGAAGAACTTCCATCACCCTTCTCTTCAGTACAATTACATTATTTTCTATGGAATATTCAAGTGGATAATCCTGGAAACATTCATTTAACACTTCGTCCACCGATGCATTTCTTACCTGTATGGTTACCTTCGGTAAGTCGGCGAGCATGTGCTTAGTATATAAAAATCCAACACCCGCCTGCCTCTCTATCTCCTGAAATACCTTCTCCATATGGACGTTTTTGAGAGAAAGCGTAATCTGAGGAAGTCCTTTTGCATAAACCTGTAAAAAAGCAATAGTCAAAAGAATGGCAGTAAGTTTCATGACTTTCAGGAATTGAGGTGATAGCCGGCGCCATAGCCGGTATTTGCCAGATTCATAAAAAACCATAATTTTGTGTTTTGGGCCTGCCTGTCAGCAGACGGGTTAATTAATAAATGATCCTAACAGTTTTATTTATTGGACTGCTCAAAGACCTGCCGTCCCGATTGCCGTCGGGATGGCTTTTCAGCAATCACGGATACACTTTTTAATATTACACTTTCAATAGGTTCACTTCCTTTTATACGGCATTACCGTAATGGACTTCCCCTGTACCTCAAAACTTACTGTGCCTGTTTTTTCAAGCATCTCAAGGATATCGGCTATATTGTCGTACCGCGAGCGGTTAATCACCCCTACAAACTCCTCATGGGTTACCATTCCTTCATAAAGAATAGTGGCATCATACCATCTGGCCAATTGACGCATCACGGAATGGATATCGTCGCCCTTAAACATAAACCGCCCGTTTATCCAGGCCGTTGCCGCCACTATATCTACCTGCTGAACCCTGATTTTCGAATTAACATCCTCGTTATCATTGACAATCTTCGCCTGCTCGCCCGGGTATAATACCTGAGTTTCATTTCCTTTAAACACCTTAACAGAACCCTCTACCAGCGTGGCCTTCATTTCTTCTTCATCGGTATAGGCATTGATGTTAAAACGGGTGCCCAATACCTGCACCTCCATTCCATTGGCCACAACGGTAAAGGGTTTTGTTACGTCTTTTGCCACCTCAAAATACCCCTCACCGGTAAGCACCACATTCCTTTTGTTTTCGTTAAACGCCGTGGGAAAATGCAGCGATGATGCAGCATTCAACCATACTTTTGTGCCATCGGCTAATACAATCTGATATTGCCCACCTTTGGGGGTGGAGATGGTGTTGTACTGTATTTCAGCAGGTTTACCTATAGATACATTATAAGACAGTCGTCCCTGATTTAATTTGATAATTCTAGTATTTCCTTCCTGCGCTAATACGCCATCCGTTTTGCTGTCCAGAATAATTTGTTCACCGCTTGCCAATGTCAATACTGCTTTATCCCCTCCAGGTAATAATTGAGGCGCTGATTGTTGCTGCGGTATGGTAACAACCGGCTGCCCGGAATCGCTTCTAAGCAACAAATAACCTCCAAATCCGATTGCAAAAATGATTACAGCAGCAGCCATTTTTGCCCAACTTCTTCTATGCCCAATTACAGGGATTTCAATGATCTTTTGGTAGATGGTATTCCAGTCGGTTGCAGGGTTTCGTTCATTGTTTTCTCCTTCTGACCACAGTTGTTTGATCTTATTTTTTATTGCTGTATCATCGTGCATATTCTTAATCCATCGAAACAACTCTTTAATTTCACCTGAAGTGGCATCTCCGGCAACATATTGCTCCAGGAGATATTTTAGACGGTCACTACTCATATAATAATTACAAGGAGTAGAAGTATAAAGAAAAGTACCAGTGCAAGAAAAAAATATTTTTCGGAGGTCAGTATTCGTAAGTCGTAGTCATCGTTCAGGGATTGTTGAATAGGCAGACACCCCGTATATATATTTTTAAAAAAAGAAAAAAAATACCTGCCATTTTTTCAAAATAGTACGTATCGTTTTTGTGGCGACAAACAAATGATTCCTTACCGTATGCAGCGAGATATCCATACGTTCTGAAATTTCCTGATAGCTCAATCCTTTGAGCTTATTCAATTCGTAAATAGTACGCTGCTGAGCAGGAAGTTGCCCAAGGGCTTCATGAATCAACCTGGTGCTTTCGTGCGCTGCCATGGTTTCTTCTGTTGTATTCTGCCCTTGTTTCTCCATACGCTGCGCGATGGAATTGACCAAATGCTGATTGCGGGATATCTTCCTCAGTTGTGAATAAATGGTATGATAGGTAATGGTAAAAAGATAGGCTTCAGGATCAAGCACTTCTGATAATTTAGTTCTGGACTGCCAGATGGAAAGAAACACTTCCTGTACGGTTTCTTCTGCATCTATCTCCGATTTAAGTAATCTCAAGGCTACCCCAAAAACTCTTTTTTTATAGGTCTCAAAAAAAAACTCAAACTCCCTTGCATCGCCTGCTGCAAGCGTTTTAAAACAAACTTTTATATCGAATGTATTCTGTACGGGCATAAGCAGCAAGAAAGAAAAGTATGCTTTAGAAGTTATTTTCCAAACGAATCATTCCAAGACTAAGATACTTTTTTTATCTGAATAAACAAATAAACAATCAGGGTGCATTTAAAATTCCCCCTGCGCTTCAACGCAATAAAGCAGTATAACTCTCA
>CAZFGP010000085.1:0-18953 GCA_964518685.1 uncultured Terrimonas sp.
AGTGTTATGCTCTACCAACTGAGCTACGGAATCGCATGCCTTATAAGGCAGCCCAATTTTTGGGAGTGCAAAAATAAGGGAAAAAGATATACTGCCAAACTTTTAAAAAAATGAGATTGCTGTTTCCCCGGTATTAATTCCTCTTTCTCTTTTTTTCGACCGTTGTAGCTTACTTTTGCAGGATTATTAGTGTTGTACCTCCGTTCATTGCTGCACATGCCTTTTATTACACTGACATCAGACATAGGACAAAAAGATTATCTGCCGGGAGCCATTAAAGGACTGCTGTTGCAACTGGTGCCCGGAGGTATACTTACAGATATCAGCCATAACCTAACGCCTTTCAATTACCCCCAGGCTGCGTATGTCTGCCGCAATGCCATTATGAATTTTCCCGATTTTTCCTTTCATATTGTATTGGTTAATCTTTTTGAGAACAAACGGGAACACCTACTGATGGCTTTTCATAATAAGCAATATATTTTATGTGCAGACAACGGACTGCTGACGATGATTGTGGAAGGAAAACCTGAAATGATAATTGGTCTGCCAATGGATCAGCAACTTACAAAAAATGTGCTGCAGGTAACAAGCATCTTTGGAAAAACCATACAGGCAGTGGTAAACGGTCAGAAAATTCATACTATTGGTATTCCGGATATTAATATCCAGGAAAAAAACCCGCTCCGTCCGCTTTATGGGGAAAATTGGATAGAAGGTCAGATTATTTTCATTGACCATTTTGAAAATGTAATCATCAATATTACCCGCGAGGACTTTGAAAAACAACGACAGGGAAGACGGTTTACGATTGCTTTTAAAAGAGATGAGGTAATTGACAAAATTAGTGAGTCCTACGCCGATGTGCCGGAAGGAGAAAAACTGGCGCTGTTCAATTCGTCAGGATATCTGGAAATCGCTATTAATAAGGGTAATGCCGCAGGATTGCTGGGGTTGCAGGGTTTCTCTGAAAAACAGTCTGCACACCTGCAAAACCGGTTGTTCTATCAGACGATTCGTGTTTTTTTTGAATAACAATTATTAATTTTTGAAAAGTGAATAGCCAAACGGGTAAATATCTGATAGTAGCAGGACTACTTCTCGCAGTTTTAGGAGTGGTGATTTATTTTTTTCATGATAAACTACAATGGATTGGCAGGTTACCCGGGGATATCAGAATAGAAAAGGACAACTTCCGGTTCTATTTTCCTATTACAACGATGATCCTGCTGAGCATCCTGATTTCCCTGTTGCTCTGGATGATCAGAAAATTATAATAGGCATTATTCCTGCTTAAGTATAGTCTCGTTAAACAGACTATTTTTCAGGGGTGAAGGCATAGAATCTTACCCAGTCAATTTCCATCTCCACAGGCAGATCCTCCGGATATACTTTACCCACCCAATTACCGCCTAACTGCATATCCAGCAGCAGGTAGTATTTATATTGGTCAAAAGGAAACTGACCCTCTTTGTCGGTTGCGATACGCGGATAAGCGAAGGTTCGGGTATTATTGATAAAAAACACCAGGCTGTCCGGATGCAACTCTACAGTGTAAGTGTTGAATTTGCCCGGATCTATACGGCCGGTGGCGCCCTGCTTAGGCTCTTTCATTTTAAGATTATAAGTATAATGTGAGTGTACGGTCTGATAAGCAATGGAGTCGGAGTTCAATCTTTCCATGATATCAATTTCTCCGCCGTCAGGCCATTTCATTCCCTGCGACAGGAGCCAGAAAGCCGGCCAGGCGCCGCGGGCGCCATTTAATTTAGCATGTATTTCAAGCCGCCCAAAGCCAAAAGCCACCTTGTCTTTCGTAAAAATGCCGCCTGTAAGGAACCGGGAGGTATCGGTTGTAACGGTGGTATTGTTGATCCCCCTTAAAATGAGTTTACCGTCGCGCATGGCAAATAAGCTGTCAAAGTCGCTCATTTTGCGATCCCAGTCCGAACGTCCGCGGGGAATTTTTGACCACCGGGTAGTATCGAAATGATCGTTCTGATTGAAGTTTTCTTCCCATGCTAATTTCATTTTCCGGATATGCTTTGTACCGGTGCAGGAACCTAATATAAAAGCAAGAACCGGCAGGAGCAGTATATTTCTGTATTGCATAGCCTCTTATTTTTGAGAGGGTGATTGAAATCGCAATTGCGCTAACACTGGCATGTGATCAGAAGCTTCATGGTTTTGAATCACTTCATGCATCATCACCGTGAAGGCGGCTTTGGGGGTAAAGGTAATGAAATCTATCGCGCCCGTTTCTCCGTTTTCCCCAAAGGTAGACGGACAATTTTGACAGGTTCGGGTGAAGTGTTCGTCGAAAATCCGGATCACTTCACTCCCTTCTCTGGCATTAAAATCTCCTGCCACGATGAAAGGAATTGAGGAAGACGTTGCTATGCGGCCAATTTCTGTGGACTGTAATTCACGGCTGATTTTGTTATAGGCTTCTAAATGGGTGCTGCCGAATCTAAAAGATTTACCATCGGGTAATTGTACGGTAGCCGCTGCCAGCACCCGTTGTTCTCCTCCTTTTAATGGGTCACTCTTCGGTAATAAATAAGTTGCGGTATCGTGGATAGGATATTTGGAAAGAACCAGGATCCCATACTGACCACCATCATAGTCCATCGCTTTGCCAAAATGATAATATGAAAACCCTGCTTTTGTTGCCAAAAGTTCCGCCTGATTGATTTTTCCCGAACGGTTGGTATGTACGTCCACTTCCTGGATAGCCGCTACATCTGCCTTCTGTTGCTTTACCTCTGCGGCAATGGCATCCACATCAATAATCCCCGGCTTGTCTGGAGGATTGCAATGATGTACATTGTAGGTCAATACTTTCAGGCTATTTATTGCCATTGATTCTTTGGGCGTGTTTTTCTGCGCGCAGGCAAACATAAATAGCACCGTAGAAAATGCCAGCAATCTTCTTGTTTTTTGTTTCATTCAGGTTGTTTTTTATTTTCCTAAATCCAAAATGCCCAGGGAAGCAGGAACATGAAAATCAGGGGTTACAGTTTTGGGATTTATCCAGGTAAGCCAGTTTTCTTCGATGGTATTCCCCTGCCTGCTGAATTCAGCCCGATAAGCGCCGAAGTGTACTTTATTATCCTTCGCTAAAGCGTTTAAGAAGGCAAGAGGAATAGCACCTTCAACGGCATATCCTCCGGCTCCTGGCGTGGACTTAATTCTAAAGCCTTCCGGTGGTTCCCAGTCAAAGTTCAGTTGCCGGTAAAATTGCGCACCATAGGAGAGCGTTCTGCCCCTGGCGTCCATTTCAAAACAATAGTAGGTATACATGTTTTTGTCTTTGGAAAAAAACAATTCTACCCGATCTTCTTTTTCTACATCCCGTTCTGTAATGAAATCGGCAGCTTCCACCAGATCATCGTCCGTAACACGAAAGAAAAAGTACAAATTCTTTTCATCTTTTAGGATGGATAGGGCAGTAGCCGGGCCGACTTTTGAATTCCACGGATTTTGAAAATGGATAATGGACTGTGCCTGTGCCCATAGGGCTTCGTTTTGTTCTCCGTCTATGATTATTTTGTTATTCGGGATGGTATGAACAAAAAATACATTGTTGCTTCCACAGGCTTGTAATAATAGAACTAAAAGTAAAACGGTAAGTCGAATCATTTTTTGGGTAGTGATTTATTAAGTTTCACCAGTGGAGTGTCGCCATTTAAATCCAGTTTTACGGCGCCAATCCGTTCGGCTCCGCCCCGCCAGCCTTCCCGGGCATTAAAATACATCAACAAACTGTTTTTCCAGGGTGCAATGTCCAATTGATAAATAATGGCTGATCTCCAGGCAATATTGGGATCTGGTTGTATAATGGGATTGCAATCTGCCTCTTTCCAATCCAGTCCGTCGTTGCTGATGAGCATACGGATTTCGGAACGGGATTTTTGTTTTTCATCTATATAGATAGGGTTATAAAAAGCTATATACCCGTTTTTGTAGCCGAAGGCCTTGAATCCTCCGCAACCGTAATTCCGGAATGAAAGGTTTTCATCGGGCGCCAACACGGGTTCTTCTCTCTTGGTAAAGGGACCGAGCGGATTATCGGATTCGGCGCAGAAAATATATTTCGGTTCTCCATACCCAGCGTCTTCGAGGTAAACCATCCCGGCGCTGTAATACATCCGGTATCGGCCATCGGGCAACCGGATGACGCAGGGATTCCGGGCCTCCACACTCCATCCTATCCGTTCTTTAGGTGATTCGGGAGTAAGAAGGTTGACCGGCTCCGACCAGGTAACGAAATCCTTTGTTGTTCGGGCCCGGATGATGGTACTGTATTTTTTCTTCAGCGTCGTATCTTTCATTGCGCGGGTAGTGGCGGTATAATACTGAATCCAGCGATCGCCGTCCTGAAACAGATATTGAATCCCCACTTCTCCTTTTTCCCGCGAAACCTCTTTCCATTTGAGCCCATCATCTGAAGCGGAGTGAAAAAACCAGGTATGCCAGCCTTTATCGTCGTGAGAAAATCCGTGATAGAATGCATGCCACTGGTTATCATGTTCTCCAGGTGTTAGTATCTGTGGATCACCGATCACCAGTTCGGGTAATCCATACCCCGCCGGATCAATCAACGGGTTCTCGGGCAGGTCCTTCCACCGGTTCTTATTCCAGTCCGGCTCTTCGAATGCAGACGAATGATTGGTGCCTTTACCCTCCTGTTGGGGATTGCAGGCAGCCAGAAATAGTATTGAGAATGCGGACAATAGAAAACTGATTTTCATGAAGTATGGTTGTTATTTGTAGGTGTCAAAAATAACCTATTAAATGAATAGATGTTGCTCTGCAAAGACAGTATTTGAATTATTAGTTTATAATAACTTAAATACCGTAAAATACAATTATTGAATTTATATCACGTTTAATTGACTGCACTGAAAAAATTACAGTGCATTATAAAACCCAAAAATCAATGAAAAAAACAATTATGGTATTGAGCGCATTTATCATTACCTGCGCAACAGTAAGGGCTCAGCAAGTTTCGTTTGGAATTAAGGCAGGGATACAACAAAACACCTTTAGTGAAAAACTCACAGGAGATGAAGGGTGGAGTAGGATATCCTTTTTAGGAACGGGCTTTCATGTAGGAGGAATCGCAAATGTATCGCTGAATGAGAATTTTTCCTTACAGCCGCAATTGCTTTTTAATGCAAAACCATTTGTTATGGGCTCTGATAATAAGTTCACTATGATGGCGATAGACCTGCCGGTGAATTTTTTATATCGAAACAACGGCTTCTTTGCAGGACTTGGTCCTAATTTTTCTTATGGACTTTCAGCGAAGCAGAAGAATGGAGATGCAGATGATTTGTATAAAAAATATCCCCATGAAGATGGGGGAGAGTCAGCTGTCTTCAAACGTTTTGAATTAGGCGCTAATCTTACTATGGGTTACCAGTTTAGTAATGGTTTGCTAATAAGTACACAATATTCACATGGATTGAGTAATATAGCAGGTAGAGAGGCCTCAAGTCAAAAATACAGTACGCGTATTTTAGGTTTGTCTGTGGGTTATATGATTGGAAGCAGCGCAAAATAATATTATCACTTTGTTTTTCACAGAGGTTCCCTGTCCGAGAATGACAGGGAACCTTCCTTTGTAGAATAACTATAATTTCTTCTCCCTCCCTTCATCTTTTCATTACCACCCACCGGTTCAGCATATTATTCGGCATTTCAATGACGATCTTATAAAAATCGGAAGGACGCTGACTTACATCAATGGCGGCTTTTTGTTTTGAAACAGGAATGGTTGTTATAAGGGTGTAGTTGTCTTTTCCTCCTTCTTTAAAATAGTTGGTGGTTGCCAGCCATATCTTTGCTTTTCCTTTCTTAGATTCTGCTTTCCAGGTGATGTTTATCCTGCCGTCGCTCAGGGTAGCGCCCGGAGATGTTGCGGAAAGATTTCCGGTTAAAGAAATACCGTCCACTTCCATGAGTCGCCCGCGGGGCAGGGTAATGTTGAGATGTTTTGCAAGGGAGGGCATGATATCCACCACACCGGGGTTTCCGTTTTTGAAATAATCGTTCAGTCCTTTAGCATTCGTAACGATCCAGGTATTTCTTTGCCGTTCCGTTTGTCCGCCATGCCCCTTTCCGTCTTTTTCCGATCTGCCGTGGTCGGTAGTGATATAGATCACCCAGTCTTCATTGAAATCCTTTTCACGGTATTGTATAGCCGACCAGAGCCTTCCCATCTGCCGGTCCATCATTTCCACTGACTTATAAAACTGCGGACTGTCGCCGTACATGTGTCCCATATCATCCGTATATTCGAGATATACCCAGGAAAGGTCCGGCGCTTGTTTTTGAATATAGTCCGCTGCCTTATTCACTACGGCTTCGTCTATGCGGTGCATGAAGTCTCTTTCTTTATCGTGCGGATAGTTCAGGGTATCCAATTCCAGTCCATCGAAATGATAGTCCGGTTTCAGATGTCCGGTGGCGGGGAGGTTTTCACCGACTAATTTGGTTCTGTTGTCTTCCCAACTGGAAAATATCGCTGTGGTTTTTTGCGGATATTGTTCTTTGAAAAACCGAAAGAGTGTCCAATAATTATAGTTAGGCGCTGCAATATCGTTGTCCCATACATTGTGCTTGTTTACCCAGGTACCCGTGAGCAGACTGTTGTATCCCACGGCTGAAATGGTAGGCGTTTGCGAATAACCGTTTTTTTCGCCGCCCACATGTGCCCTTGTATAACCCCCAACTGTAGCGATGGCATCGAGGTTTGGCAGCTTCAGTTTTTCAATAACATCGGCAGGGATGCCGTCAACGATTACGAATACTGCTTTTTTAATTTTTTGAGCAAAAGTAGATTGGAAAATTAATGTACATAAGAGCCCTATAATAATGGGTTTAATTTTCATTTATCGGTTGTTGTATTTAAATACCTGAAGGTAGGATAAAAGCTATTAAACAGGAACTTCCTTTGGAGTTGTACCAGGGAAGACATTCATCTGTCAACGATAGATCTTTTTGGTATTAATACCATTTTTTCTTTCCTTATATTAGAACACTTTTGATATTATTGCTGTATATCCGCACCCGCCAGCAACATCCTTAAATCAGCCAGAGGAATTTTAATACAAGATCGTGAGTTCATTTCTCTGCAAAAGCCACCTTCCACATCCCACGCAGATCGCCGGGAGCAAAGCCTTTAGCCCTGTCATCAGGGTAAAGCGAGTCAATAGTGGTGAGTACGGGGGGTAATATGTCTTTTTGGCTATCACCATGACAGGCTGAGCACGTGGGCTGTAATACAATGGGCTTATAATAATAAGTTGTGTTTTTTTCTTCCAGGAGGATCGGCTGAAGTGGATCGCCTTTTTCTTTTGCAGCTACAAATTGTTGCCATTGTATCATGTCCAAACTGTCGGGTGCATTTTTAGGATTACGATATTTTTCGGCAACCCTTTTAAGCGTGATTTTTTCTGTGGTATAGGCAGATGTTATCGGATAGGCGCTTTCGTTGCAAAAGGAAACTGCTCCTGCAGCTCCTTTTTCCTTAATTGCCTTGGTTAAGGCGCTCCGTAAGGTATCGAAGGTAGCGTTAATCAGGCTGTCGCCAAGCTGGCGGTAGTTGGGCTTTTCAACTTCGGGAACAGCAGATGGGCTGTTACAGGAAATTAAAACAAGAACTACAGGTAAAGCCAGGAGGAGGAGCAATTGTCTTATCTGTGAAAACTGTTTCATTTTACTGCTGATGTTTTTGTTCTTGTAAATGATTTTCAGGCAGGCTGCAATTTCCGTCTATACATCTGTTGGGGCGGAAGAACCCGGTTGCAAAAAAGATAGCTCCAAAAAGTATAACCGGCCAGCCACCCTCATTAAAATAAGCTATTCCAACAGCAATGAAACCTGCTCCCATACCCCATCGCAATAAACGGCTTAACCATACTGCGTTTTTTATTGATGATATTTCAGACATAATCCTATTTTCTTTAATAAAATTATCCCGGATCTTTCACATTTTCTTTTTGAAAGATATTGAAAAGCAGGGCGCCCATGATAGCAAAATATACTGTACTATTGCGCGGATTAGACGTAATGGCACAGGTGCCATTATCACAGCCTATAAGTTTCCAATACAAAAAGCCACCTAACCCACCAATGAACAGTCCCGCAATGGTTAGTTTGTTTTTTAAAAGCCACTTTTTCATACTTTATTTTTATTGGGTGTGAAATTAGTTATTTGAGATGAACCGGTATGTCACCTAAGTTACCAAAAAGTAAGTAATGTAGAAAAGCCATCTGCTTTTTATTATTTCTACAGGTTTTCAAAAAAATCTTAATTTCAGGACAAAATACAGTTGCGGTGGGAAGTGATCGGGTGGTTGATATCTTTTTGCCGGATGTAATTCAGCATCTTCCATTTTGATTTTCCCGATGGATTTTGTTCCTGTAAAGAAAAATATTCTAAAGATCATAATATCATTAATGTATGTCATCAAAAAAAATCAATGTAGCTATTGTCGGATTGGGGTTCGGCGCCGAATTTATTCCTATATATCAACGTCATCCCGACGCCAATATGTATGCCATTTGTCAGCGAAATGAGGAGAAATTGAAAAACATCGGGGATGCCTTTGGCGTTGACAGAAGATATACCGATTATGATGAATTATTGAAGGACCCCGGCGTAGATGCAGTGCATATTAATACGCCAATACCCGACCATGCAGTGCAGTCCATTAAAGCGCTAAAGGCCGGGAAACATGTGGCCTGTACTGTGCCTATGGCCACTACGGTGGAAGAATGCCGGCAGATTGTGGAGTTGGTGCGGCAGACCGGGCTCACATATATGATGATGGAAACTGTACTGTATGCACGGGAATTTTTATACATGAAAGAACTGTATGAGCAAGGTGAATTAGGAAAGATCCAGTTCCTGAAAGCCAGTCACCAGCAGGATATGGATGGTTGGCCCAATTATTGGCCCGGACTGCCTCCCATGCATTATGCCACTCATTGTGTAGGTCCAGCATTGGGATTAACGCGGGATGAAGCCGAATACGTAAGTTGTTTTGGCTCCGGAACTATCCGGGAAGAACTGCATCATTTCTATAATTCTCCATTTGCGGTGGAGAGTACCCATATCAAATTCCGGAATTCCGATCTTAGCGCTTATGTATACCGGTCTTTATTTGATACGGCCAGGCAATACCGGGAAAGCATTGAGGTATATGGTTCTAAAAAATCGGTAGAATGGCCTTTAATTGAAGGAGATCCCCTGGTTTTGCACACGGCTAAGAAACCCGAACCTGAAATTCCTTCACCGGTAAGAGCTCCGGATTATGCACACCTGCTGCCTGAAGCTATTCAAAGATTCACTACCCGCGGGGTTTATGATGAAGATGAACACCGGCATCTTTCTTTTACACAAGGCGCGGGTCATGGAGGATCTCATCCGCATTTGGTACATGAATTTGTAAGTGCGCTGGTGGAAGAGAGAGAACCCTTTCCTAATGCAAGGCAGTCTGCCAATATTACCTGTGTTGGCATCCTGGCGCATGAAAGTGCTCTGCAGGGAGGAGCTATTATTCATTTGCCGGATTTTACTTTGTCCTGAGAAAGGGTTTGAACTGCCAATCTGATGGCTATGTTTTAAACTGAAAAATTTAATTGTTGCATAATGCTCCGGACGTACAAGTGAGTGACACAACGAAAGCTCACACGGGTTCCGGACGCTGATAAATAAAAAATATGAAGCATATATTTTTCTACCTGTTGCTGGGTTTGGGATTGATTAGTGGATTTACTTCCTGCACCGGATCACAGCCTGCGGATGATCAGCCACGACGCCTGGAATTATTGTTTCTGGGTCATAACAGTAAGCATCACGATTCGGAGCAATTGGCAGAGATCCTGATGCAGGCGTATTTTAAGAAGGGCATTAATATTACCTATACTACCAATCCGGATGATATGCTCAGGGAAGATTTTGCATTATACGATGGCTTGATTGTATATGCCAATTATGATAGTATCACCCCTGCTCAAAGTAAGGCGCTACTTGGTTTTGTGGCGTCGGGTAAGGGATTTATACCCCTGCACTGTGCATCCTGGTGTTTTCGAAACTCTCCCGAAGTGGTGGATTTGATTGGCGGGCAGTTTAAGACGCATCAGTATGATTCTTTTAAAGCGGTATTTGTAAAATCCGATCATCCTATTCTGAAAGGAGTGCCTGAATTTGAAACGGAAGACGAAACTTATGTGCACGATAAGTTGGCAAAGGATATTGAGGTGCTGACTGAGAGGGTGGAGGGCGATCATCATGAACCGTACACCTGGGTGAAACATTATGGAAAGGGAAGAGTATTTTACACGGCCTATGGACACAATGAAAAAACTTTTCTTAATCCCGGATTCCAGCAGTTGGTATTCAACGGTATAATATGGGCAGTGGGTGATCGTGTCCGTGAGTTGTGGTCGGCGTATAAAATGCCGGACGTAAAATATATAGATGCCAAAATACCGAATTACGAAAAACGGATCCCGCCACCGCAGTTTCAGGAACCGCTGACCCCTGAGGAGTCTATGCGTTTGATACAGGTGCCGGTGGGTTTCGAATTAAAGTTATTTGCTGCTGAACCGGATATTCATAAGCCTATTTATATGAACTGGGATGAGCGTGGACGCTTATGGATTGCCGAAACGGTGGATTATCCAAATATGGTTCGCGAGAACAAGAAGGAAGGACGTGACCGGATTATGATCCTGGAAGATACCGACGGCGACGGAAAAGCCGATAAGTTTACGGTATTTGCCGATCAGTTGAATATTCCTACGAGTTTTGCATTTGCCAACGGCGGAATCATCATATCGCAGGCACCCGACTTCCTATTTTTGAAGGATACCGATGGAGATGATAAGGCCGACGTCAGAGAAACCCTTATTCATGGCTGGGGCACCTTCGATACCCATGCGGGCCCCAGCAATCTGAAATACGGACCGGATAACCGGATATGGGGTACTGTGGGGTATTCGGGCTTTAAAGGAGTAGTTGGAGATAATAAAGATACGGTGGTGTACGGGCAGGGACTGTATAGTTTTACGCCGGATGGAAAGCATCTGGAATGGTTGGGAAATACCAGTAATAATACCTGGGGATTGGGTTTTTCGGAAGATTATGATGCTTTTATCTCTACGGCCAATAATACCCATAGTGCGGCTTATGTGGTGCCTAAACGATACCTGGATTTGGTACCTCCCGGAAATGAAACCGGGATAGACAAGATAGAGAGTCATTACCGTATGCACGTGGCTACAAAAAATCTTCGTCAGGTAGACGTGCATAATGGTTTCACCGCTGCATCCGGTCACAGTTTGTATACTGCCCGTAAATTTCCGAAAGAATATTGGAACCGGGTAGCTTTTGTTTGCGAACCAACCGGGAGAGTGATACATAAAAATATTATTGAGCCCGATGGCGCTACTTTTAAAGAAGGAGAAGATGGATGGAATTTTGTAACCAGCGCCGATGACTGGTTTGGTCCAATTCAAGCCGAAGTTGGACCCGATGGTAATGTTTGGTTTTTGGATTGGTACAATTTCATTATTCAGCATAACCCCACGCCTGAAGGTTTTGATAACGGTAAGGGCAATGCCTATATTAATCCATTAAGAGATTCGGCAAAAGGCCGGATCTATATGGTGCGACCGAAGGCAGACCGTAGGCAGAAAATTAAGGCGTTGGATAAAAAAGATACCGATGGTTTAATCAGGGCATTGAAGAGTGATAATATGTTTTGGCGCATTACAGCCCAGCGTTTATTGGTGGAGGAAAAGGATCCCAAAGCTATTGATAAACTGTTGCCCCTGGTTGCCAGTACCATCCGGGATGAGATTGAATTAAGCCCGGCGGCGCTGCATGCGTTGTGGACACTGCAAGGGCTGGGCGCTTTTGACGGAACTCATCAAAAGGCAATTGAGGCCTTAAAGACAGCGCTGAAACATCCTGCAGCGGGCGTACGCAGAGCCGCGGTAATTCTTTTGCCACCAACGGCTGAAAACGGAGATGCCCTTTTGTCGTCTGGCGCGTTTGAGGATAAAGACCTGAGAGTAGTGCTGGAAGCCATTCTTAGAACCTGTGATTTGCCGCCGAGTGATGCGTTGGGTAAAAAATTATTTGAATTAGCAAGTACGGAGAGCAGGGCAGCAGAGGATCGCTGGATTCAAAAAGGATTATATATAGCCTCGAGGATTCAACTCGAAGGTTTTTCAAAGGCGCTGACTGCCAGCGGTATCAATCCGGAAGTGGTTTTGGGGAAGGTGAAACTCCTCCATCGGATTATAAAGGGGGATCAACTGGATTATATAGAAGTGCCCCGAACCAGTTTTTTCAGACCGGACCGCCTGCCGGATTTAACCGGCAAGGAACTATTTTTTACGGCGCAGGTAGACGTTAAGCCGGAGGTGCAACCTAAAGGAGTGGTGATAGCTCAGGGTGATATGACCAATGGGTATTCCGTATATATCGGCAATGATAAAAAGTTGTATTTCCAGGTGAACCAGGATCGGGCAAGCACCATCATCCACTCCAGGGATAGTGTGGGACAGCAGTTCTCTTTTACGATTCGTTTGGAGAAGGATGGGCTCATGCGCCTCTTCTTAAACGATCAGGAACAGGCACACGGAAAAACCAGGGGGTTGTTCACCCTTCCATTGCGCAGCAAGGGGTTAAGGATGGGTCAGGACGTCAATGCCATTGGGATGGAAAAGTCCGGAAATTATGCAGACAGCTCGCGGCTAATGGGAGGCGTTGTTACTCCGGCCCGGTTGGAAGCTTTAAAGGTTGAGGGGCTAACAATTGACCTGGGGAGACCCGATCAGACCATGGTTCTTAAAACCGTGAAACATGAAATGAAATTTGATCAGGAAAAATTGACGGCAAAAGCTGGTACTGTCCTTGAGATCGTTTTTGATAATGTGGATTTCATGCAGCATAATTTCTTATTACTGAAGCCGGGCAGTATTCAAAAAGTGGGGGCGGCTGCAGATAAACTGGCTGAATCACCGGAAGGTCTTAAACTGGAATATATACCCCAGATTCCGGAGGTGCTGGTGGCTACGCCGTTGGTAAATCCGGATAGTAAGTTCAGGTTGAAGTTCAGGGTGCCGGATATTCCTGGCAACTATCCCTATATTTGTTCTTATCCCGGACACTGGCGAATTATGAATGGCGTGCTTAGGGTAGTGAAATAAAAATGTAAATAGATAATTTTAAGAAGATAGGATGGAACCCAACCTGAAACCTGTTTACCGGTACACCATAGTGGCGGCAGTTGGCGGCTTCTTATTTGGCTATGATACGGCAGTAATATCCGGAGCAATTGGTTTTATTGAAAAAAAATTTCAGCTTTCTGCCACCCTCACCGGTTGGGCAGCATCGTGTGCGCTTGTTGGTTGCATGTTTGGCGCTATGCTTTCAGGCTGGCTTAGCGACCGGTTTGGCAGAAAGAAGGTGCTGTTGCTTGCTGCGGCTGCGTTTGCAGTATCTTCCTTAGGTATCCTTCCCAATTGGGGGCTCAGTCTTTTTGTGATTTTCAGAATGATTGGTGGTGTGGGTATCGGTATAGCTTCAATTGTGTCGCCTATGTATATCTCCGAAATTGCACCCGCAAATATTCGGGGGCGGTTGATTTCGATCTATCAATTGGGGATTGTATTGGGTATACTCGTTATCTATTTTGTAAACGCCATGATTGCCGGACTTTATGATGAAGGATGGAATGTTGAAACCGGGTGGCGATGGATGTTTGGCTCCGGTTTGGCACCCTCATTGATTTTTGTGGTAATGCTATTTTGGGTACCTGAAAGCCCGCGTTGGCTGGCACGTCAAAACCTGTGGACGAAGGCTGAAGAAATATTAATGAAAATAGATGTTTTAAAAGCTGCTGCAGAGTTGAATAGCATCAGAGATTCTCTCTCTCTCAAACAGGGCAACTTTTCGGATCTGTTGAGGCCGGGTTTACGCAAAGCGCTTATCATTGGCATTTTACTGGCTATATTTTCGCAGGTTACCGGAATTAATGTGATTATGTACTATGCTCCGGAAATTTTTAAATCAACGGGTGATGGTACGTCGTCAGCTTTGATGCAAACGGTTTTGGTGGGTGGTATCAATGCTATAATGACGCTTGTGGCGATCCGGTATGTTGACAAATGGGGGCGTAAGAAATTACTATTGATTGGTGCGGGCGGCATGTCGGTTTGCCTGGCCTTAGTGGGAGCGGCTTTCTATAACCAGATGACTGCGGGTTATTGGGTGTTGACGGGAATATTGTTGTACATCAGTTTCTTTGCCATTTCTTTGGGACCCCTAACCTTTGTAGTGGTTTCAGAAATTTTTCCCACCCGTATCCGGGGCCGGGCAATGGGCGCGGCGATTTTCTTTTTATGGCTCTCCGTATATATTGTATCCCAAACCTTTCCCATGTTATTAGAAGCTATAGGAAGCGCCTTTACTTTCTGGATATATATGGTAATGTCGGTTTTGGCTTTTTTATTTGTCTGGATTTCAGTTCCCGAAACAAAAGGAAAGACGCTGGAGGAAATTGAGCAGATGTGGGAAGTTAAAGCATAAACAGAGTCGCATGATTATTCGTAAATGTGTTTTGATATTTGTATGTTTAATGGTGAAGGAAATGCTGATGGCACAATCCCTGACAGCAGTTAACCTTACCTGTGAGTACGCCCGTAATCCACTGGGGATAGATGTTGCTGCACCACGCTTGAGTTGGAACGTTGGTTCAATGTTGCGCAACCTGTATCAGTTGGCTTATGAAATTGAGGTGAGCAATACTCCCGCATCTTCCGGTATCGCCGGAAATATTCTCTGGCAAACCGGAAAAGTTTCTTCTTCCAGGATGCTGCATATAAAGTATCAGGGACCGGCATTACAATCCTTTACCAGATATTATTGGCGGGTGCGGCTGTATGATGAACAGAATAAGGCTTCCGAATGGAGTGAGTCGGCATGGTTTGAAACGGCAATGCTTTCTGAAAGCGACTGGATAGCCAAATGGATTGGAGATGACAAACCGGCGCCGGTAAAAGAGGAAAACTTTTATGCAGCCGACCCTATGCCGGTATTCAAAAAAGTATTTGAAGTGCCCAAAAAAATTAAACAGGCAAGATTATACATCACAGGGCTTGGATATTATGAGGCCTGGCTGAATGGAAAAAAAGTAGGTGATCATGTACTGGATCCGGGCTGGACGAAGTACGACAGGCAGATTCAATATACCGTTTATGATATTACCAGTTTACTGAAACACGGAAAGAATGTGGCAGGTGTAATGGTAGGTAACGGGTGGTATAATGTTTTGCCACTACGCATGTGGGGCAGGTTTAATCTGAGAGATGCGCTGGCAACCGGGCGTCCGGTAATAAAGGCTCAGATCAGGGTTGAGTATGCCGATGGAAATGTTGAAACTATCGTAACCGGTGGGGATTGGGAAATGAGCCCGGGGCCGGTAATCCGAAACAGTGTTTATCTTGGTGAGGAGTATGATGCACGCGCCGTACCTGATGGGTGGTTAACCACTTCTTCGGGTAGTGTGCACTGGCAGGCGGCAAGAGAGGTTGCAGATCCGGGTGGGAAATTAACAGCACAGATGCAGGAACCTGTTCGCATTACTGAGGTGATGAAACCGATTTCTGTAACTGAAGTACAATCCGGTGTTTTTGTGTTTGATATGGGTCAGAATTTTGCCGGAGCAGTTCGTTTAAAAGTAAAAGGCAGGGCTGGAACAACGGTGAGACTTCGTTATGGAGAAGATAGGCTTGCCGATGGCAGCATCAATGTAATGACCAGTGTAGCCGGACAAATCAAATCGGGAAATGGTGGACCGGGGGCTCCCCGCGTTGCATGGCAGGAAGATCGCTATACGCTTAGCGGCAAAGGTATGGAAACCTGGCAGCCCCGTTTTACCTTCCACGGATTCCGGTATGTGGAAATAACCGGCTGGCCGGGCAAACCTACCCTGGAGGATATTGAAGGATTGCGCATGAACAGTGATGTGGCATCTGCCGGCAGTTTTACCAGCAGCAATCCCATGTTCAACAAGCTGGATCAGATAACCGACTGGACTTTCCGGAGCAATATGTTCAGTGTACAGTCCGATTGTCCGGCCCGGGAAAAATTTGGTTATGGAGGAGACATCGTTGCCACGGCAGAATCTTTTATCTATCGGTATAATATGGCTAATTTTTATAAAAAAGCCATTCAGGATTTTGAAAATGATCAACGGCCACAGGGAGGCATAACCGAAACCGCTCCTTATGTGGGAATAGCAGACAAAGGCCCGGGAGAGCAGTCCGGCCCATTAGGCTGGCAACTGGCATTCCCCCTGTTGATTCAGCATCTGTACGATTTTTATGGCGATAAGCAGGTGATAGAACAACATTACGAGGCGGTGACGAAACAAATAAATTTTCTTCGGGAAACCGCAAAAAACAATCTCCACTTTCAGGATATCAGCGACCATGAATCGCTGGATACAAAGCCGGAAGCGCTTACTGCTTCTGCCTTTTATTTGCATCATGTACAACTATTGGCAGGGTTTGCCCGGATATTAGGAAAGGAGGAAGATGCCCGAATCTGGCAGCGGGTCGCAGATCAGATCAAAAAGGCAGTTACTGCTCAGTTTTTGGTTCCGGGAACGGGCCGGTTTGATAATGCCACGCAAACAGCACAAATTTTTGCACTGTATTATCACCTGGCGCCTGACTCTGAAAAGCAACGGGTTTTTGAACAATGGATGAAGGAGCTGGAGCGACATAACAATCATTTGTCTACTGGTATTTTCGCCACCAAAATGATGTTTGATGTATTGCGTCAATGGAATCGCAATGATTTAGCCTATAGGATAGCCAATCAGAAAACTTTTCCGGGTTGGGGATACATGATAGAGCATGGGGCCACTACCTTATGGGAAACCTGGGCTTATTCCGATAATGTATATTCACAAAACCATCCAATGTTTGGGTCGGTAAGTGAATGGTTTTACCGTTCATTATTGGGTATCAACAACGCTGCTCCGGGATTTACGAAGATTTTAATCAAGCCCCAGCCTGTGTCAGGTTTAAAAACAGTTTCGGGTTCCTATCAATCGGTCAGTGGTAAAATTGCCGTAGCGTGGCAGCAACAGGAGCATCAGTTTCTTCTTCAGGTAACGATTCCTGCCAATACTTCAGCAGAAATATGGATACCCGCAGCCCGGATATCTGAAATTACAGAGTCCGGGAAAAAACTTCCGGATGTTGAAGGTGTAACTGTGCTCAGAGAAGAGCAGGGGCATGTAGTGTTGAAGGCCGGAGGAGGGGAATATCGGTTCAGCAGTAGCCGGTGATTCGGGTTACATCCAGCTTCAAATAGCCATAATCAGAGAAATGAATATTGAATGTATGAAAAGTATATTGCTCACCTTATTCTTAATGTGTATGAAGGGCACAGTAATTTCTCAAACTGAAAACCAACTACCCGCCAGATTACTTCAGATAGACTTTGGAATCAATAAACATGGAACCGGAGATATGCCGGGTTGTGGGTTGAATGTTGACTATAAAAAATATTTACGTAAAAGGATTTTTCTGTCTTTTGGATTGGGAATGACCACTAATAATGGGACTTCCAAAATATTCTACACAGATGATGCGGGTAATTTGACCGACGCATCCTATCGTTATGGTGCAGGAGGTGCACAAATAAGCGGTGAGTTTGGAATAAGTATGATCAGAGATGTCAGGAATGATTTTGGACTACAGGCAGGAATTATTGGTCGTTATCAGTCGTCTTCTTATTATGACGAAATAACTGTACTATATCCTGTTGTTACGGGACTACCGATACCCGTAACCGCAGTTGTACACAAATCACCTCAGGAAACAATTTCAATTGGTGGTATTGGTCAGGTATACTACAACTATTTTATTAACGCTAAAGTATTTGTTGGATTTAGGTCCTCATTGCAAATGGATTCAAATGGGGATGTACTTACTCAGTTTATGATTTCTTCGGGGTTTAAATTATAGAACAAAAGAAATCTGAATTGATCAACAGGATGGTAGGAACAGGTAGATATTATTAAATGAATGTTGTAAAGCAACAAACCTGGTAATAAGTAGGGGCTGCTGTTTAACTACCTCGCATTTTTCTCTATGCCACGAATGCACGAATGTGCTTGTGGCATATTCGTATATCAAAATAGTATTATTGTATTTTATGGCTGATCGCTGCAGGCATTTTCAGATAATTCTTGCAAAAATCTGGTAGCAACAAAGTTGTCGGATCAAATCTTATCCTCAATAACGTACCATCCTCATAAAATTTTTACGAATTTCAACAAAATATTCGTGCATTCGTGGCATTTTATCCCACATCCATGAGGTGCTCCGGATATTCAGCACCTTCTAATTATGCATGATCTAACAAAGTATTGATGGTTTAACGATTTGTTAACATAAAATTTAGCAAAATTCTTGTCTCTTTATACCAGATACATGAGGATGACAAAATTATGCAGATGAGGATGTGAGGTACATTGTTGTGATAATTACGTTGAATTTATTTCTTTGATTTATATTCCCTGTTTTCTCTCCATTGTTCCCCATTCCCATTCCCGGGAAACTGATGTATTGTTTCAACCCCCTTATTGATAGTTCATTTGGATTTGAGAAAGACAATAAAAACTATTGTTTCACTTAAATGATTTACATCATGAAGATGACTATCGGATCTCCTTAAGACCATCGGAAATTGAACTTGATTTTCAGCTTTGAAGACATACTACAATTATTGTAGTTTTTACCAACTTAAACAAACCTTATATGAAAAAAAATGAATCTCAGGTATGCGGCCTGTTAGTGTGATAATTCGTAAGAAAGCTAACTAATTTTTAGTACGTCTCCTGTATATG
>CAZFGP010000086.1:0-18789 GCA_964518685.1 uncultured Terrimonas sp.
CCTAAATTGCCTGAAATTTGTTGAAAATAGACGTTTTTGCTGCAATGTGGGTTAATGAAACCTGGTATGTATATGGATTTACAAAATAAGCCCTTGATTTATTCCTGTTCGGGTTGCTCCAGTGCGGCACAGATGGCTAATTATATTGCAGTTTCGGCTGACCGGGCGGGTGATGCCGAAATGTCGTGTATTGTTGGAGTAGGCGGGAATGTAAAGAAGCTGGTAAAAACCGCTAAGTCGGGTCGAAAGATCGTGGTTATTGACGGATGCCCTTTAGCCTGTGCCAAAGCCTGCCTTAGCAATCATGGAATTAAACCTACCGTGCATAAGGAACTCTCACAACAGGGAGTAAAAAAGGTGCAACATGGAGATTTTGACCGCGATCAGGCTGAGGCGATCCTGGAATCAGTTCGGCAGGTATTACGTGAACTGTAAATAGTTTCTTTTATATTTGGACTTATGAACTTATTCAGGATTATACCTGACAAGGCGGATGTGGTCCAGAATCAGAATGAGCCCGATGATCAGAATTCGTGGCAGTATAAATTATACCTGATCATGTTTCAGGGCAACTCGTCAATGGGCAGGTTGTTTGATATTATATTGTCACTGGTCATCCTGGTAAATATTCTGTTCCTGCTGTTGGAAAGTGTACCGCATTTTTCTCTTCAGTATACCCGTCTTTTCAAAGGGTTTGATTATTTTTTCCTTTTTGTTTTTGGTATTGAATATATTTTTCGGCTATTGTGTGTAAAAAACCCCAGGCAATTTATTCTTAGTTTTTACGGAATTATTGACCTGATGGCTATTTTGCCATTTTTCCTTGAGTTTGTTTTTCCGCAAATGCATGTGTTGATGATGATCCGGTCATTCAGGTTTTTACGGATTTTCAGAATTTTCAAGATGGTGAAATTTCTGGACGAAAGCCGCTTGCTGATCTTTGCACTGGTTAAGAGCTTTAGGAAAATTATTATTTTCCTTTTTTTTGTACTCGTATTAACTTTCTTCCTGGGATCACTCATGTATGTAATTGAATTTAAACACAATCCTGATTTTAATTCTATTCCTCAAAGTATTTATTGGGCCATCGTTACCATTACTACTGTAGGTTATGGAGATGTAGCTCCGGTTACTGCATTGGGAAAATCATTGGCTTCGTTTATTATGATTTTGGGCTATGCCATTATTGCCGTACCCACCGGTATTTTGTCGGCAGCCATGGTAAAAGAAATCAGCCCTAAAAAGATAATGGAAATTGCCTGCAAGCATTGTCATGCCAAGCCGCACCGGGCTGATGCAAAATATTGCTGGAATTGCGGTAAGGAGTTGGAGGATTGATGATTTAAAATTCTTGTAATGCTTTCGTTTAAGCTTTTGGCAGTTATTTTCATTCCGGAATTATAATTCCGTCTGCCCCGAATCCCGCACCTGCGGGACCAAATTTATAACTAAGAGTTCATTGTTATTACTATCGTTCAATAAAGTTTTTTCAGCCGGGACTGCTGCTGAAAGATATACCACTGCTCATTACTAGCACTTCAGTCAGACTTGCAAAAATGCGACTGTTGGGCGTTCGTGCTATTTGTTTATAATCTCAAAGAATTCCTTTGGCGATACGATTTTTGTTCCTTTATATTCACTCATTGTAAAGTCATTAGTGTTGCCTGTTACAAGATAGTCTGCCCGGCATGATTCGGCAAGTTCTAATAGCCGGTTGTCTGGGTCGTCTTTGATGAGTTCCACGTTTGTTGTCGTTGTGAACTGAAAGCCAAATGTTTGAATGTTGCTCAATAAAGTTTGGACTCTTGAGTGAAAATCCGGAAATCTCGCAAACTTCTCTCGGTTTAATACGGCAATATACTCGGTAAAAAGTTCTACTGAAAAACAAATTTCAAAGTTGGGGTCTGCAAAAGCACGGTCAACGATGAAGTATGGATAACTTCTCTGGATGTTTGCTGAAACAAGTACGTTGGTATCAAGAATTAGCCGCATTGTTATTTCTTACGGCTTTTACCTCATTGGAAATTTCGTTCATTGTCATGTTGGAAAGGCCATAACGTTCAGCAAGTTCAACTGTTTTGGCTAAATTCTGTCGGCTAAGTTCGCGGCTTATAATGTCAACCAAGTCCGAAAAAGAAAGTCTGTCAGCCTTAAGCCCAAACTTCTGAAACTCCAGGTCTGATATGTCAATGTTGATTGTCCGCATACAAAGTTGTTTACAAGTCCGAAGTTACAAAATTTCGCTGGTATAAAACTGTCACGCCGCAATCGTTGACATGATAGGTTATGACACGTCCACCGCCTCTTTTACCTTTCCCTTTGCTTCCAATTGCAAGTCTGATTTTATAGCTGTTGTTTCCAAAGGTGTTCCGCTGTCAGGCTGATTAGTTAATGTTTCATTTAATTCCGCAAGTTCCACTTTCAATGATGGAAATTTTTTCAAAAGACGTTTCGTCTCCTTTTTAAATCTCTCTGTTGGAATTATGTTAAAACAGGAAAGAGAGAAGTGTAAAAACTTGAAACCCTACAGAAGGTCGTTTAATGCCGCTTCAAGAGAGGGGAATAAGAATGTAAATCTCGTCAGTCTTATTTTGGCGGGATTCAGGGTAATGCTTTTTACAAGTTCTTTTCCCAGTTCGCCTAATAACCATTTTAGCAAGAAGTTGGGGATATAGATTGGGATAAAAAAAGATCCTTTCTTTTTCTGCGCTATAGCGCTGACCAGGGTTCGGTGGTCCACAGGGCCTGGTGCAGAAGCATTATAAACACCATTTACCTCTTCGTTTTCAATGGCATGAATATAGATTCTGCAAATATCGTCAATGTGAATCCAGCTTTGCATTTGTTTTCCACTGCCTAAAATAGCAGCTATCCCGAAACGAACCGGACGAAGGAATTCCCTGAGCGCTCCACTTTCTGCATCTAATACAATCCCGGTTCTGATAATCACCAAACGTTTACCCAGTGTAATTACGGGTTGAAGGGAGTCTTCCCATTCTTTACAAACTTTTCCCAAAAAGTCGGAAGCGGGCATCGTGTCTTCTGTAAATCCTGCTTCGCCTTTTTCGGGGCGGTTATCATCCCCATACCAGCCCATGGCAGAGGCGGTGATTACAGCCTTTACCTTATTGGGGTTTTCTCTCAGTGATTGACAAATGAGTTGTCCGCTTCTTGTTCTGCTTTCTGAGATGACTGTTTTTCTTTTGGCATTCCATCGTTTATCTGCAATGCCGGCGCCGGCGAGATTAATGATATAATCAGCTTGTTGCAAGGCAGCATTATCTATTATTCCTTTTTCCGGGTGCCATACAAAGAATGCAGGATTGGAGTTGTTATCCTGGTTTCTTTCCTGAGGGGTACGGGAAAGGATCAACACCCGATATCCTTTGTTTATCAGTAAGGTGGTCAGTCTTCTGCCAATTAAACCCGTACCTCCGGTAATAAGCACTGTTGTCATTGAGATGGAATTAAACAACCTTATTCTTTAATCATCAACAGAAATTTTATTAATCAGGTTTTTTGCCATCTAAAAAAGTATTGATGGTACTTATTTCCGGTCTGTTATTTTCATCGGTCTTAATGGTATAATTGCTATAAAATTTTTCCACTGAGGCAAGGGCATCCTTTAAATGAAAATTGCGGCGAACGTATGCCGGCACACTATCGAACTCATTATTAGGGTCGGCGGCATTTACATTATAAGACAAGTTGCGCAACTTGTTCAAACGTTCTGCCGCACGGCGTTTTTGTTCTTCTGCCTCGTCCTGCATTGCAGGTTCCTCGACAGGAGGTCTCAAACTATGAGCAAAATGTGTTGCAGGCTCATTCGCCGCATTCGGATCTTTAATCACCATTTGCATTTCATCAGCCTTCCCGTCGGAGGACTCAATGTCTTGTAAAGGTGATGGCTCTTCACCAGGGTCATTAGCCTTGGATTGTGAATGATTAGGTTCATCAATATATATATTGGATGGCTTGGACAAATAACCACCTGACGTCGGGGTGGTGCTAGCTTCTTTTGGTGAACTATCTGTTATAGCATCATCAATATTTGATAAAAAAACGGATTTAGTGTTTGCTGATAAGGAGTTTGTGTCTGTTTCAAGGGTTTTTGCAGATGATGAAGGTAAGCAACTTATTGATAAATCCCACAATTCTTTTTCTTCTGCTTTGGTCTTCTCAGGAGCAGCAAAAGAAGCCGATGGTTGTGCCTGATTATTGGAAACAGGCATTTCAATCATTTGTGGTGCCATTGGGTCTTTCTGTTCTTCCGGCTTGGGATCGGTTTGTTTTATGGCTTCGCCTTCTCCAAGGGTAAGGATGATCTTTTCTTCTTCTAATTGCTTTGGTTTTTGGCTCTCATGCTGGTTTCCGGGTTGGTTTTCAAAACCAGTGGCAATAAGGGTAATCCCGATTTTATTGCCTAAGGAATTGTCATAACCTAATCCCATAATAACGTTGGTATGCTCCCCGGCCTGACTTAGCAGATGGTTTTGAATGGTATCCACTTCATCCATAGTGAACTCGGTATCACCTTCGGACGAATTAATATTGATCAGAATCCATTTGGCTCCACTAATATCATTGTCATTAAGTAAAGGTGAATTAATGGCATCCTGGATTGCTTTCTGCGCGCGATTTTCTCCATCAGCGGCAGCGCTGCCAAGAATTGCTACGCCTCCGTCCTTCATTACGGTACACACATCGGCAAAGTCAACGTTAATTTGTCCTGTGGTATTAATGACATCTGTAATACATTTTGCCGCTGTAGCCAGGACATTGTCGGCTTTTGAAAAAGCAGCACGCATGGTAAGATTGCCATACTGATGGCGCAATTTGTCATTGCTGATCACCAGCAGGGTGTCTACATATTCCTTTAGGTTATCAATGCCCTCTTCTGCCTGCATAAACCTTTTTTTGCCCTCGTAGGAAAAGGGGGTGGTAACTATGCCCACCGTGAGGATACCGAGGTCTTTACATATCTTGGCTAATATAGGCGCTCCGCCGGTTCCCGTGCCACCACCCATTCCCGCAGTAATAAAAGCCATCTTGGTATTTACTTCCAGAATGCGTCTTATCTCTTCCAGGCTTTCTTCTGTAGCTTGTCTGCCAATGTCGGGATTGGCGCCTGCTCCCAGACCCTGCGTGAGCGTAGGGCCTAACTGTACCTTGTTGGGTACCTTACTTTGCGCCAGCGCCTGTGCGTCGGTGTTACAAATAATAAAATTTACGCCTTCAATGCTCTGGCTGAACATATAATTCACTGCATTGCTTCCTCCGCCTCCAACGCCGATAACTTTTATAATGGAGGACTTCTCTTTAGGCAAATCAAAGTGTATCATGATAACGGTTAATTTGGTCTTATCAGTTTTTACTGAACAAGACTTGATGAAGTAATGGGTATCAGTATTAAAAAATTAAATTTTTGATCTTATAATTGTTCATCTCCTTCCTCTTTAAAGAGTTCAATGAGCCCACCTTTAATGGAGTCCATAAAATCCTTCAGACTTTTGTTTCGCCTCCTGATTTTTTCACGTCCAATTCCTTTTTCACCTGATTTAGTTTTCCGATTAGTGGGTTCATCCCCTTTTCCCTCCATTGTATTAATGCGGAATAACCCGGATTTTTCTTTTTCAAGATTATTCTCAAATACATTATATCCTTTTAAGATTAATCCTATACAGGTGGAGTACATGGGTTTTGCCAACTCTTCCATGTGTCCGGAAGCAAGGTGTTCATTGGGGAAGCCAATCCTGGCATCTAATCCTGTAATATATTCTGCAAGCTGAATCAGGTGCTTGAGTTGAGAGCCTCCGCCGGTAAGTATAATACCACCGTTAAGCATCTTATTTTCGAGTCCAACCTGCTTCAGATGATAGGATACAAAATCCAGGATTTCACTCATTCTGGCCTGAATAATGCCGGCAAGGTTTTTAACGCTGATCTCTTTTGGCGACATCCCGCGAAGCCCCGGAATAGTGATATAAGCATTGCTCCTGGCTTCATCGGACAAAGCGCTGCCAAACTGAACTTTCATTTGTTCCGCCTGCGATTTCAATACGCCTAATCCTGTTTTGATATCATTGGTAATATTTTCACCACCGAATGGAATCACAGCGGTGTGTTTTAAAATCCCTTCATAAAACACCGCAAGGTCGGTTGTTCCTCCTCCAATATCTACAATTACTACACCTGCCTCCAGGTCCTGCTCACACATCACAGCAGCAGCAGAAGCCAGAGGTTGCAAAACCAGGTCTTTTACTTTCAGGGAGGCCTTCTCTACACTTCTGTTGATATTCCGGATGGCGTTTCTGTCTCCTGTAATAATGTGGAAGTTGGCGCCAACCTTTACACCGCTGTATCCTATTGGATTTGTAATGTTTTGAAAATTATCAACGGTAAATTCCTGAGGTATTACGTCTATGATCTGGTCCCCGGCAGGAATATAGGTTTTATATTGATTGTCTACCAGTTGATCCACTTCATTTTGAGAAATCTCTTCATCCGTATTATGCCTCACAATATCGCCTCTGGTTTGCAGGCTTTTTATATGATGTCCGGCTATGCCCACATATACTTCATTGATCTCAAGGTTGGGATTGGAAGTGTAGCAACTTTCCAGAGCGGCCTGTATAGCCTTAATGGTCTGGTCAATATTTAATACCATACCATGCTGTACGCCGCTGCTGCTGGCCCTTCCGAAGCCGAGAATTTCCAATTTTCCGAATTCATTTTTCCGTCCCGCAATAGCGGCTATTTTAGTGGTTCCAATATCCAGTCCAACAATAATGGGTTGTTCAGTATTCATGTTAGTTAGTTTATTGTGATGCGTAACTATTAATTGTATTTTTTGAATTTATTAGGATGATATCTTTCGTTGCAGCTTTTCTGGTAGCCACCACCTGTCCTTTATATTGCACATTAATAATGGAATAAACGTTCCAGCCAGCTTTTGTTAATACCTCCTTATAAAAGGTATAGAGTTTATCAAACTTCTGCTGAAGGTCAAAACCATCTCCCAAAACAATTACGTGTTCTCCTATTTGTGGAAACATCTCAAAACTCCCGTCACCAGAATAATTGATCTGTTCAATTTGTGCCTTCCAGAAACTGTCTGCGGCAATAAATTCACTTATAGCTCTTATTTGTTGCAACACAGAACTGTCTGCAGCATTCCATTTGGTTTTATCCAGAGGGCAATTGGTAAAGACGGGTACATTAGCCGAGAATCTGCTGCTTAGGGGAAGGCGGTATAAATCTTTATCTATGTAGTAACTCCTGTTTCCGGAAGTAAATAATCTCGCTAAAGGTTCTCTTTCTTTTATCTTTACCTGCAGCAGCTCATTATTGTCGAAAAACAATTCGGCTTCTTTGATCCAGGCATTCCCGGTAAGCGTTTGTTCCATCCGGCGAAGATCAAATGCTGCTATCGGACTTCCCTTAATGCCAGGCATCATATGATGCAGCATACCCCTGATGTCGTTCTTGTTAGCAAAAAAATTGCTGATATCACCCCTGATCTCAATCTCTACACCTTTACAGATTTTGTTTTCCTTTTTTCGAATAGCCGCAATAAGCAGTACGGTTAGGCATACCCCTATGCTGAACCACAAAGAGGCAACAATGAACTTTTCTATTTTTCTCTTTTTTAACGGCATCTGAAACCTGTTATTCTATTACGCTGTTTTCGTTGTTCAATATTTTTTTTATGGGTAAAACCATCTGGTCAATATTGCCTGCCCCTGCTGTTATCAGGAGTTCCATCTCTTTTTTTTCCAGCCTTTCTTTTATCCATTGCAGTGTTTCTTTTTTATCCAATAAATATTTATTATTATTTTTCATATTGTTGAATATTATCTCACTGGTTATTCCCGGGAGAGGTAATTCTCTTGCAGGATAAACAGGCAGCAATACTACCTCATCAGCCAGATCCAGACTTGTGGCAAAGGCTTCAGCAAAATCTCTGGTACGGGAAAACAGATGAGGTTGGAAAATAACAGTGCATTTTTTATCTGCGAATAAGAGTTTCGCACCACTAATCACAGCCTGAAGTTCTGCAGGATGATGGGCATAATCGTCCACATAAACGATGGCTTTATCAGGTGATGGCGCAACGATGTATTCAAACCTGCGTCTTACACCTTTAAAGTCCGCCAGGGCTGCCTTAATCTTTTCGTCTTCTATATCCAGCAACTTTGCTACGCTCATTGCTGCTACTGCATTTTCTATATTGTGCAACCCACCCATATTAAGTCGCACAGATTTTAATATCGCGTTCTTAAACTGAACATCAAAGGTATATCCTCCCAATTGGTTTGTGATATTGAAGGCGTAAGCATCGGCTTTTGGATTATCCAGACTGTAATAAAGGTGCCGATCAGCTTTAAGATCCGGGGATCTGATTAAACCCCATTTACTGAGCAGTGCGCCGCCTTCTTTAATCTGCCTGGAAAATTGAATAAAGGACAGTTCCACTTCATCTTTTGTGCCGTAGATATCCAGGTGATCAGCATCCATAGCACTGATTACCGCAATATCCGGATGAAGTTTTAAGAAGCTCCGGTCATATTCATCTGCCTCTACCACATATACATTTTTTTTATTGCTCCAGAAATTACTATTGTAATTGGCAGCAATACCTCCCAAAAAAGCATTGCAACCATATCCGGAATGCCGTAGGATATGGGCAGTAAGGGTTGTAATGGTGGTTTTACCGTGAGTACCTGAAATACAAATATTAAAAGAATTTCCGGTGATTTCACCCAGCACTTCACTTCTCTTAACCAGCGCATAATTATTGCGCCGGTACCAGCTAAGTTCCTTATGGTTTTTGGGAATAGCCGGAGTATATACAACAATATCCGCTTCTTTACTCAGATATTTTTCATCGTCTTCATAGTGAACGGCTATCCCCTCGGCAGTCAATTGCCGGGTGAGGGTAGTTTCTGTTCTATCGTATCCGCTCACTTTAATTCCTTTTGTAATGAAATAACGAGCTAAGGCGCTCATGCCAATGCCGCCTATCCCTATAAAATAAACTTCCTTTATGTCGTTTATATTCTTCATGTTCTCTTTTGCCCGCTTTCTTTAATCATATTAATTTTAAAATTTCGTTAGCTATTATTTTGTCTGCGTCTGTTATTTTTAGCTTTTCAATGTTGTTACTGAGTTCCTTTCTTTTGTTATCGTCCAGTGCGAGAGCAATAGCCCGGTCTGTCAGGATACGTTGTGCTTCACTGTCTTTTACCATCAATGCAGCTTGTTTTTCTACCAGTTTACGCGCATTAGCCGACTGATGGTCTTCGGCTGCAAAAGGATATGGCACAAATATGACGGCTTTCCCTGCCACGCATAGTTCTGCTACAGACATTGCCCCCGATCGGGAAATCACTACATCCGAAGCTGCGTACGCCATTTCCATGCTGCTGATAAAATCACTCGTCCAGATATTGGTTCTGCCTTCAGTTCGTTCTTTTGCCTCCTGGACAAATAATTTGCCTGTTTGCCAGATCAGTTGAAGATTGTTTTTCTCAAAATCTTCAAGATGAGAAGCGATGGCTTCATTAATAGACCTGGCTCCAAGGCTTCCTCCGGTTACAAAAATGGTTTTCCTGTCTGGATTCAATCCAAAAAACCGCAATGCTTTCTCGCGGGTTTCCGCGCTGTTTACAATGTTTGACCGTACCGGATTACCGCTCACTAAAATTTTTTCTGCCGGAAAGAATGCTTCCATACCGTCTGTGCCGGTAAAAACCTTTTTCGCTTTTTTGCCAAGCAGGATATTTGTTTTCCCCCCAAAAGAATTAGCTTCGTGGATAAAGGTGGGAATATTTTTGAGTTGCGCAAATCGCAATACCGGATAGCTGGAATAGCCTCCTACGCCAATGCAGGCATCTGGCTTGAATTGATAAATAATCTTTCTTACCTGCAAAAAACTTCGTATCAGTTTAAAAGGCAGTCCAATATTTTTGATCAAAGAGCTACGGTTGAATCCGGCTATGTCTAATCCTTCAATGCGATAACCCGCTTCAGGAACTTTTTCCATCTCCATTTTTCCCCTGGCGCCTACAAATAGCAATTCAATGGTTGGATCTTCCTTTTTCAGCGCATTAGCAATAGCTATGGCCGGGAAGATATGACCTCCTGTTCCTCCGCCTGCTATGATTATTTTTCTTGCCAATGCCTTTTGTTTCTTGTTTTATTATATTGCTTCCTCCTGTACAGGCGTTCCTTCTAATTTTTCAACATTCCTCGCCACACTTAGAATAATACCTATAGCCATACAGGTAAATAAAAAGCTACTTCCGCCCATACTTACTAAAGGAAGTGGCACCCCGGTTACAGGAAATAAATTCACATTTACGGCCATATTTACCAGCGCCTGAATAACCAGCGTAAAACTTAATGCTAATGCAAGAAATGCTCCAAAAGCATAAGGGCATTTCTTAAATATGCGAATACTTCTAAAAAGAAAAAGAAGATACAGTAACAAAATGGCTACGCCTCCGGCTAAACCATATTCTTCAATGATGATGGCATAAATGAAATCGCTGTAAGGGTGAGGCAGAAAATTTCTTTGTTCACTATTCCCCGGACCAAGGCCCAGCCAGCCGCCTTTAGCAATGGCAATTTTTGCCTGTTGCACCTGATAGGCTGATTCAATTTTATCTGCATAAGCAAAATCCTGTATACGCTTTATCCAGGTAGGTATCCGTCCTATGTTTAGTATAGCAGGTAAATCCCTGGTATGATGATCCTCCTTATCGTAGCTGAGGAAAGCAATGCTGACTAAAAAAACAATAGGTATCAAAGCTATGCCGATAGCAGCAATGATATGTTTTGTATTAACCCGTCCTATAAACATAAGAAGCAAACTGGTAGCACCGATCAATAAAGCGGTGGATAAATTGGCCGGGGATATCAGCACACAAATTATTCCTACCGGAATAATGAGCGGAAGGAAGCCCTGCTTAAAGTCTTTAATATTATTCTGCGACCTGCTGAGCTGACGCGACAGGTACATAAACAGGGCTAACTTTGCCAGGTCGGAAGTTTGAAAGGTCAGATTGATAATAGGCAGCCTGATCCACCGTGTTCCTTCATTAATTTCTGTTCCAAAGAAGAGGGTATATATTAGCAGGGGAATGGATATTAGAAATAGTATCAAAGCGGTTCGTGAATAAAGCGTATAATTAATGCGATGGGCAAAGTAGATAATCAGCAGTCCGATAACAGAAAGAGCCATTTGTTTGAACAGGTAAGACTCTGCGGTACGGGAATATTTGTATGCAAGGGTTCCGGTGCTGCTGTATATCACCAGCATACTCATCAGGGTTAACAGCACAACGGCCATCCATATTACCCTGTCACCTTTTGTCTTATTGAGAATACCCTGCATGGATTGATTTGAGATTTAAGATTACTGATTTTTAAAGTTCTCTTACGGCTTCTTTAAACTGGCGCCCTCTGTCTTCATAATTTTTGAATAAATCAAAGCTGGAACAGGCAGGGCTTAGCAATACTACATCCCCCTGAGTAGCCAGATGAAAGGCGGTCTTCACGGCTTCTTCTGCGCTGCTGGTATTCACCATCACTTCCGTTATCTTGCCAAAAGCTTCATGAATTTTTCTGTTATCAACTCCCATACAAACAATAGCTTTAACTTTCTCCTTTACCAGGTCAGTCAGAGCGCTGTAGTCGTTACCCTTGTCAACTCCTCCCAAAATGAGTACAACCGGTCGGTTCATGGTTTCCAGCGCATACCAGGTACTGTTGACGTTAGTGGCTTTACTATCATTAATAAATTCAACCCCGCGGACGGTTAATACTTTTTCCATCCGGTGTTCCAGACTTTCAAAAGTTACAACAGCTTCCCGGATCTTTTCCTTTCTTATTCCGACGGTCATGCCTGCCAGGCCTGCAGCCATAGTATTGTATTGATTGTGTCTTCCTTTAATAGCAAAGTCAAGAACACTCATAACAAAATCTTCCGCATCGAGGCGTATCGTCATATTGTTGTCATTCACAAAAGCGCCTTTTGGTAATTCGTGTAACATGGTAAATGGTAATGGATTAGAAATTAATGGTTTGGTTTTGAGATGATCTGCAATTACCGGATCATCCGCGCAATAAATAAAGTAATCTTTGTTGGTCTGATTTTTTATGATGTTGAACTTAGACCGGATATAGTTACTAAACTTATAATCATACCGGTCTAAATGATCTTCTGTGATGTTCAGTAAAACAGCAACATCCGCCTTAAAGCTCACGATATCGTCTAATTGGAAACTGCTGATCTCGGCTACGTACAATGGTTTTGGATCCAATGCCACCTGCCGGGCAAAGGAATAACCAATGTTGCCTACTACCGCGCAGTCTGCCCCTCCTGTTTTGCAGATATGTCCTATCAGCGCTGTGGTAGTACTCTTACCGTTACTCCCGGTTATAGCAATAATTTTACTATCTCCCTTATGTCGGTAAGCCAGCTCTATCTCACTGATTATGGGAATATGTTTTGCTCTGATTTTTTGTATCCATTCATTCTTTTCGGGGATGCCGGGGCTCTTTACCACCTCCTCTGTGTTCAATAGTCTTTCTTCTGTATGCCCTCCCTCCTCAAACGAAATTCCAAATGCCTTAAGTTCTTTCTTATACCGTTCGGGGATGACGCCGCTGTCTGATACAAATACCTCATAACCTTGCTTACGGCACAGAATTGCAGCGCCAGTGCCGCTCTCGCCTCCGCCTAATATGACAATTTTCCCTGACATTGCTGTTGACTTAATGGTTTTCTTTAACGCATTTTAAATGTTGTTAATGCAAATAATACACACATGATAGTAATGATCCAGAACCGCACTGCAATTTTACTTTCATGATATCCCAGTTTTTGATAATGATGATGGAGAGGGGCTATCAAAAATATCCTTCTGCCTTCCCCGTACCTTCTTTTAGTATATTTGAAATAGCTCACCTGCAGCATCACGCTGAGATTTTCCACCAGAAATACACCACAAAAGATGGGAATCAGTAATTCCTTTCGCACTATGATAGAAAGCGAGGCAATAATACCGCCGAGTGCAAGGCTTCCTGTGTCGCCCATAAAAACCTGGGCAGGATAGGCATTGTACCATAAAAATCCAATACATCCGCCGACAAATGCACCAACAAAAACTGAAAGCTCTCCAAGATTTGGGATATACATAATATTTAAATATTCGGCAAGTCGTGTGCTGCCGCTTACATATATAAATATTCCCAAACACGCTCCGATTAATGCGCTTACTCCCGCCGCCAGCCCATCCAGGCCGTCTGTAATATTTGCGCCATTGGAAACGGCTGTTATAATAAAGGTTACAGCTATAATATAAATAAGCCAGGTGAACTTATCGGCTCCTTTACCGATCCAGCTAACGAGACGGCTGTAGTTGAATTCGTGACTTTTAACAAAAGGGATGGTGGTAATAGGCGTTTTTACAACAGCAAACCGGTGTTCTTTCCCTTCCATGGTAACGATGGTATCTCCTACCTTTTTTTCTCCTTTTTTAAGAAATCCTTCCTGAGTATAAGTGGTTTCCGGACTGTAATATTCCCGCCATACTACTACCCGGTCATTGAAATACAGCGTAGCGCCGATAATAATACCTAAACCTACCTGTCCGAAAATTTTTGTCTTTCCTGCCAGTCCGTCGCTGTCTTTTTTCCTGTAATGCTCTCCCTTGGACTGTGCCTTTCTTCTGGCTTTTATTTTCAAATAATCGTCCATAAAGCCGATAAACCCCAGCCATACTGTACATAACAGCATCAGATGAATATATACTTTATTAAGATCGGCTAAAAGTAAGGTAGGGACAAGGATTGCCATTAAAATAATGATGCCGCCCATGGTTGGGGTGCCCTTCTTTTGTTGTTCCCCCTGAAGCCCTAAATCACGTACCGTTTCACCAATCTGTTTCTTTTTGAGCAGATTAATGATATGTTTTCCATAAACGGTAGAAATCAGGAGTGACAGCACGATGGCCATCAATACCCTAAAGGTAATGAACTGCATCAGTCCGCTACCGGGAAACTTTATACCCTCCACTTTTAGCCACTCAAATAAATAATACAGCATTTGTATTAGGTTTTATCTGCTCTTTATTGAATAAATATTTTCGTTTTATTCATTTATCTAATAGTTCAAATATTTCTTTCAAGATTTTCTTATCGTCAAAAGGATGTTTAACCCCTTTGATTTCCTGATATTTTTCATGTCCTTTACCAGCTATTAATACAATATCCTCGTAGTTAGCGAGGGAAACGGCAGTCTTAATGGCTTCTCTTCTGTCGGTGATAGAGATATATTTTTTTCTTTCAGACGGAAGCACGCCCCATTCCATTTCTTTTATGATTTCCTCAGCCTCCTCGCTTCTCGGGTTATCCGAAGTAAACACTACCTTATCGCTGTATTTGCAGGCCACCTCGCCCATTATAGGTCTTTTAGTTTTATCGCGATCTCCACCGCAGCCAACTACGGTGATTAATTTTTCAGTGCCTTTTTTTAATTTCTTAATTGTGCTTAATACGTTTAATAGCGCATCAGGACTATGGGCGTAATCAACGATACCAATAATTCTTTCTTTTGCAGAATGGAGATATTCAAACCGTCCTTCTGCTCCGGTTAGGCTGCTGAGGATTTGTAATACCTGGTGCTTTTCTTCGCCAAGACAAATGGCGGCGCCATAAACGGCAAGCAGATTATAGGCATTAAACGCTCCGATCATGCGGAAATGCACTTCCTGTTCATTGATAAGGAGGTGCAAGCCGGTTAGGCTGCTGTCTAATATCTTGCCTTTGAAATTGGTTAAAGTTTGCAGGCTATAGAAATATTTCTTTGCCGGCGTATTCTGCAACATCACCGTTCCTCTTTTATCATCTGCATTGCTGATGGCAAAGGCATCGGAGGGCAGGTGATCAAAGAAGGACTTCTTAACCCGGATATATTCCTCAAAAGTTTTATGATAATCGAGATGATCATGCGTTATATTGCTAAAAATAGCGCCCGTGAAATATAGTCCTGTGATGCGATGCTGATGTATGGCATGGCTGCTGCACTCCATAAAAACATGACTACATCCTGCTTCCAGCATTTGCTTCATCATAGCATTTATGCTGATTGCATCGGGGGTGGTATGTGAAGCGGGGATAACAGTATTGTTAATCTGATTTTGTACGGTGGAAATTAAACCGCACTTATAACCTAAGCCGCTGAATAATTTAAAAAGCAGTGTAACTATGGTGGTTTTACCATTGGTGCCCGTTACGCCCACTACCTTCATTTTACCGGAAGGTTCATCAAAAAAGTTATTTGCAATATATCCGGCAGCCAGGGCAGTGTCATCAACCTGTATATAGGTTACCTTCGGTGATATTTTTTCGGGATACTGTTCGGCGATAATTACTGAGGCGCCATTTTGAACCGCATTATTAATAAAGGCGTGACCGTCCCGGGCTAAGCCTCTTATGGCAATAAAACAGGTGCCTTCTGAAACCATCCTGGAGTCAATTTGAATATCTTTAATTTCTGTAAGCAGGTTGCCTTTTACAGACCGGATATTCACCTTATATAATATGTCCCGTAATATTTTCATTTACCTCATATGTATATTTTTCATGAGCTGGAATTTAATTCAACTCAAGTGAAATCGTTTCCCTTCCCCTAATCGGATAACCTGCCGGCAGAGATTGATTAATTATCTTTCCCTTTCCTTTTATCATTACATTCAAACTCATATTTTCAAGTAACAGCAAAGCGTCTTTTAACCCCATCCCGGAAACATCGGGTATGGTTTTTCCCCCAATACTCAAATCTTTTATCACCGGGGTATATTCATTATTGGTCATTACAACCCATTCGCAGACAGCAGCAGAGTCTTTATAATGCACCCTCATGCGGTCTAAAATACTTTTGATCTCTCCGCCGTTTCCCGACCATCTGTAGTAATCACTGTCGGTAGTTGACCGGCCTGCAAAAAGCTGTTGCTCATCTGCGCTTTGGGCGTACAATTTATCTGCAATTTCTTTAAACACGGGTGCCGCAACTGCACCTCCAAAGTATTTCGCTGCATGTGGTTTATTTTTGATCACAACGATGCAGGAGTATTTTGGTTTTTCAACCGGAAAATAGCCTACAAAAGAAGACTGATAGGCGCCATCGGCATATTTGAATTTTCCGTCATTGACTTTAGTGGTACCGGTTTTGCCTGCTGCCTGATACAGTGCCTCTCTAAAAATTGACCGGGCAGTTCCCTGGGTGCATACTGCCGCGAGACACTCCTGTAATTGATACAATGTTTCTGAAGAACAAATCTTTTCGTTCAGGACCTGCGGAGTGAATTGCTGAAGCAGATTTCCGTCCTTTTCCACGCGGTTCACAAGATAGGGTTTCATCAGTCTGCCCCCGTTGGCTACGGCATTGTATACCATTAAAATTTGAAGCGGATTCAGCATCACTTCGTAACCAAACCCCATAGACGGAAGCGTTTGCATGTGCCAGTCTTTTCGTGAGGGGTTTTTTACTAAGGGAAAAAATTCCTCTTTCAAATCAACGCCGGTTCGCATGGTCAGGTGAAGTGTTTCATAGTGACTAATGAATTTTGCCGGATTTTTGGCATAATAAGTATACGCCAGTTTTGCCATGGCAACATTACTGCTGTGCTCAAAAGCTTCTTTAATGGTAAGCACGGTTTTGGGCGACCTTTCTGCATCGCGTATATTCCTGCCGTTGAGTACCCAACTGCCGTTATTGATATTTATGGTGTCTGTTATCGTTACATATTTATCTTCCAGAGCAGAGAGAAGGGTAATGAGTTTGATTGTAGATCCCGGCTCGGCAGTCTTCAGCGCATAATTGTCAGATTCAAAATATGATCCGTCGGGCATGCGTCCTAAATTTGCAATAGCCTTAATTTTTCCGGTTGCCACCTCCATTACTATAGCGCAGCCTTCCAAAGACTCATTGCCTGTCATCATTCGCATCAGAGCAGCTTGTGTGATATCCTGAATATTTACATCGAGGGTGGTAACAATGTCTTTTCCGTTTTCCGGCTCAATTTCCGATCCTTCCACCGGCACGAACGCGCCTCCTGATATTCGTCGGATCAGTCGTTTTCCTGTAACCCCTTTCAACATACTGTCGTAAGTTTTTTCGAGACCTACATTTTGGCTAATTATTTTTTTATCACTATCTGTATAGGTTCGGGCCAACCCAATGGTGCGGTTAGCGAGTAAACCAAAAGGAGTAAGTCTTTTTTCCTGTTCTTCAATGATAAATCCGCTCCTGTTTCTGCCCTGCCTTACCAGCGGGAGTTTGCGCAGGGCCTGGTATTCCTGAAAACTGACTTTCTTTTTCAGAAGAAAATACCGGTCTTTTTTCCGAAAGCCGGTTTCGAGCATATTTTTATAAGCAGCTGCATTCTTATCTTTAAAAAGCTGTGCCAGTCCAAGAGATAGAGAGTCAAGATTTTCTTTAAAACGTTTTCCTTCTTTTTCACGAAGTCCGTCTGCAAGGAAATCTATACGGATATCAAAAAAAGGAATTGAGGTACTTAACATACTACCGTCTTCACTGTAAATGGTTCCTCTGTCGGCATCAATAGAACGGTATTCTAAATGAAGGCTATCGCTCAAGCCTATCCAATAGTCGCCCTGGATTTGCTGGATGTAAAATGCCTTTCCTATTACACACAAACTCAGTACCACGATGCCGATAAAGCAGAGGTACACCCGCCATAATATGTCTTTTTTTATTTCCAAATTGTTATTTACAACCGTCTTTCATCTTCTGATAAGGACGGATTTTTATTTATTTTTTCTCTATAATAATTTTTACCGGTGGCGCCTGCAGTTCTTTTAAACCTAGTGGCTCCACCGCTTTTATCAGTTCACTTTGTTTGCCCCGCATCATCAGTTCTCCCTTAACCGTTTTATACTCATATTGCAATTCCTTTAATTCCCGCGCACTGCGGTTGATGTCTTTAATGGTGTTTTCTGCATAGTGCCCATTATATATATAGATGGATGCAAGCAAAGCCAGGAAGAGAAAAAAATAGAGGTTTTTAACTATCCATTGATAATTTAGCCATCTTTTTACTCCACCTACCAGCAGCGAATCTTCATCGTATTTTATTTTTTCAGATTCAGACATAGCCTGAAGTCATCTGTGTTTTATATTATACATACCTAAATTTTTTCTGCCACCCGTAGTTTTGCACTACGACTTCTGGGATTTGCTTTTTTTTCCGCCTCGGATGGTGTGATGGGCTTTTTTGTAATTATCCGAAACGGATTTTCAGGTTTTGTTCCATACAATGAATCTGTTGCTACTTCTCCAAAGCCGCCATTACGAAAAAAGTTTTTCACCAACCTGTCTTCAATGCTATGAAAAGTGATAACAGCAATTCTGCCGCCTTTTTTAAGCAGGGAAGGGGTTTGCTCCAGCATTTCCTTCAGCGCACCCATTTCATCGTTTACGGCAATCCGTAAGGACTGAAAAACCTGAGCAAAATATTTATTAGGATTGCCCTTTACTATACCCGATACTGCATTCTTAAATCCACTTACCGTTTTGAAAGCCGTTATATTTCGTTGGTCTGTTATTAACTTAGACAAAGATTTGGCATTAGTAACCTCACCATATTGTTCAAATAGCGTATGTAATTGCTGTTGGCTATAGGTGTTGAGCAAATCTGCTGCCGTAAGTTGCTGCCCCTGGTTCATACGCATATCTAATAAAGCTTCTCCGAAACGGGT
>CAZFGP010000087.1:0-18756 GCA_964518685.1 uncultured Terrimonas sp.
CGCAGGTCAGTCCGTAAACCGAAGATTCTTTTCCAAACCCATCCGTTCTGACGCTATTGCGTACCGACCGGATTGTCGTTTACGGTCGGTGCCGCAGGTCAGTCCGTAAACCGAAGATTCTTTTTAGGGAGCGCCAGACAAGAAATTTGTCATTCGCAAAATCAGAAAAGCAATTTGATTTAATTCCTTCAAAAGCAATATCTTTAAAAAAAGATTGTAATGCTATGAGCAATGAGTTAAGAAGTCATAACTGGTTTGGGAAAACCGGTAAGGATGGATTTATATATCGGGCCTGGATGAAAAACCAGGGTATTCCCTCTTATGAATTTGATGGCAGACCGGTGATTGGAATTTGCAATACCTGGTCTGAACTGACTCCCTGCAACGCACATTTCAGGGAATTAGCAGAATCAGTGAAGCATGGTATTTATGAGGCAGGCGGCTTCCCCGTTGAGTTTCCGGTGATGTCACTCGGAGAAACACTTATTAAACCCACGGCTATGCTTTATCGTAATTTGGTGAGTATGGATGTGGAGGAATCTATCCGTGCCAACCCGATGGATGGAGTAGTATTGCTTTGCGGTTGCGATAAAACCACCCCTTCCCTGGTAATGGGCGCGTGCAGTGTAAACCTGCCAACCCTTGTGGTATCTGGTGGTCCAATGCTTACCGGAAAGTATAAGGGTAAAGATATAGGTACCAGTGATGTCTGGCGTTTCAGTGAAGCCGTTCGTGCCGGTTCCATGTCGGAGGAAGAGATGACGGTGGCAGAAGCCTGTATGTGCCGGAGTCGTGGTCATTGTGCAGTAATGGGAACAGCCTCTACCATGGCGAGTATGGTGGAATCCCTGGGACTGTCACTTCCCGGGAATGCAGCTATTCCGGCGGCCGATTCAAGAAGGAAAGTGCTGGCGCAGATGTCGGGATTGCGCATAGTGGAAATGGTTAAGGAAAACCTTCGCCTTTCGGATATCCTTACCCGGAAGGCATTTGAAAATGCCATGAAGGTGAATGCGGCCATTGGTGGCTCTACCAATTTTGTTTTACATCTTTTGGCTATCGCAGGCAGAATTGGAGTAGATCTTAAGATTGATGATTTTGATGTTCATTCCAGAGATATTCCCTTGCTGGCCAATCTTCAGCCATCAGGAGACTATTTTATGGAGGATATGTATTATGCCGGTGGACTCCCAGCATTAATGAAGGAGATGAAACAGTGGCTTCATGGAGATTGTATTACCGTAAATGGAAAAACAATAGCCGGAAACATTGCAGAGGCAGAATGTTACAACCGGGAGGTTATTGCTTCCAGCAGCAAACCTTTTAATGATATATCCGGAATTGTAGTGTTAAGAGGCAATATTTGCGAGGAAGGTGCTGTATTAAAGCCTTCAGCGGCCAGTGCCCACCTGATGGAACACACGGGCAGAGCAGTAGTATTTGAGAGTATTGAAGATTATAAAAACCGGATTGATGATCCTGATCTGGATATTGATGAAAATTGTGTGATGGTTTTAAAAAATGTGGGACCCTCCGGTTATCCCGGAATGCCTGAAGTGGGTAATATGGGATTGCCCAAAAAGATACTGGATAAGGGAATAACTGATATGGTGCGGATTTCTGATGGCAGGATGAGTGGTACTGGTTTTGGAACCGTAGTATTGCATGTATCACCCGAGGCTGCAGTGGGAGGTAATTTTTCTGTTTTACAGGATGGGGACATGATTACACTTGATGTAGAAAATAGAATTCTTCATGCTGATATTTCGGAAGAGGAACTGGCTAAGCGCAAAGCAAAAAGGGTGGTTGCCCCCTCTCCCTACAATCGTGGATATGTGAGTTTATATGTACAACATGTAGAACAGGCGCATTTAGGAGTAGATCTTGACTTTTTAAAAGGCTCCTCCGGAAGTCAGGTTTCTAGAGATTCGCATTAAAAAATTTGAGACTTAATATTTGAGTAAAAAGGTATTGTTGTATATGGTTGATTCCGGTGCAGTATTTAAAAATGAGGTAGCTGTTGTAACGGGTGCAGGACAAGGGATTGGTTTTGAAATTGCACGGCAACTTTGTAGACAGGGGGCTTCAGTTGCCTTAAATGATGTGGATGAAAAATTGGCTCTTCAGGCTGCTGCTGTTATTGCCGATGAGGGTTATAATTGTGCAGCTTTTCCGGGCGATGTTTCTTCCCCTGATTTCATTCAAACCTTAATTAAAGGGACGGTTACTAAATTTGGAAAACTGACTATTGGCATTGCCAATGCAGGAATCACCCTGTTTGGAGATTTTCTGAACTATCCTGCAGAATCCTTATACAAGGTTATGCAGTTAAATTTAGGAGGGAGTTTCCTGTTAGCACAAGCCGTTGCAAGGCAAATCATCAGGCAGAAAAGTAGTGGCAGTATTTTGTTTATGTCTTCCGTAACCGGACATCAGGCGCATAAAAATCTGGCTGCTTATGGAATGACAAAGGCAGGGCTGGAGATGCTGGCAAAGGCTTTGGTTATTGAACTCTCAGAATATGAAATATCAGTAAATGCTGTCGCGCCCGGAGCTACGGTTACGGAAAGAACCAGTGAAGATCCGGATTATGGACAAACCTGGAGTCGGCTCACCCCAATGGGGAAGCCGGGTACCGTGGAGGATGTGGCTAATGCCGTTTTGTTTTTTGTGGCTCCGGCGTCAAGACATATTACAGGTCAAACTCTGGTGGTTGATGGTGGTTGGAGTTCAGTTAGCCCCTCCCCGTATTGAGTAATATTTCGCAACAAAAGATAGTTGGTATTAGGATACTTTGCAATTGCAGTAAAGTAACTGAGATATTGGTTCTTCTTTCTTAGGTGTCTTCTTCTCCTCCCAGCAATTCCCGTTCAATCTCTTCCATCTGTACGATATCCCAGGCCTCGCTTTCTGTAGGAGTGATATTTAAAAGATCTAAAGCGCCCTCTTCCATAAGCAGTTCTTTAACACGGGGTTGCAGTTCGCAGATCACAAATGACCGGTTTTCAACCAATGCCCGTTCCTGTTCCTGTACTAGAAATTGCATGAAGGGGATTTCCAAATCCTGCACATATTTTAGGCTCAAAATGATGTGTTTAACATCATTTTGTGTAACTTCATTAAACAATTCGCGTAGCTTGTCTGTCATATTAGCATAGAAAACGAGTTCATCAATCGTTATGACATGAAATTTTTCTCTGGTACTTATTTTGAAGTTCATAGTTGAGTTCTTTTGATTAATCGGTTGTTAAGGACAAAAGTGGCAGTATTTGATTGCTTAAGCACAGCGTGTGGAGATTGTGCGAACAAACTGAAAAGTTTTGTTGTTTAATGCCCCAAAAAGGTTAAGCGCCCAAACACAATAATTCACACACTTGCAATGTTTTATAAATCAACAGAAGTCAAAATTATTAGTTATTATTGTATTGCTCAATTTTAAAAACAAATAGATGGATAATAATTTTTCAACTCAGGTAAAAGAAATTATTTCGTTCAGCAGGGAGGAAGCGCTGAGGTTAGGGAATGATTTTATTGGAACAGAGCATTTGTTGCTGGGTCTGATTCGTGAAGGGGAGAATATGGCGGTAAAGATATTGAAGAATCTCAATGTGGATCTTTATGAACTCCGTAAAGAAGTGGAGTTGGCTATAAAAGATAAAACGGGAAAGAATATTGCTAATATCAACAGCCTCCCGCTAACCAAGCAGGCCGAAAAAGTAATTAGGGTCACCGTACTTGAAGCCAAAGCGCTGAAAAGCCCTACTGTAGAGACTGAACATCTGATGCTGTCTATCCTCAAAAACAAGGAGAATATTGCTACTCAAATTCTGAATCAGTTTGATGTAGACTATGATCTTTTCCGAAATGAATTAGGAATGGTAAAGAGTAATGATATCAGAAGCGAATTCACAGATGATGCAGATGATGATTTTGATGATGAAAAGAAAAGTTATCAGCAAAAAACAAAATCACATACCGGTGGCGCAAAAAGTAAGACCCCTGTTCTGGATAATTTTGGACGGGATATTACCCGTCTTGCGGAAATGGGCACGCTAGATCCCATTGTGGGTCGCGAGGAAGAGATTGAAAGAGTGTCTCAGATTTTATCCCGCCGGAAGAAAAACAATCCTATTCTTATAGGAGAGCCCGGAGTGGGGAAGACTGCTATCGTAGAGGGGCTGGCCTTACGCATAGTGCAAAGGAAAGTATCAAGGGTGTTGTTCGACAAAAGAGTGGTATCCCTTGATCTTGCAGCATTGGTTGCCGGTACAAAATATCGCGGACAATTTGAAGAGAGGATGAAGGCAATCATGAACGAGTTGGAAAAGAACCGGGATGTTATTCTTTTTATTGATGAAATTCATACCATAGTAGGAGCAGGAGGAGCCAGCGGGTCTTTAGACGCTTCTAATATCTTTAAACCTGCTCTTTCACGTGGTGAATTGCAATGTATCGGCGCTTCCACTTTGGATGAATACCGCATGTATATCGAAAAAGACGGCGCATTGGACAGAAGGTTTCAAAAGGTTCTGATTGATCCGCCCAGTGTGGAAGAAACGATTCAGATTCTAAATAATATCAAGTCTAAATATGAAGACTTCCATAGTGTAACTTATGCAGAGGATGCGCTTGAAGCCTGCGTAAAACTTAGTGACAGGTATGTTACTGATCGTTTGTTGCCAGATAAAGCCATAGATGTTATGGATGAAGTGGGCGCTCGCGTTCACCTCAAAAATATTAATGTGCCTAATGAAATTGTGGAGCTGGAGAAGAAGATAGAAGATATTAAACAGGAGAAGAACAAGGTGGTAAAAAGCCAGCGGTTTGAAGAAGCTGCCTCCTTACGGGATACCGAAAAGAAATTGCAGGAAGAACTTGAAAAAGCTAAAGTACAATGGGAAGAAGAAAGTAAACATAAACGTTATCCTATTGATGAAGAAGCTATAGCGGAGGTGGTGAGTATGATGACCGGCATTCCCGTGAAAAGAATGGTGCAGGCAGAGACCGAAAAGCTGCGTCGCATGGCTGATGATCTTGCCGGAGCGGTGATTGGGCAAAATGAAGCAATTGATAAAATTGTGAAAGCCATTCAACGCAATCGCGTAGGTTTGAAGGATCCCAAAAAACCCATCGGTACCTTTATTTTCCTGGGACCCACCGGCGTGGGCAAAACAGAACTTGCACGGGCTTTGGCAAGATATATGTTTGACTCAGACGATGCGCTGATCCGCATTGATATGAGCGAATACATGGAGAAGTTTACGGTGAGCCGCTTAATTGGCGCTCCTCCGGGATATGTTGGGTATGAAGAGGGCGGACAGCTGACGGAAAGAGTACGTCGTAAACCTTATTCAGTAGTGTTATTAGACGAAATAGAAAAAGCACATCCGGATATTTATAATATTTTGTTGCAGGTGCTTGATGACGGACAACTTACCGATGGTTTAGGCCGAAAGGTGGATTTCAAGAATACCCTAATCATTATGACCTCCAATATCGGAGTTCGTCAGTTAAAGGACTTCGGAGACGGAGTAGGTTTTGCTACGGCAGCACGTCAAATGACCTCAGATGAGAACAATAAAGCCGTTATTGAAAAAGCGCTGAAACGTACCTTTAGTCCTGAATTTTTAAACCGGATAGATGATGTGATGATCTTCAATTCTCTTACCAGGGAAAATATCTTTAAAATCATTGATATCCTGATGCGGGATGTGATGAAGCGGTTAAGTTCTCTTGGATTTTCACTTGAGCTTACTGAAGAAGCCAAAAGTTTTCTGGCAGAGAAAGGGTATGATCAGCAGTTTGGTGCGCGTCCTTTGCACAGAGCCATTCAAAAGTATCTTGAAGATCCTCTGGCAGAAGAAATTCTTAATACAAATATTAAGTCGGGAGATTTACTGATAGCCGATCTGGATAAAGAAAAAGGATTATTGAAATTTGTTTTTAAGGAAGAGAGCAGAAAAGAAAAATCAGAAGCATAATTTCAAACCTCTTGGTAACTTTCAAAAAACAACGAGCCGGTTTTTATAATACCGGCTCGTTGTTTATAAGGTGTGTGCACTTTTTAGTACATGCCGTTCAAGTAGAATAAAACTATTTATTTCTTGTCCCGCCAGTAGTTATTGGCAGCAGCTACTGTTTGAAAATTTGTGGCAATAACTTGAGAGGCAGCGGTAAGACTATCGGCATCGTTGGCATACTCAGGTCTTAGTTTATGAAGCACTTCTGTATCAGGCTGCGTGTATTTAACACCCCGGCGCGAAAGTGTAATAGCTAATTCGAAGCCTTGCTGCGGGGTTTCCGTAATTAATGAGGTTAACCAGTTGTCCATAATAAAGTTTTAAAAAGTTAAAGAAATCTTTATGGAGCAAAGCTATATAATTTTTCCTCAATAGAAATTTAGTGGACGCATTTGGGTGCATCCCATATTTTCGCAGGCGGGTGAGACACCCGCCTGTAGAACTCACTACCGGTCGGTGTCCCACCGACCGGAATGCCGCAGATGGAGCGAAAATATGAGATGCATCCATGCATTTCAGGTACTTGTTTTATTTATAATCTGCTGGTACAAAATTTTTGATGGGGATAATATTTTTTCGTGTTCTTGAAAATTGAGCCTTCTCGTTCCACACTTGTCGTCAGGAAATAATTGGTATTTCGAAATTCTGATTTAGAATAATTAATTCCTATTTTGCATGGGCATTGTTTAAGGAATGAAGAAAATTATCATTGCCATAGATGGCTGGTCGTCATGCGGGAAAAGTACTTTAGCCAAACAGCTAGCTAAAAAGTTGCAGTATACCTATATAGATAGCGGTGCTATGTACCGGGCCATTACCTTATATTTCCTGCGGAATAGGGTAGACTGGTCAAAAGAAGAACAGGTGGAAGAAGCCCTGGAAAACATTGATCTCAGTTTTAGAATAAATGGCCAGACTGGTGCTACAGAGATTTACCTTAATGAAGAAAATGTAGAGTATCTGATTCGTGAGATGCTTATTGCCGAAAAAGTAAGCGAGATCGCTGCTTTAAAGGATGTGAGAACTTTTGCGGTTTCCCAGCAAAGAAAGATGGGTGAGAGAAAAGGGATTGTAATGGATGGAAGAGATATCGGAACCGTTGTTTTTCCTGATGCTGAATTAAAAATTTTTATGACGGCAGATAAAGCGGTAAGGGTGGAACGTCGGTTTAAGGAATTGTATGCGCAAAACCCCAATACCACCATTGAAGAAGTGAAAAACAATTTAGAGATGAGAGATTATATTGATTCTCATCGTGAAATCAGTCCTTTGAGGATGGCAAAAGATGCGACGGTGATTGACAATTCTCATATTACACCGGAACAGCAATTAAAGTTTGCTCTTGATTTGGTAAAACAAAAAACTTAAAAGTTCCTTTATGCGTCCGGGAAAAATACGGGTTGGTGTAGTCGGTTTTGGAGTTTCTGCCAAAGTATTTCATCTCCCCTTTATTACACTGCTGTCCGGGAAATACGAGCTAAAAAGTATTCTTCAAAGAAAGAATAGCGAAGCTGCAGAACAATACCCTATGGTTAAAATTGTGCTGGATATAAAGAAGCTGGTATCAGATGCCGATATAGACCTGATTATCATTACCTCTTCCAATGATACGCATTTCCCTTTTGCAAAATTGGCGCTGGAAGCCGGAAAACATGTGGTGGTGGAGAAACCATTCACTAATACTTCCGAAGAAGCAAAACAATTGATTTCTCTGGCCAAAAGTGCCGGAAAGATTTTAAGTGTTTATCAGAATCGCAGATATGTAAGTGATTTTAGAACCATAAAGCAAATATTGAAGAAAGAATTATTGGGAGAAATTCATGAATTTGAAGCACATTTTGATCGCTATCGTCCTGAAGCACGCCCCAATGCATGGAGAGAGTTAGCTCTGCCGGGGAGTGGCATTTTATTTGATCTTGGTGCACACCTGATTGATCAGTCTTTATGCTTATTCGGATTGCCGGTTTCCGTAACCGCTGATATTCGGAGACAAAGACCCCATGCAAAAACGGACGACTATTTTAACCTGTGGTTAGATTATGGTTTTTCTAAAGTGATCCTGCATGCAGGTATGCTGGTTAGAGAACCCGGGCCGCGTTATATGATTCAGGGTACTTTAGGATCATTTATCAAATATGGAGATGATCCTCAGGAGGCCAGGCTGAAATTGGGAGAACAGCCTTTGGGAGAAGACTGGGGCTTGGAACCGGAAACGGATTTTGGTTTACTGCATACAGAAATTGATGGAAAAATGATAAAAGAAAAATATCCTTCTCTCCGTGGGAATTATACCGACTACTATCATGATCTTTATGAAACGATCATAAACGGCACCCCGCTGATCGTTCAGCCGGAACAAAGCTATAATGTAATCCGCATTATAGAACTTGCTCTTCAAAGCCATCAGGAGAGAAAAACAGTGGCATGTACGGGATTGTTGCAGGTTGAATATTTATGACATCCCGAAACTCAGATTTCTTCGGCTGCTCAATCCGTCTTAAATGTAAGATTTCAAATTATAAGTTTACACCGCCATTAAACTGCAACCTCTGATATCACTACTGTCTACACGACCCAGAATCTCGAAACTTCCATTGACATGAAGCCTTCCTGCATCATCCGTTGCAATGAAAGAGCAGGAATAAATATTGGCTAAATCAATAATGTTTAAAACACCGTTTACCGCTTTTTCTCCGGGCCATTTTATTTCAAAAGGATCGTCTTCATCTCTTATTAATACCCGCATTCTATCGGTCTTATAAAAAAAACCGTCACAGACTGAATAAGCCTGTGAAAGCAATTCTGTCATTCCATATTCCGAATGGATGCAAGTCAGGTCAAAAGCTTTTTTCAGTTTGTCGTGTACTTCCTGCCTTGTCATTTCTGTTTTTCTTCCTTTCATGCCGCCGGTTTCCATTACTATCGTATGTTGTAAGGGAATAGGAAATTGTTCTGCAAAATCCAGCAGGGCGAAAGTTACTCCTATCAGCAGGGTCTTTTGTTTGCTTTGTTCCAGTTCCTTAAGGTTATAGGCAAGTTTAGCATATTCATTCAGGTAAAAACCGCTCTTCTCGTGACCACTCTGTCGTATCAGTTCATCTGCCATTACTACCAATGAAGAATTGTCTCTCTCAAGGTAGGAAGGCAGCAGCCCGATAATGCACCATTCTTTAGGGTTGCCATAAAATTGTTTAAATCCCCTGAGGAAATTACGTTTGTACAGAGTTAAATCCCTGATATAATGCTTGCTATTGATAGTGCCCGTAGTGCCACTGCTTTCGAAAACAGTTTCTGGCTCAAATACAGTGCTGCAAACCCGATGACTCTTGAAAAAACGAATGGGGAGGAAGGGAATCTGAAAAATGGTATTGATCTTGTCCGGAATAACCCCCAGAGTGTCTGTATATTGCCTGTAGATAGGGTTATGTTTATATTGAAAATTAAAAACATCCAATGCCAGTTCATCAAATTGGGAAATGTTAAATTCAAATATTCGGTCGGGCAGGACGTTATATAATGCTTTTTTATTCAAAGGGAATATTTACATTTGTTTTAATGAATAGATATATGAGAGCAAGTATTGCAATAGGAATATTATTATTTTTTATGACTTCCTGCGGCAAAGATACGTTTAGCGATAAACCTATGCTCAAATTAAAGTCGGTATCCCCGGGTCCAACAGTTGCTGTGGGATCAACCCTTGTATTTACTATCGAATATACGGATGCACAGGGTGATTTGGCTGGTGTTCCGGTTTGTATTGAAAAATCTTCCTCTCTTTCACCTTGTTTCGATCCTGGACTAGACCCGTCTTTCCTCGATACCACTGGATATACCATATCGGATGATCTGCCAGGTTTTAGTAATCAGAAGGGAGAAATTGTTTTGACGTTTTCACCTACAGATTACGCCGGTGGTAAAAGGTGCAATAAATTGCAGGAATCAGAGGAGGCGGTCTTTAAATTCTGGCTTACGGATCTTGCCGGAAACCGGAGTGATACTCTTGTTTCTGATCCCATTACTATTCTGAAACAATAGGTTTTAGGAAAACGATCATCAAGTGCGTACACTGTTTCGTTACTTCATTTATACCAATTTCTTTATCTCCTTATGTGCTGTAATGATGGTTGAACAGACCAATCAGTTATTTTTATTGAACTACGAGAAAACGTTGTTTTATGCCTTCGTTTTTTTTGCTACTCTCTGCAGCTATAATTTTCACTGGTATCTTACTCCAATGATTCCCTCTGCATCCCCCCGTATTGCATGGAACTATCATCACCGTAAACTATTATTGGGCATTTATGTAATTACCCTGTTGCTGTCGGTTTTCCTTGCATGGCAATTTCGGATGCATTGGTTTTCTTTGGGAATAGGAGTTGTTGCTACCTTCTTATATAGTGCGCCAAAAATTCCTCATAAATATTTTTCCTGGCTTGCCAGAATTGCATTTGGAAAAACCCTGTTCCTCACCTTTGTTTGGATGTATGTTACGACAGCTCTGCCTATTCTAATTTCAGATACTCCCTGGACCATAGCACACACCCTTTTTTGCGTCAGTCGTTATGCATTGATTTATGCCATTTGTATAATATTTGATTACCGGGACAGGGATGCAGACAGGACCCAGGGTGTAAAAAGCATGATTACCTGGATGAGTGATCAAACCATAAACCGGATATTCCTTCTTTCTCTGTTCATCTTCTTTTTTGGTACGGTGCTGCTGTTCTGGATGTCCTTTTCGTTGCTTACCATTATTTTGCTCCTGATTCCCGGAGCGATTGTTTGGATACTCTTCAGTTACAGTAAAAAGCACTTTGAAGATTATCTTTATTATTTCGTTTTGGATGGATTGATGATGTTATCTTCTTTGTTTACTATTTTGTTATAACGTTATCCTGTTTTCATCCCGGCCTGTTGTTTTGGGGAGTGGATCCCATATTTTCGCAGGCGGGTGACACCCGCCTGTAGAGCCCACTACCGGTCGGTGTCCCACCGACCGGGATGCCGAAGATGGAGCGAAAATTCGGGATGCACCCGTTTTGGACAGAAGATTTTGTTTAAAACAGAATTGGCTATTTTTGCGTCTAATTCAGTAAACAATGGCAAAGGAAACAAAGGCAAGAGAAAAATCACTATTAGACAAAAAGGCTCTTCTTTTTTTAAGAGACTATCTGAATAATGCTTCCCCAACCGGCTTTGAAAGCAGCGGACAGAAACTCTGGCTCGATTATATTAAACCATTTGTGGACAGTTATTTTACAGACCCTTACGGAACGGCTGTTGGTGTAATTAATCCCAAAGAAAAATTCAAAGTGGTGATAGAGGCGCACGCAGATGAAATTAGCTGGTTCGTAAATTATATCACCAAGGAAGGATTAATTTATCTGAAACGCAACGGAGGTGTGGATCACCAGATTGCTCCGGGAAAAAGAGTAATCATCCACGGCAAAAAGGGAACAGTGAAAGCCGTATTCGGATGGCCGGCTATTCATACCCGCATTGGAGGAAGTGAAAAAGAGACCCAGCCGAAGGTGGAAAACCTGTTCCTGGACTGCGGTGCAAGGACTAAGGAGGAAGTGGAAGCTTTAGGTATTCATATTGGTTCTGTAGCTACCTATGAAGAAGGATTTGACGAACTGGCCTACGACTACTATATCGGCAGAGCTATGGATAACCGTATTGGAGGATTTATGATTGCTGAAGTGGCCCGTTTGTTGAAAGAAAATATGAAAAAGTTACCTTTCGGGTTATACATAGTAAATGCTGTTCAGGAAGAAATTGGGTTGAGGGGGGCAGAAATGATTGCCAGGAGAATTAAGCCGGACGTAGCTATCATTACAGATGTAACCCATGATACCACTACGCCCATGATTAATAAAATGATTGAAGGAGATGTAGCCTGTGGAAAAGGCCCATCACCTGCTTATGGCCCGGCGGTTCATAATAAGTTACTGGATTTGGTACAAAAGGTGGCAGACGATAAAAAGATTCCATTACAATTTCGTACGGTAAGCCGGAGCACCGGTACGGATACTGAATCCTTTGCCTATGCAAATGATGGTTGTCCTTCCGTGCTTATTTCTATACCGCTACGTTATATGCATACAACCGTTGAAATGCTGCATAAATCAGATATAGAAAATACTATTAAACTGATTTATGAAACCCTGCTTACATTAACCCCTAAAACAAATCTTAGCTATTTTACGACTTCATCGTGATGGTGATTCAATCTTTGCTGGTCACGGTCGTAGGCTTTAATGATAGCCTTAACTAACCGGTGGCGAACCACATCACTTTCATCCAGTTCGATATGGGTTATTCCGTCTATCCCTCTTAATATACGGGTTGCTTTTTCCAATCCGCTTCGTTGGTGTTTAGGAAGATCTACCTGTGTAATATCGCCCGTAATGATTGCTTTTGCGTTTGCGCCAATACGGGTTAAAAACATCTTAATCTGAAGATCAGTTGCATTTTGGGCTTCATCCAGAATGATAAAGGCGTTATCCAAAGTGCGCCCGCGCATGTAAGCAAGCGGAGCGATTTCAATTACCCTGGTACTCATATAATAGCCGAGCTTTTCTGCTGGTATCATATCGTCCAGTGCATCATAAAGCGGCCGCAGATATGGGTCTATCTTCTCCTTTAGATCTCCGGGTAAAAATCCCAGGCTCTCTCCGGCTTCAACAGCAGGACGGGTAAGGATGATTTTCTTAACCGTCTTGTTTTTCAACGCCCTCACGGCCAAAGCAACTGCGGTAAACGTTTTTCCCGTGCCGGCTGGGCCTATTGCAAAAACAATGTCATTTTTGTCAGCAGCTGCAACGAGACGTTTCTGATTGGGGGTTCTGGCCCGAACGCTTCTGCCATTGGGCCCTAATACCAGGATGTCATTACTGTTTCGCTCCACAAAATGATCCACAGTCTCAACGTCATCTCCCCCCAGTATCTGCAAAATAATTTTCACTGACATGCCCATAACGTTCAAGGTATTGTACCAGCAGAACAATCTTTTCTTTTGCAGATTTGATTTGTTCCGGCGCTCCGCTAAGTTTAATCTGGGTACCTCTGCTGAGAATTTTCAACAAAGGAAATTTCTTTTTCAGAAGGTCAAGCTTGCCATTGTTAACTCCAAAAAATTCAATGGGGTTAACGGTTTCGAGGTTAATAATAGTTTCCGTCAAGTCAGTGTCTTTTATTTTCACAAATAGTCGTTCAAAAATTACAGACTAATCCAATCCGTCTGTTCCAAATGTAAGGATTCATATCTGATAATATAACAAATTACTTATCCCCAATTGTGAATACTTTTTTAAAACCGGGTTAAAATCTTAAAATTCAGTAAACGCGGAGTCAACCGATTGGGAAGCGCATAAACGGCATTAGAAAAATCCTTGATAAGAAGGTAAGAGATGGTATTATCCCGATCCAGCAGATTAAATACTTCCAGGCTGGCCCATACGCTTTTCAAATTACGAAAAGGATCATGGCTTCTTCGGGTACGCTTATCGCCATCTAATAATAGGGCACTAAACCCAATATCTATCCTCATATAGGGTTCCAGACTCAGCTCGCTTCGATAGCGAACGCTCTCCGGAATATTGTAACGCATACTGCTGCCATAAATCATATTCAAATGCACTTTGAAATTTTTATTCGTACTCAAATAGTCCTGAAAAAACATACCAAAAGTAAGTAGTCTGTCAGAAGGGCGCCTCATCCAACCCTTATCAGTACGAACGCTGTCGGCCACCATCTGATCTTTTGTTTGTGAGGTAATAAATTCACCCGCAGCATTCTTAAAGCGATAATAATAATAATCCTCAATTTTTTCCATTGTTCGCATTAATCCTATACTTATCCAGCTTTCTGCATCTTTGACGAGTTCACTGAAAAGGCGTATTTCTATGCCACCAGCAAAAGCTTTGCCACTGTTGTTTCCAAAATATCGGATACGTACATTGTCAATGTCGTAAGGATTTACATGGGTTAAATGTTTATAATAAGCTTCCATTGTCAATCGTGAAGGCCGGTTCCATAAAATAAAATTACGGGCAGCCCCCGCCGTTATCTGCCAGCTCTTTTGGGACTTCACGTATTTGTTTACTGTGCCATCATATCGTCTGAGTTCCCGGTAAAATGGTGGCTGATCGTACACCCCTGTTGCTAAATGCAAGACCCAGTCTTTTTCGATATCAGGCGACCATGACACCTGCACGCGCGGGGAAACCAATATTTCATGGTTCAAACTGTTGTAATTGAAACGAATGCCCCCCAGCAGACTGATCTGATTGTTTCTTCCTAAGGAGATATTATCCTGAATATAGCCGGTGTACTTATTTATATCCGGATTTGCAGCCGATTTTCTAACCTGATACAATTCTATCCGATGAGAAGGGTAGGGAAGATTATAACCTGCGGAATCACGGGCTTCCCATTCGCTCAGCCTGTCTTTTATATTTGTCCTCTCCAGACTGATTCCCCACTGAAAAAAATGGTCTTGAAAATTCCAGTTGCCTTTATGAGAAAGATTCCAGTTTTGAATAAACAGTGTATTTCTGGCATGTTTCATAAAGACACCTGCACCAAGTGGATTGATAATAGAACCAAAATTGGAATTGGATTGGTCCATGCCTCTTTCACCAAAGAGATAAGTTCCCTTAATGTCATAAGCCTCAGACTCATTATCTTCAAAACGACTCAACATCCATTTCAACTTTAATTTTTTACTCATTTGTCTGATCACACTCAGACCCAACATACTGGTTTGAAATCTGTCTTTCTCATTCCCTTCAAAAAAAATATCAAGACCAAGATTACGGGTAAAAAGAGGAGATAAAACAGAGGAAGTAAGTTTGGCCTCTTCGGGAATCAGCTTAAACTTCGTTGCAGATATAGCACCTAAGAACTCTATCTGCCATTTGTCATTGAAACGGTAGGTAAACAAAGATTGAATATCGGAAGAAGAAGGAAGATAATTCCCTTTGGTTTCCTGGGCGCTCAGTAAGTTTCTGTTGCTCCGGTTGCGTACCCCCAGAAGATAACTGAACTTTTTATTTCTGGAAAGACCTTCTACATGAAATCCCTGTTCTAATAATCCTAAGTAAGCAGACCCTTCGAATGCTACAGGTTTTTTATACTGTATCTCCAAAACGCTGCTCATTTTGTCGCCGTATTTTGCCTGGAATCCACCATTGTAAAAGTTAATTCCACCAGTCAATACAGGGTTGATAAAGCTCAACCCTTCTTGCTGGCCGTTACTTACAAGGTAAGGGCGAAAAATCTCAAAGTCGTTTATATAAACCAGGTTTTCGTCATAATTGCCGCCTCTTACCGAATATTGCGAAGTCAGCTCATTGTTACTGCCCACAAATACTTTAATCAGATTTTCAACGCCTCCAGTAGCAGCAGGAATGCTAAGCGCGTATTTAGGGTTAAGTTTTATGAGTCCAGGGGCTACTGGATCAGCGTCCTTCATTATGATGATCTCTTTGAGCATTTTTGTGTTGCTTTCCAATCGAATAACCACTTTTTCCTGTTCGTTTTGGTTTAAGAAAAAATTGCGTTGAACGGTATGAAAACCTGCAGATGAAAAAGTGAGTGCAAACGCCTTGTTTGATGGAACATTTATCCTGAAGGTTCCTGAATCATTAGTTACTGTTCCGGACTGTTTGCCCAATATCACAACAGAAACATTTGCCAGTGGTTTCTCTTCGGTATCAACTACTTTGCCTATAACAGCAGCAGTTCTTTGTTGTGCCGCAAGAGCCGCCGACAGAAGCAAAAAAAATACTACCTCAATAAAACGGACAAAGCGCATGAAGAAATCCTTTATTATAAAACAATATTACGTTAAACCCCATGAATTAAGGAAGGCGTTCATTAAATCCTTTCATGCTAACGTTGAGCAGTGGCATTCATTATGCTTTGAAAGCTCCTCTTTTGCATTTGGTTCATATCATTGTATTTTTGAATGATAATAAATTCTGTTTCTATGTCAGCAGGAAAAATCTTACGGCAAGGATTTGTATTTTTAGGTCTAAACGTTTTATTCTTATCCTCCTTTTCTCAACCAGCTACGCCCGGACAGCCATTGCCGGAATGGAAAGAGGGCTATCTCGATTTGCATCATATCAATACCGGTTGGGGGAATGCTGCATTTTACATATTTCCGGATGGCACAACTATGATTTTTGATGCCGGGGAAATGAATCCGACCAGTGATCGGGCCTTCACGCCTCGGAATGCGCCCATGCGACCCAATTACAGTAAACGTGCTTATGAATGGATTGCGGCATATATTCAACGAGTTTCTCCGTTAAAAGATAAAGTGGAAATAGACTATGCCGCCATTTCTCATTTCCACGACGATCATTTCGGAAGTTGGTATCCCGGTGCAAAATTATCTGCAACCGGTCAGTATTTTCTCAGCGGCATCACAGGGGTTGGGGAATTAATACCTATTCGAAATTTCCTGGACAGAGGGTACCCCGATTATAATTATCCTTACGATTTTAAGCAGTCCAAAGGTAAGTTCAGCGGGGAGATTAATTTTGAGCAGGCAATAGAAAGCTATTTTAACTTCCTGTCGGTGCACGAACAAAAAGGAATGAAGGTGGCGGGTTTCAAAGCCGGCAGTCGGACTCAAATAAAATTAGCGCACCATCCGGAAAAATATCCTTCTTTTTATGTCCGGAACATCAAATCGAACGGACAAATTTGGACGGGTAAAGACAGTAGTGTTATTTCCTATTTCCCTGAAATAGACCCGATGCGTCCTGAAAGCTGGCCGGGTGAAAATGAACTAAGCCTTGTGCTGGTATTACATTACGGGCCGTTTTCCTATTATACGGGAGGAGATTGTGGCGGTCTGGTGTCGTATGGAGATGCCTGGTGGAAAGACGTGGAGACGCCGGTAGCAAAAGTGGTTGGAGCCGTGGATGTTGCCACTATGGATCACCATGGTAACCGGAACGCGGTTAATGAAAATCAGATCCGGGTCCTAAAACCCCGGGTTTGGATTCAACAATCCTGGTCGGCGGATCATCCCGGAGAGGAGGTATTGAGGCGTTTAACCACGCCGTTTTTATATGAAGGGCCGAGAGATCTGTTTACGACCAATATGCTTGAAGCCAATAAATACGTTATTGGATCGCTGATAGATCATTCCTATAAAAGTCAGCAGGGACATATCCTTGTTCGCGTAATGCCCGGCGGAAAAGAGTATTATGTGATAATACTTGATGACAGCCGGGAGGATATGCCGGTGAAAGAAGTCTTTGGTCCTTATTCTTCCGCAGTAAAAAAATAAACCCTGCTTTTGCAATTCTGGAATTAAAGGAGACTTCTGTCCTCATTATGAATAGTCGAACTTTTCAGAAGCTCACAGCTTAGCCGGACGGGGCAAAGCATCAGGATTTGACACCCATAAATGCATAAACTTTTAGGAATGCCAGAATTATAATATCTTTATGGCTGTATAATAAGAAAATAACCTTTAGGAGAACAAGAATAAAACAATCTCTTCATTTGGATTTTACAGAATTTAATTTTCATCCCAGCCTTCAGGAAGGCATTGAGGCTTCCAACTATGAAACAGCGACCCCTGTCCAGGAACAGGTCATCCCCGCAATTCTCAAAGGAAAAGATATAATTGCTTCGGCTCAGACAGGTACTGGTAAAACAGCTGCATATCTTCTTCCGATAATTAATCGTTTGCTTGAGAAAGAAACCTCCGGTCATGTCAGAGCGTTAATTATTGTGCCTACAAGGGAACTTGCTATTCAGATTGCACAGTATGTTGAAGGCTTCAGTTTTTTTACTTCTATCAGTTCCCTGGCAGTATATGGCGGTAGTGATGCACAAAACTTTGTTGGAGAAAAGAAAGCTCTGCAGATGGGGGCCGATATAATCATTTGCACACCAGGCAGGCTGATTGCCCATCTTAATATGGGCTATGTATCAATAAAAGGATTACAATTTCTGGTATTGGATGAAGCCGATCGAATGCTCGATATGGGTTTCTTAGATGATATTAACCGGATCATTGCCCAATTGCCTCAAAAAAGACAGACCCTTCTTTTCTCGGCTACCATGCCTCCAAGGATTAGGAAGTTAGCTCAGCAAATTCTTCACCATCCGATAGAAATAAATATCGCCATCTCGCGTCCTCCGGAAAAGATTGTTCAAAAAGCTTTTCTGGTGTATGAAACCCAAAAACTGCCTCTTGTGCAACATCTGCTGAAATCAGCCACGTTTAAGCATGTACTTATTTTTTGCAGTCGTAAAAAAGATGTAAAACTGTTGGCCAGAATGCTGAAACATGACGGTTTAAAAGCAGAAGAGATGCATAGTGATTTAACGCAGCTTCAACGGGAGGAAGTATTGGCTGGTTTTACCAGTGGCAGAATCCCTGTATTGGTTGCCACAGACATTTTAAGTCGCGGCATTGATATTGACACTATTGATTTGGTTATTAATTATGATGTACCCCGTGATGGTGAAGATTACGTACACCGCATTGGCCGTACGGCAAGGGCCGAAGCGGACGGGATGGCCTATACGCTGGTTGGAGAGAAAGAACAAAGAAGTTTTGCTGCTATTGAGAAGTTGATAAAGAAAGAGGTAGACAAGGTGAAACCGCCACAATTTCATGGGCAGTCCCCGTCATGGAATCTGCAAAAAAAGGGGAAATTGAAATAAAACAACTTCCCCGGAACTGAGTATTTGAATA
>CAZFGP010000088.1:0-18752 GCA_964518685.1 uncultured Terrimonas sp.
TTCAACCATTCCATCGGCTAAAGCAAATAAAGTAAAGTCTCTTCCAACACCAACATTTTTTCCGGGATGATAAGACGTGCCACGTTGACGGATAATAATATTGCCGGCAATAGCAGGTTGTCCGCCAAATATTTTCACACCCAATCTTTTGCTTTGGGAATCACGACCGTTTTTTACACTGCCTTCTCCTTTTTTATGTGCCATGATCTTTTAATTTAGAATTTAAAAACCCGAACTGGAATTGTAATGTTTGAAATTTGCTTACGCAATATCCGTAATTCTGATCTGCGTATACAAAGTGCGATGTCCGTGCTTTTTGCGAAAGCCTTTTCTTCTCTTCATTTTAAAAGCAATTACCTTATCTCCCTGTACCTCGCCAGTAATTTCAGCCTTAACTTTTATCTTAATATTGTCGCCGGTAGCAATACTTTCGCCGTTGTCCGTTAACAAAACATCAGAAAATTCTACGTTATCTCCTGCTTTCCCGGACAAATGGGGTACATACAGGTTTTGTCCCTGCTGAACTTTGAATTGCTGACCCGCTATTTTAACTATTGCAAACATGAGGCAAATTTTAAGGAGTGCAAAGGTAGGATTAATTTCCTTTTCAACAAATAATAGAATGAAAAAATCTTCCTGAGCCCGAAATGGCGCTTTACAGCGGTAAGGCTATATTTGCAATCTCAACTATTCTTGCTATAGGCACATGAAGATTAAATCTATTTTAGCAAAGCCTTTTGCCGGTTATATTTATAAACAGGTACAAAAATCAATGGGTACAGCTCTTGAAGATCAGGAGCGGATATTAAAAGACTTGCTGAAAACAGGAAGGAAAACAGAGTTTGGAAAGGAGCATGGTCTTCCAGAAGTAAGTTCCTATGATCAATACAGGGAAGCTGTTCCGTTGCGGGATTATGAATCTTTTAAACCCTATATTGAGCGAATTAAGCAGGGGAAACACAATGTTTTATGGAAAGGGTTGCCCATTTATTTTGCCAAAACAAGCGGAACCACCAGTGGTGTGAAGTATATTCCCATAACAAAGGAATCGGTAAGTAATCATTTCGACACGGCGAGGAATGCTTTTTTTTGTTATATGTCGCAAACGGGCAACTACTCGTCTGCTGATGGAAAAATGATCTTTCTCAGTGGCAGCCCCGAGCTCGAAAGAGTGGGTGGAATTCCAACGGGTCGTTTAAGTGGTATTTCAAACCATCTGATTCCGGCCTATCTGCGTACCAATCAATTACCCAGTTACGAAACCAATTGTATCGAAGACTGGGAAACAAAACTGGAGAAGATCGTTGATGAAACAATGAACCAGGACATGACCATGATTAGCGGAATTCCCCCATGGATGCAGATGTATTTTGATCGTTTAACAGAGCGAAGCGGGAAAAAAATAAGAGAGTTGTTCCCACATTTTAATGTGATGGTGCACGGAGGCGTTAATTTTGAGCCTTATAAAGCACGTTTGTTTGAGAGTATCGGAAAAAACGTGGATACCATTGAAACCTACCCTGCCTCAGAAGGTTTTATTGCTTTTCAGGATACCAGGGAAAGTGAAGGACTATTACTCAATACTAACTTTGGTATTTTTTTTGAATTTGTCCCTGCACAGGAAATCTTTTCACCAAATCCTACCCGGCTTTCTCTAAAGGATATAAAGATTGGAGAAAATTACGCCCTTGTAATTAATAGTAATGCCGGATTGTGGGGCTATAATATAGGGGATATCATAAAATTTGTATCCGTAAATCCGTGGAGAATTATTGTTACAGGGCGCATAAAACATTATATTTCAGCCTTCGGTGAACATGTGATTGGGGAAGAGGTGGAGTATAGTCTCATGAAAGCGGCTGAACAGAAAGGAGTGAAAATAACTGAGTTTACCGTAGCTCCCAGAGTAAATCAGGAAAAAGGAAAGAGTTATCACGAATGGTTTATAGAATTTGAACAACTGCCTCAGGATATGCACGCTTTTTCCCTGATGGTGGATCAGAACCTGAGGGAAAAGAACATCTACTACGACGACTTGATCAGCGGTAATATCCTGCAAATCTTAAGAATTCGGCCAATCAGAAAAAATGGCTTTATAGATTATATGAAAAGCGTTGGCAAATTGGGAGGACAAAACAAGGTACCCAGATTAAGCAACGACAGAAAGATTGCTGAGGGCCTGCAACCCTTTCTCCTGGACTGACAGGATATATTCTTCAACAGTAAGTTGCAATAGAACAAAATAGGTATTTTTATCGGCATTTTTGCCAGATACAATAAAAAATGAAATGAAAAAACGGATAGCCATATTTGGTTCAACGGGGTCAATAGGTACACAGGCGCTTGAAGTAATTGCAGCAAACCCTGATAAGTTTGAGGTAGAGGTTCTAACGGCTCATACACAAAGTAAGCTGCTGATTGATCAGGCAAAAAAATTCAATCCCAATGCAGTGGTGATCGTAAATGAATCCAAATATTCCGAAGTAAAGGATGCACTTGCCTCCACTGATGTGAAAGTATTTTCGGGAGAAAAGGCTTTGGAAGAGGTGGCTGCTTTTGACACCTATGATATGATGCTGGCTGCTATCGTTGGTTTTGCAGGACTAAAACCTACCCTGAAAGCTATTCAGTCAGGAAAATCTATAGCCCTGGCCAACAAGGAAACCCTGGTGGTGGCAGGCGATATTGTAATGCAGTATGCGGTAGAAAAAAGGGCTCCGATAATACCGGTGGATTCGGAGCATTCTGCCGTTTTTCAATGTTTGATCGGCGAAACCAGAAATAAAATAGAAAAGGTGGTGTTGACTGCATCAGGTGGACCTTTCCTTGGGAGGAAGCCTAACTTTTTGGTAAACGTTAAAAAGGAACATGCATTACAACATCCCAATTGGAGTATGGGAGCTAAAGTGTCGGTAGATTCCGCCACTCTGATGAACAAAGGATTGGAAATGATTGAGGCCCGGTGGTTGTTTAATCTGCAACCCGATCAGATACAGGTAATCGTTCATCCGCAAAGTATTATTCATTCTATGGTGCAATTTGAAGATGGCAGTATTAAAGCCCAGATGGGATTACCGGATATGAAACTCCCGATTCAATATGCTTTTGCTTTTCCCCACCGGATTCCCAATTCCCTGCCCCGATATGATTTCACCCGGTCTCCCGCGCTTCATTTCGAACAACCCGACATTAAGACCTTCCGCAATCTGGCCCTGGCAACCGAAGCCCTGTACAAAGGTGGTAATGTACCCTGCATTCTCAATGCCGCAAATGAATTAGCCGTATACGGTTTTTTGCAAAACAGAATTGGATTTCTGGACATGATGGAAATTGTGGAACGGACAATGGCAAAAATATCCTTCATTGAAAATCCTACTTTGGAAGAATATTTTGAGAGCGATGCCGAGGCTCGTAATTTTGCGGCTTCCTTGATACAGATATAACACAGATATAACAATATGAATTACTGAATTTGAAAAAGAAAGTTTCATTATTGTCTTTTTAGAATTCAGATTTAAAAAAAGTGAAGGGTTTCCAATGACAACAATTTTAGCGATCAACTGGACTTCGGTGGGATTACAGGCAGGGCAACTGATCTTATCTTTGTCTATTCTGGTTATTATACATGAGTTAGGACATTATATTACGGCAAGATGGTTTAAATGCAGGGTCGAAAAGTTTTATTTATTTTTTGATCCGTGGTTCTCCTTATTTAAAAAGAAAGTGGGTGATACGGAATATGGTGTTGGCTGGTTGCCATTAGGAGGTTATGTAAAAATTGCCGGAATGATTGATGAGAGTATGGATAAGGAGCAGATGAATAAGCCACCCCAGCCCTGGGAGTTCAGAAGCAAACCAGCCTGGCAGCGGTTGATCATTATGATTGCCGGCGTTACTATGAATATTTTTTTGGCATTCTTTATTTACAGCATGATACTCCTGGTATGGGGTGAAAAAAAAGTACCGGTAGATTCCATGAAATATGGATTGACCTTTAGAGATAGCCTGATGTTTGATTTGGGATTTAAGAACGGAGACAAAATATTAGCAGTAAATGATCAACCGGTTGACGATTACACAGATATTGTAAAGAAATTGATTTTGGGAAATTCGGTGAGTATTGAACGAAACGGGCAACCCGAAACAATTCATCTTCCGGTAGATCTTATAGGGAAATTGGTAGAGAAAAAGAGAAGCCGGACGCCTTTACTTGAGCCGCGAATACCCGTTATCGTTAAAGAGCTTCAGACATCAGGAAATGCTGAAAAGGCAGGACTGAAAAATGGAGATCAGATTCTTGCAGTGGATCATACGCCTGCTGTCTTTTTCGATGAGCTGAAGACCAACCTGACTGCCCACAAAGGAAAAACGGTGGAGATACAATTGCTAAGAGGAAAAGACACCCTTACTTTACCCACCCTGGTTACAGAGGAAGGTACCATAGGGTTTTATCCGATAAGCACCATTCCAGATTTAGATAGCATGGGTATTCTTAGTTTGCAGGTAACACATTATAGTCTTTTTGAAGCTATCCCGGCAGGTGTAAAAATGGCTGGCGACCAGTTGCAATTTTATATTGATCAGTTCAAAAAAATACTCTCTCCTGAAACGGGTGCATACAAAGGAGTTGGTGGATTTAAAGCCATGGGATCCATATTCCCTGATTATGGCTGGGACTGGGAAAGTTTTTGGCGAATAACCGCCTTCTTCTCAATCATCCTTGCATTTATGAATCTGTTGCCAATTCCGGCATTGGACGGAGGGCATGTGATGTTTACGCTATACGAAATTATCTCCGGACGTAAGCCTAGCGATAAATTCCTGGAATATGCCCAGATTGTTGGCATGATTATATTGCTGGGGCTGCTGATTTATGCCAATGGTAATGATTGGTTTGGATGGGGAAGAGGAAAGTAATTCGATTTTTTTGAGTTTGAAAATAAGAGTTGGAATGTGAAAGTTGAACCCTTATCTTTATAAGGTTAAGCTTGTCATAATGATTCGCTCATTTGTTAGTCGTTTACATTTTGCAAAAAAGAGAGTTCGCTTCACCACCCCTATAGCGCTGGTTCTCCTGGCAATCTTCCTAACGACTTGTAATCCGGAGGAGAAACAAAAAGGTTCCTGGAGGGTATATAAGGCAGATGCGGCAGGGAGCAACTATTCCTCATTACAACAGATTAACGATAAAAATGTTGACCGGTTAAAGGTTACCTGGATTTTCGATCCTAATGATGCACAAAATAATTTCGGCTGGTATGGTTCTCAAAGCAACCCAATCGTCATTGACACGATGATGTATGTTACGTCAAAACGCAACATACTATACGCATTGCATGCTGCTACCGGAAAAAAAATTTGGGATTTTGACCCTTTTGGCGGAGGTCAGCATACCGGAGAAGGAGGACAGTCCAGGGGGGTGGTATATTGGCAGGATAAAGAGGATAAGAGAATTTTATTTACTGCAGGACATTATCTTATTGCTGTAGATGCTATAACCGGAAAGGCTATTCTTACTTTTGGAAAGGCTGGTAAAGTGGATTTGAATATTGGGATGAGAGATGATCCTGCCAGGATCAGCGTGGTGGCAACCTCACCGGGAATCGTCTATAAAAATTTACTCATCCTCGGAGCCTGGTCTTCCGATTCAGAACAAGGCATACCCGGATACAATCGCGCATTTGATGTAAGAACAGGAGAATTAGTGTGGACTTTTCATACCATCCCGCTTCCGGGCGAGCGGGGTTATGAAACCTGGCCGAAGGATGCATGGAAATATGTTGGCGCCGCTAACGATTGGGGTGGAATGACACTCGATGAAAAACGAGGAATTGTTTTTTCCGCTACCGGCTCCGCCTCGTATGATTATTATGGTGCAAACCGTTTAGGACAAAACCTGTTTGCCAACTGCGTAATTGCTATTGAAGCAGCAACAGGAAAACTTTTATGGTACTTCCAAACGGTTCATCACGATCTTTGGGATTACGATTTACCTTCAGCTCCCAACCTGGTAACTATTAATAAGGATGGGAAGAAAATTGATGCCGTCGCTCAGTTGTCCAAAACAGGATTTATTTATATTCTTAACAGAGAAACAGGAGAACCTGTTTATCCGATTGAAGAAAGACCAGTACCCGCATCCGATGTGCCGGGAGAAGAAGCCTGGCCTACACAACCCTTCCCTTTAAAGCCTAAGCCATTTTCGCGACAGCATATTACAGAAGAAGATTTAAACGATATTACAGAAAGCGGACATGATTTTTTAGTGAATGCCTTTCGTTCATACCGGTATGAAGGAATCTTTACTCCCCCGTCTTTAAAAGGCTCTTTGTCTTTGCCTGCCAGCGTTGGCGGTGCAGAGTGGGGTGGGGGCGCATATGATAAGGAAGCGGGAATATTGTATGTTAAATCCAACAACTCGGCTGAGATTGCTCTTTTGAAAGACATCGGGGAATTAGGCGAACTCAATCCCCTTCATTCTCCCTATCAGGAAGGGAAGATAATTTATGCAACCTATTGCTCTGCCTGCCATGGAGACCAAAAAGGCGGGTTGGGAAATTTTCCTCCTTTAATCAATATTCAGAAAAAGCTTTCTCAGGAAGCAGCTCTCGATCTGATAAAAAAAGGCAGTGGAAAAATGCCCTCCTTTGCGGGTATTATAAGAAGTCCACGAATGGAAAAAGCCATTATTGATTTTTTATATGAACGCAAAGACGATAAGTTCGTAAATACGAAACTCACTCCCGTAAATAAGGAGAAAGATAGTACAACCAGGGTAGAGAAAGAAAAAAAGCCGGAGATTAAATACCGAAATGTTACCGCCTACAGAAGTTTTACCGACCCGGATGGCAATCCGGGGATAAAACCCCCATATGGTATATTAAACGCTATCAATTTGAATACCGGAGAATATGAATGGGAAACACCTGTAGGAACTGACCCTAAACTTCAAAAACCAGGAGAGCCTCCAACAGGTTTGGTGAGTATGACAGGCCCAATGGCAACGGCAGGCGGATTGGTCTTTTTAGCGGGAACCAGGGATAAGAAATTCAGGGCCTTTGATAAAACCAATGGGAAGCAATTATGGGAAACCGAATTGCCCGGTGTGGGAAGCTCTAATTCTTCAACTTATTCCGTTGATGGACAACAATATATAGCCATCTCGGTATCGCCTAATGAAAAATATCCCTCAGGTTGTATAGTGGTATTTTCATTATAGATATGAGTTTCGTTAAAAGGTGATTCATCTTTCCCGCATTATTTGATATCTTTGCAAATTCAGAAATGCAAATAGAAAAAATGGAAGGGATTTCAATAGGATAATGCTCTTCTGATTTTCATATTTCTCCCGGGGCTGACCGGTTTTGACAGCAAAGTTCTTTGTACGTGTAAGCATGCGGTGCGTTGGATAATTAGCACCTTAATCTGAATATTCAACAATTTAAATGGCAATACACAGTATGCCATGGCTGCCTAATCAGTGATTAGTTAGTCATTCGGGCCGCCGTCCGGGTTTGTCTGTTACCAAGGGCCGCCGCCGACTTAAAAAGAAAATAGAATGCTGTTATGAAAGGCTGTGATCATAACAAAAGACTATACAGCTAAGGGATGAATTGGTAGGTTGATGTCCTGTTTATCTCCGACAAATAATCATCAAATAAGCATGTAGAAAGCGTATGGTGGATTTGTTTGGACCAGGGTTCGACTCCCTGCAGCTCCACTTCCTGGTGAGGTATTTGATTTTACTTCACCTTTTTTGATACCCGCCTGGCAGCCTGTAACAAAAGCTGCCTGAATCCTTCAGACGAATAAGCCCGGGCGTTGTGCCCCAGCACGGTTTGAAAAACAAGTCCCTCGCCATATTGATATTGCCAGGCCAGAGGTTCTTCCTTTCCGGTATTTTTTGACACAGCAAATGCCAGCGTATCAATAGGCTCTGTTCCTTTTTGATTGTAATACAATTCATCTGTGGTTTCAAAACCTTTCAATCTTTTAGTGATGGGGTGTTTGGAAGGGTGGATTTTAACGGTGAAAGTTCCGTAAGCATCGTGGGCGCTATTGCTATGGTGGTCCCATACCCTGCGGCATATTTTTCTATATTCCGGCCAATCCGATTCGGGCGCATTGGGCAAAGAGAAATGAAAGGCGCCGTTGGAGAAATGCAAAATCATGAGCCCGCCACCCGAGAAAAGATAGTCGGTGAATGACTTTTTAGCCGGGCTCGACAAGGGGTGAGGATGGTTCCAGTTACAGTAATTCAATATCAGCAGGTCATAATCATGAAGATTGTATTGCCCCAAATCTTCAATATCGGTTGATACATCAATATGAAAAGGAGAGTTTTTAAATATATCCTGAAGCGCAGCAGTGGTCTTCTCCCATTCATGCGCCTCAATATTATCACCCGTAAGAATAAGTGCTTTCCTGTTTTTCTTAAACAGTAGCTTTGTCACTTTCCTGTCTGTATAAAAGGTTGATTTTACCCCACCTGGCGGGACTTCTAATCCTGCAGCCCAAACAATGCCGTTCAGAATTAACCTGCGAAAATCCTTATTTGCCCAATTCGAATACCGGTGCCCCATCGTGGTGCCAAATCCTCTGCCACCATTCTTCCTCTCAAGAGCCCAGGCTACAACATTACCATCAGGCCTATCGCTATTCAGCTGCGGAACGGTAAGTATGGGATTCCAGCCTGATGTATTTTCAGGAAACCGGATATTATAATAAAACTCCTCATCAATTTTAAATGGCTTTACTCCGCGGCAAACCGGATGAACGGGCAAAGCGGGAAAAACTTCTGTTTCAATATTTAAAATGCCGGAGTACCAGTTTCGCTCCCCTGTTTCATCCTGCCAGTCGAAATATCCGCCATTCCATTCTAATATTTTTGCCCCGTATTCATCTGGAGAAAAAGTTGAGAAATGGATGGTTACCAAACCGCAGCCACGGTTCATTTGTTGTTCGATAAAAGGAATTCTTTCAGGTACCAGGTGAGCAGCATCTTTGTACAGTTGCCCATCTCTGCCATCAGAAATACTAACAATTACGCTGGCATCGTCAAGATCATGCGGGTTTTGCGGCCAGTCATTATAAATAACAACAGTTATGTTGGATGATTTTTGCTTTTCCAGGATAGCCTTTATCAGTCGTGCTGATTTAATATATTCATGAAAGCCCGAAGGATGACTTTTAGTACCTGCTAAAATTACAATTTTATGTCCTGCCGGGCCTGTATTTCCCGATGATGATTTTGAAAAACAGATTAAGCATACTGATAAAAGAAAGTATGTCAGACACTTCATGGCTGTAATAGGTTTGAAAATTCCTGTCTAAAGTAACCTATTCTCCAGGAATTATTAAAATCATTAACTTTCATAATTGATTTTTAATGGCAATCCGAATATGTATGCTACAGACAATGCTTAAAGGCTGTTTTCTATTGTGGATGCTCATGGCGTTCAATACCTCTTTGAGTTTTACTCAATCCATAAGGAAGGAAAAAATTATCGACACTTCCATAATTATGGATGACGGTGTTCAACTAAGTACCCGAATCTTTCTTCCTGACAGCAGCGGGCATTTTCCGGGTGTTTTGATGCGTTCGCCATACAATAAAGATCATGGGGTTAACAAAAAATTTCTGGAACATAATATTGCAATTATAACACAGGACGTGAGAGGGAAGTTTGCTTCTTCAGGCTCATTTTATCCTTTTGTGAATGAAAGAGCCGATGGTTTAGCCACCTTGAGGTGGATAAGAAATCAACCCTGGTCAAACGGTATCGTTGGCGGTTGGGGTGGCAGTTATGTAGGGTATACACAATGGGTCATTGCCGACTCTCTGGATGCCGCTGCACCTGACTTCAGCAGTTCAGATGTTTATGAGTTGCTCTATCCCTCCGGATTGTTTTCTCTTAAAACTGCTTTTTTATGGGGAATGGTGGTAGCAGAAAGGCGGGCAGAAAACCTTTCTCTTGAAAAAATAAGTGAGCGGATGAGCTACCTTCCGCTTTCTTCAGCAACTAATGACATTGATTTTTTATCCGATTGGCTCCAGCATGAAAAGTCCGATGATTACTGGAAGCAGCAAGGCTATCACGGTACTATTCATTGTCCGGTGATTAGTGTTGCAGGATGGTATGATATCTTTTTAAAATCACAGTTGAAAGATTTTGAAGAATTGGCAAAGAACACAAATTCGCCTGACCGTTTTATTATTGGTCCCTGGGCACACGGAACTCCCGGATATAAAAATGATTACGGTGGAAGTAAACACACCGGGAACGCCGGGAAAATCAGGTTTGAATACATGGTGAATGTGCTTAATGGCAGGTCTTTTTCATTACCGTTACCTTTTTTAGAAAAAAAATATAACCTGTTTATTATGGAGCGAAATGAATATGTTGGCTCCGATGTGTGGCCTCCCGAAGAAACCCTAAACACTTCTTATTATTTACACTCCAACCAAACTTTGAGCACCCAAAAGCCGGGGAAAAGAAAAACATTCTCTTATTTATATGATCCGTTAAATCCTTTCCCTAATTATGGAGGTACATTTTTGGGTGACAGCGTAGGCGGAGTTCTTCAAAACAAAAATCTTGACAGGAAAGACCAGGTAAGTTTCGATATGGAAATTTTAAAGAAACCGCTTGTACTACTCGGTCCACTCTCCGCTTCCTTATGGTTATCAGGCAGTGCAGGCTGCACTGATTTTTTCGTGAGTTTGCAGGATGTTTTCCCGGATGGAAAGATTATCAATATACAGGAAGGAGGAGCTGGAGTAGTCCTGAAAAAAAACAAACCGACTGAACATCAAATTTCAGTATGGGCTACCGGCTATCAGTTGAATCCGGGACATAAGCTGCGGGTGGTTATTAGTTCGAGTTTGTTTCCACGCTTCAACCGAAGCATTAATTCATGCGAGTCATTATATTCTGCAAAAGATGTTCGGAAGGCAACTCAGCAAATTTTAACAGGAGAAAAAACGCCATCAAGAATCATCCTGCCTGTTTATCCGGTCAAATAACAGTAACCCATGTTCGAAATTGGGGGAAGACCAGATCTGGATTTGTAATAACTTTACGGCTTATTATTATTATGATTGCTGATGAATGAAGATAATCTGATCATTGCATATTATCCTTCCCCGATTGGGATTTTAAAAATTGAAGCCGGCAAAGAGAAGGTTCTCACTATATCCTATATGAATGATGAGGTGGATTTTTCCATAGAGAAAAGCAATGAAAAGTCGTCAATCCCAGGACGTTTAGCAGCTATGTGCATAGCTCAATTGGAGGAATATTTTGCCGGAACCCGACAGGTATTCGATCTTCCATTCAGTCAGCCGGGAACAGATTTTCAACAAAAAGTATGGAATGCTTTATGCGACATTCCCTACGGAAAAACCATTTCTTACCTTGAATTATCCCGGTGGATTGGCAATGAAAAAGCAATTCGGGCAGTAGGAACTACTAATGGAAAAAATCAACTCAATATCGTGGTGCCTTGCCATCGTGTAATTGGATCCAATGGCAAATTGGTAGGGTATGGAGGAGGTTTATGGAGAAAAAAATGGTTGTTGGATCATGAGTCCAGATTGGCTTTTGGGGTTCAACGGTTAGGTGACTGGTAATAAAAATCGTTTTTTGATTTCGAGTGAATAAAAATAAAATAAGTTTTTGAGTATGTTCGGGCAAAGGCAAACTCTTTAAAAAGTCCTACTTTTGGGAACATTTTTTAATGCAGCAAACGAATTAAATAACAGTAAATGAAACCTATTGTTCAAATCTCCTTAGACCTTACTAATATTGATGAAGCCCTTGAAACTGCGGCACTTGCGATGCGTGCCGGCGTAGACTGGTTAGAAGCAGGCACTCCGCTTATCCTGGCGGAAGGGTTGCATGGGGTACGCAAATTGCGCGAAGCGTTTCCGGGTATTCCTATTGTTGCTGATTTGAAAACCATGGATGGCGGATACCTGGAAGCGGAAATGATGGCTAAAGCAGGAGCTACATATGTAGTGGTAATGGCAAGGGCACACGAAGAAACAATAAAATGCGTAGTTCAGGCAGGTAAGGATTTTGGGGCAAAGGTGATGGGAGACAATTTAGGCAGTCCTGATATGGTGGCTGCCGCCAAATGGCTGGAAGACCTGGGATGTGATTATGTAATTCATCACATTGGTTACGATGAAAGACGGGGAATAGCAGCTCAGGGCAAACGAATGCCCAGTCCATTGGATCAGTTGAAGGAAGTAGTGCAGGCTGTAAAGGTACCGGTGCAGGCTGTAGGCGGATTAAGCCTGGAGCAGGCTATTCAATGTCCTGCCTATGGGGCACCGTTAGTCGTGTTGGGCGCACCCCTGACGATTGATGCTGATGCATTTAAAACGGCAGATGGTGACCTGGAAAGTTCTTTGCGGCTTATCTGTGAAAAAATACATGCATACGGAGAAATTTGAGATTTCAGATTTGAGATGGGATTCCTGGCGGTCGGTGACTTGTCGTTTAATATCCCCCAAAACTCACCTTACACTTTTACCCGATGCCTGTTACACCACTATTAAATTTAAAATTTAAAATATCAAATTGTTATATGAAATCAGCAGCAGTAGTTAATTATGCTCCGGAAAAAGGATCTGTTGAGATCCGCGAGATTGAAAAGCCGGAAATAGGTGAAGAAGATGTTTTATTGGAAGTTGCCAACGTGGGCGTTTGTGGCAGCGATTTGCATCAATGGACATCCGATCACAGCTGGCCTGTTAATTATCCCGTTGTATTGGGACACGAATTTGGGGGTCATATTGCTGCATTAGGAAGCCGGGTAACCGGATGGAAGGAAGGCGACCGTGTAGTGAGTGAAACGGCAGCTATCATAAACCCCAATAGTCCAATGACCCGCAGCGGTTTGTATAATTTGGATCCTTCAAGAAAAGGTTTTGGCTATGGGGTTAATGGCGCTATGACCAAATATGTGCGCGTTCCTGCCCGTTGCCTTCATCGGGTTCCCGATCAGTTGCCTTTTGAGCAAGCCTGTTTAACCGAACCTTGTTGTGTGGCATTTAATGCTGTGGTGGAAAATACCCGTCTTAAACCGGGCGACCGTGTTATTGTTCTCGGTCCGGGCACTATTGGAATATTGTGTGCTGCTATGGCCCGGCTTTGTGGAGCTGAGGTGGCAATAGTAGGACTTGAAGCCGACAAACATCGTCTGAATATTGCAAAGCAGTATGGTTGTGAAACCATTATTGGTGATGCCATGCCCTGGGCTACCCAACGGGATGGCTTAGGTGCGGATTGTGTTATTGATGCTGCAGGTGCAAGTATCACGCTGAAGATGGCGCTGCAACTGGTGCGTCCCAAAGGACATATTGCCAAAGTGGGGTGGGGCCCGCAACCCCTGGGGTTTTCCCTTGACCCTCTGGTGCAGAAAAATGTTACGTTACAAGGCAGTTTTAGCCATAACTGGCCCGAGTGGGAGAGAGTAATAGCCTTACTGGCAAGTGGCCAATTAGATGTTAAACCTATCATCGGTGGCGTATGGCCCATTACCGAATGGCATGATGCTTTTCAAAAGATGCACAAAGGGGAAGTGGTGAAGAGCGTGTTGAAACCAGTATGATAATTTCAAATCTTTAATTTGAAATTTCAAAATTGAATTATGCGGTTACAAAATAAAGTCATCATCGTCACCGGCAGTTGTACAGGCATTGGTAAAGCCATTGCTCAACGATGTGTTCAGGAAGGCGCCAGGGTGGTGGTACACGGTTTAGAAAAGGAATGGGGTGAAGCGGTAGTAGCGGAGTTGGGTAATGACAGAGCCGTATTACATATAGAAGACATCAGTACTGAAGGGGCGCCTCAGCGATTGGTAGAACTTGCCGTACTGCGATTCGGGCAATTAGATGCTATAGTTAATAATGCGGCTGTAGTTACGTCCTCTAATATCCATACAACCGACCTTGATTTATTAAGAAAGGTGTTAGAAATCAATACTATTGCCCCCTATGCTTTAATCAGGGCTGCGCTGCCTCATTTACGGCAGCAAAAAGGATGTGTACTTAATATAGGTTCGATAAATGCCTTCAGCGGTGAACCTAATCTGATGGCATACAGTATATCTAAAGGGGCGTTAATGACCCTTACGCAGAATTTGGGCGACACTCTTTTTAGAGAGGATGGGGTAAGGGTAAATCAGATTAATCCCGGTTGGGTGCTAACAGAAAATGAGGCTATCCGTAAGCGTGAGCATGGTCTGGAGGAGGACTGGTATAAAGACCTGCCTAACGTATATGCGCCTGCAGGACGGATTATTTGGCCGGCCGAGATTGCTGCCGCAGCCGTGTATTGGCTGTCTGATGAGTCAGGCCCCATTAGCGGGCAGTATGTAACCCTGGAACAATATCCGGTTATTGGCCGGAATCCCCCTAAAGATACATCTACTATTCCGGCACACACGGGGAAGAACTAAGGGAATCAGAAGGGTTGTAGAGAGTGATTAAAATCTGATGAAAAACGATAAACATTAAATTGCAAGGGGGCATTTTTCAATCCCTCTATTGTGTTTTCTTACATTTACACTCCTCCTTTTCATCGGGCAACGCACTTCCACATTTCCACTCTTCTATTCGGTCAGTGCAACACATTCTCTCCTTCCCTCTTTCTATTTATTTCAACTAATTTTATGTACACTCACTGACCCTACCTCACATTGCAGTTAACCTGAAGGGAATTCGGTATTGGTAAGGGTTTCATTATTTTTTGGCGGCAGATTGTGTACTACAAACCAATCTGAAAAACAAAATCCTTTACCGGCAAGCGTCTTATAATATCCGATTCCTGGAATTGTCCGAAATTTGTTGAAAATAAGCATTTTTGTTGCAATTGGGGATAATTGCAATCTGCAGTATCAGCAGGAAATTACAAAAGGTAAATGAGAGACTTAAGATGTGTGAGATCAAATTAACTCCTCATGGCAACGCAAAAGCCACATAACTATCGCCGCGTTTGCCACCCCATTTGGAACCGCCACAGCCAATCACAATATATTGTTTGCCGTTAACTTCATACACAGATGGCGTAGCCACCCCTGAGGCCGGCAGATCCGTTTCCCATAGGATCTTTCCGTTGGTTTTATTGATGGCCCTGAACTTTTGATCAGAAGTAGCTGCAATAAAAATTAAGCCCCCAGCCGTGATCACCGGCGCGCCATAATTTTCCCGGCCCGTGGTGGGAATACCTTCTTGCTTCAATTCTTCATATTCTCCCAATGGTATTTTCCAAAGATATTCCCCGCTGTTCAGATCAATAGCGCTTAAAGTTCCCCAGGGCGGACTGATGGCAGGGTATCCTTCCCGGGTTAGAAATTTATTATAGCCGGTGAAACCATAAGAAGGAATAGTATCGGCGCCTGCTTCGGGTATCCGTCCGCGATAGCTTTGCAGCTGTTCAGCTTTAAGATCAAGCACATACGATGCGATGGCATTCATCTCTTCTTTACTGAGATGGTTGAAACCCGGCATCATGCGTCTGCCGGTGGAAAGCAGTTCATAAAAGGCGGCGGTCGTGTAATGATCTTTCGCGTCTTTGATAGAGGGATAATCACCCGAGCCGTTTCGCTGGGGTCCGTGGCAACCCATACAGTGCTGATGATACAACCGTATCCCCGCTTCTAACTTTGTACCCCTGCCGTAATTGGGCTTATTCTCTACCAGGTTCAGGATCCAGGCCATTTCATTACCGTTTACATATAGTACATCAGTGGTAGGGTCTATCGCCGGACCGCCCCATTCGCCGCCGCCATCGTATCCCGGAATAATCAACGTACCCCCGGTAGTAGGAGGTGTAAAAACACCTTCGTTGCGCAAGCTTAGAAACCGTTGCCTGATTTCAGCAGAATCCGCTACCAGCCTGTTCAGATCGTTCTCCGTTATTTGTTGCCGCACAAAGGGTTTGGGTAATACCGGAAAAGGCTGGGTAGGCGACAACTTTTCTCCCGGCACGGGATCATTTACCGGTACCGGGCGCTCTTCTATAGGAAACATAGGCTTACCGGTAGTTCTTTCAAATAAGAACACCATACCCGTTTTGGTGGTCTGTGCCACCGCATCTACCCGTTTTCCATCACGGGTAACGGTAACGCATACCGGGGGACTGGAAAGATCCATATCCCATACATCGTGCTTCACCGTTTGATAATGCCAGATCAGTTTTCCCGTCAGGGCATCCAGCGCCAAAACGCAATTACCGTATAACCCATCGCCCAATCGTTTTCCTCCATAAAAATCATTGGTTGGATTTCCGGTGCTGGCGAATAATATTCCGCGTTGTTCATCCAGGCTAAAGCCGGACCAGCTATTGGTAGAGCCCATGTGCCGGTATGCGGTGGTATCTTCCCAGGTTTCATAACCCGGTTCTCCGGGGTAAGGAATGGTATGAAAAATCCACTGTTGTTTACCGGTTTTAATATCAAAGGCCCGGATATGCCCCGGGGTGGCATCGCTGACCAGTCCGCTCAGGATAAATAAATTTTTATAAATCATCACCGGGGAAGTAGGAGATAAGGAGAGCGCCTTAGGATCTCGTCCTAATCCCTGTTTCAGATCTACCCCTCCCTGTTCGCCAAAACCGGAGATCAGTTTCCCGGTTACCGCATTCACCGCATAGGCTACCGGCCCTGCCGTAAAAATAATCCGTTTGTCCTCGCCTTCTTCCCAATAAGCAACACCCCGGTTCATATTCACAGACTTCAACGTCCAACGGGGATTGGTCAGACTATCCGCCGGGTCAAACGACCACTTTTCCTGCCCGGTTGCGGCATCTATCGCAAATAATTTTAAACGGGGTGATACGCCAAACAAAATGCCATCCACGATGATGGGATTAGATTGCATCGGACCCAAGCGGGCACTGTCATTTCCTTCAGAATGATAGGTCCACACCTGCCGCAGTTGGGTTACATTATTGGTATCTACCTGCAACAAACCGGAGTATTTGATATTCTCCGGACTTCCGCCATATACCCGCCAGGTGGTATAATCCTGCCGTTGATTTTCCTTGCAGGAAAAAAGTAGGAGATAAGCGAGAAACGATAATAAATATTTATACATGTAATAAACGCTGTTCTTCGGATGATCTCAATTAAAAATTCTGATATCTCAAATTTACGGTTAGAGATTCACAAAAGAGCAGAAATTTAACGGTCAATAAATAGAAGGTGCTGAATAACCGGGACACCTCATGGATGTGGGATAAAATGCCACGAATACACGAATATCTTGTTGAAATTCGTAAAAATTTTATGAGGATGGTACGTTATTGAGGATAAGATTTGATCTGACAACTTTGTTGCTACCAGATTTTTGCAAGAATTATCTGAAAATGCCTGCAGCGATCAGCCATAAAATACAATAATACTATTTTGATATACGAATATGCCACAAGCACATTCGTGCATTCGTGGCATAGAGAAAAATGCGAGGTAGTTGAACAGCAGCCCCTAAATATTGTCCGTTCCTGAATGGGAGAATCCTTAAAACGTAATGGTTAAGCCCCCGTCCACGGTTATTACTGAGCCGGTAATATAAGTTGCATCCGGCCCGGCCAGGAAAAATGCCACGCCTGCCACTTCTTCCGGACGTCCCGCACGCTTCAAAGGCAAATGATCATACTTAATATAATTGTCATGAAACCATTCGGTAGTCAATTCGTTTATACCATTTTGTTTAATGGACATGGCGGTATCTATAAATCCGGGGGCGATCGTATTCGCCAGAATTTTTTGAGGAGCGAGCTCCAGGGCCAGCGATCTTGTAAACTGGGTGATAGCGGCTTTTGCCATTCCATAAGCCGATTGCCCCTTCTCCACCCGCCGGTGATGAATGGAAGTGATATGAATGATTCGACCGCCTTCGGGTATGAAAGGTACAAGCGCCCGACAGGTTTTTACCGTACCATACAACATCACCTCTAATACGTTATTCCACCCTGCAAAATCAGTATCCAACACTTTAAAAGACTCCGATATCCCAACGCTATTAATCAATACATCAACCCTGGCTTGCGCGGCTTTAAGCAACCCGACCAGATGATCAATCTGTTCGTCATAACGTACATCCACTGCGAACCAGCAATGACCCTCCCCCGGTAGTTCGCTGCAAGCCAAAGCCGCGTTTTCGCTATCGTTGGAAGCGATGATCACACACCATCCCTCACCGGCAAAACGCTGCGCGATGGATTTACCTATGCCGGATGAGCCACCCAGCACCAAAACCTGTTTTCGTTGATCCCTACTCATCAGTAAGTGGCCCTCCCGCCGGATATATCATAAACAAATCCTGTTGAAAAGCTGTTTTCAGGCGATACAATAAAAGCAACCATCGCAGCTACCTCTTCCACAGTTCCCAGTCTGCCCATTGGTATCTTTGCCGTCATATAAGCCATCTGCTCCGGCGCAGTATCCGAATTCATAGCGGTCTTTATCACTGCCGGCGCCAGCCCGTTTACGGTAATTCCCTGGGTAGCAAACTCTTTTCCCAATCCTTTCACCAGGCCGATCACTCCTGCTTTTGTGGCGGAGTATCCGGCCATAAAAGGGTTGCCTTCTTTTCCCGCGATTGAAGCGATCAACAGCACCCGGCCATACCCGCGCACAGCCATTACCTGTAAAGCATACTTCGACATCAGGAAAGCGCCGCGGAGGTTTACCCGATATATTTTATCAAAATCATCCACGGAATAATCGAGTATGGAGGT
>CAZFGP010000089.1:0-18428 GCA_964518685.1 uncultured Terrimonas sp.
GGCATTGTGGTGGTGAAGAAAGGAGCTATTTTGCCGGATGGATTTGTGATTTAAGGTTTGTGGTCGGCACCCTACACAGGAGGGTCAGACTGCGAATCCACAGATAACCTTCATCACAAATCGGTCTGACGCTGGCGCGTACCGATCAGTTTGTGGTCGGCAACCGACGCAGGAGGGTCAGAGCGCAAACTCACAGATTATTCTCGTCACAAACCGATTTGACGCTGGCGCGTACCGATCAGTTTGTGGTCGGCAACCGACGCAGGAGGATCAGACCGCAAACCAACAGATTATCTTCATCGCAAACCGATCTGACACTGGCACGTACCGATCAGTTTGTTGTTGGAGTTTCGTTTTTAGCGATAATATTTTTCCAGCCATGCTATCATGGTGCCAAATACATCGGCAGCTATTTGCGGACGAAGTTCGTGTTTTTCACCTGGGTATAATTTGATTTGACTGGGGATTCCGAGAGCCTGCAATTTCTTATAGAGAATTTTTGTTTGCTCGGGGTTTACTAAACTATCCGCTAAACCATGAAATAGTATCGTGGGAACGCCGGTTTGCTGAGTAAGTTGGAAAAAAGGACTTGCCTCTTTCACTATATTAGCCGATACATCAGTAGTGCCCAGATAATTCACGATGATATCATTACTTTCCAGTCCTGGTTTGCGAACACTCTCATCGCTCAGGTCTGTAGGACCAAAAATATCTACAACCGTTTTCACCTGTTTTTCGGGGTCATAACCATAAGCATATAATAGCGCTAAATGAGCGCCGGCGCTGGCGCCTATAAGAGCAAATTCTTTTCCCTTATAATTGTATTCAGCGGCGTTAGAGGAGATAAAGGATAAAGCCTTTTGTATATCTTCAATCTGGGCGGGAAAAATGTTTTTTCCTTCTTTCACAAGACGATAGTTGATAGAAGCCAGCGCGTATTTGCGTTTAACAACCAGTTCCTCAATTAACGATGTAGGGAACTCTGATTTATCTCCTGCAACCCAACTTCCGCCATGTATATACACAATTACTTTGGTATCAGCGTTTCTTTCATGTGGAAGATAGGCATCCAAAAGATTATATTCGCCATTATCACCATAGGATACATCACGAAACTCCGTATACGAAGGGTGAAGAATATCGTTTGCAGACCCTATTACTTTTTCTTCGGGCACAACCTCTTTAAGATTGAAATGAGAGGTTATGAAACCTGAAAGAAAAATGGCTATTGCGCAGAGGTACTGAACTATCTGCATGTTCTGTTTTTTATCTTTTCAAACAAGGATTACAGTATACGCAATGTAATAAATACTACGTAAAATTCCTAATATTTCGGGTGCATTTAAAATTGTCGCAGGCGGGTGGTGGACACCCGCCTGTAGCGTCCGCTACCGGTCGGTGGGACACCGACCGGAAAATTATACAGGGCGCGACAATTTTAAATGCCACCCAATATTTCACCCGGGTTTTCATTTGATCTAATCAATCATTTTCAGGTATCTGCCCATCCAATATGGCAACAGCCAAAATACAGGCTCCCGTTCTCTGTTGGGATAACTGCTTATTGCGTCCCATGGATTTTTATCCCAGCGAATAACTGTGCGAATATCTGGTGGTGGCAGGATATTGATTTGCCGTTCATCAAGTACAGGTTCATGAACTATTTTTACATCTTCTCTCTTGCTATGATCAAATTGCCAGCCCACAAGATCTAAGGGGGTGTTTGTTAAAAACGCCACTGAAGCATCTAATTCGCTTGGTTTGTTTCTTGCATAGCTGTACAGGAAATTGATTAGAGGATTATGATCCTCTAATCTTCTTTCCATCCACTGATCAAATTGTGTTTCATAAAACGCCTTCAGTTCGATGTCTTTTTCGCAATTAATAAGAATAGGATACATATAGCTTTGAAGGAGCATATCGAAATAAATAAAGAAAGCGGGATTTTGCCGGAGAATTTTTGACATATTGTCGAGATAATGTTCTTCCCGGATTAATTTCAAATAATGCTCCTGATATTTGCTTTTCCCCGTCATGTGATGCGCCAGTTTCAGGAAAGCCAGTAATTCCATTGAATTCTGATACCGGTCGGGAAGCCATTCCGGATCCCGGTTGAGCATATCGGGGCTCCATACCGACCAGCGGGTGTGTGTACCATCCACGTCAATCATGTTATAATTGTTTCGGATCAGATGGTCCACCAGCCGCCCAACATGATCTGCAATTATTTTCTTTTCCCGGTCATCGGCTACAAGTTCATAATAAAAGTAGTATCCGAACATGTGACCGCACCACTCGTCACTGCTGGTATCTCCTTTCCACAACCATTTTCCGTCTTTGGATTTGTGCCAGCGTATTTCAACGGGTTTAAAGCGGGGTTCTTTAACCATTTCCTCAGCCAATTGACGGCTGGTGTAGCTGAGGTTAGGATCGTTAACGTTATCACCCCAACTAACGGGCACAATGGTCCGGGCAAAAAAACCATCTGTTCCTGTTACGGTTTGTAGGAGCTTCAAAAACTCAAAAGCTTTCTTCGCTTTATCCTTTGCATCCTTACTCTTGGTTGCCGCATATCTGAATGACTCCATCGCAAGATAGCTGCCGGTAAATTCTCCATCGTTATCATCGTCTTCGGGCTGCCAGTAGTTCAGATCCTCAGGATTTTCAAGTTTTATAGGCCCCGATATCCAGGGTTCTCTGATATGACGCTTCATAGTGATATCGTAAAAATAATCCTGTTTTTGTGCTAAAGTCATGCTCCTTTTTTTTATTGCACTCACCCCTCCGGAAGTGGCTATCCATGCATTGCCCTCCTCATCAAAAGCAAGATCGTTTACCTGGTTATTCAGCAACCATCGGCGGCTGAATCGAAGAGAAGCCGTGCCATATGGCGAATGCCTTACTACGCCCAGGTTTGTGCCGGTCCACATTACTCCGTCGGGAGACCGTTGAATACAATTTACATAAATGGAAGGCACACCTTCAGCCGAGCGAAGCATCTTTACTTTTTGATGATCCCTGAGAATGCTTACTCCACCCAGCCCTCCGGCCCATAATTGATGTTGATGATCGAATGCTAAACCTTTTACATAGGCGCTGATTAAAATGCTGGTATCCATAAAATGCTGAACCTGGTTGTTGAGGATATGATACAAACCTACGTCGCTGGCTACCCATATACTGCCGTCATTTCCGGCAATCGCCTTCCTGATAGAACGGGCGATGGCATAATCTTTTTTAACAAAGTGGTTCTTATTTAACAGCCATACTCCTTTGGGGCCAAAGGCGTAAAGGCCGGAGGGCGCTGTGCATAATGCGGAAACGGGACCTTCTGTTCCTTTTATTTTTTGCAGGCTACCTTTGTTAAATGAATATACTCCATTCCAGGATCCCATCCATATATTGCCCTTTTCATCGGTGATGACTGTATAAGCAGGGCCTTTATCTTCCCCGTTGATGATGCTATTCCATTCTTTAGCATCTTTTTTCTTCATCAATATTCCTTCAGCCGTAGCGATCCAGATATTGGACACACCGTCTACCATGATACTCCGTACCTCGTTTTCTGACGCGGTCTTTCCAATGCGGTAGGCTTCATGGTATTCCTGCCAGAAGGCGGTATCTTTCATGCTATTGGATACAATAGATGACTGAGCCCACGCAGAACCCGCAATAGATAAAAAACATAAACTGAGGTGGAGAAATAGGAGGAGAAATTTTATATTATTCATGAGAAATGAAATTAAAAAAACCTGTAAGGCAAAAGGCGGCCATACAGGTTTTTAATGGAGAATTAAACAGGTTTACTGAAGAATCCACATTTTAACAGAAGGAATATCTTTTCCTCCCATTGCTGAAACTGCAGCATCGTATTTTTCTTTGTTATTGCTCGCTTCATCCAAAGGATACACGTACCGCAAAGGATAATCAAATGTTGAAAATGATTCAACTATTTTCTTAACGAATGCAGGTTTTCCTGTTCTCTTATAATCTGTATAAGCCTCAGTATGATTAGTAACTAACAGAGACAACCATTTTTGAAGCGCTATCTTGTCCAGATCAGCAGCACTGCCGTCTAAAGCAACATCGGGTTTTGCATAATAGGCGGTGAAGTTATCTACTATATTGTCGGAACCAATATGAGTTGGGGGTTTAGTTCCATTCTCAATTCCCCATCTTTCGAATGATAATCTTATTCCGTTTTCGTAGTAATCTTTCACGGTACCAGCGGATATCCAGCCTTTCTGGCGTGCTTCAGCAAGTAAAAACATCATTTCGCTTGATTCCATTATTACTGCCTTTAAACGAGGATCTTTGGTTTGAGCAATCAACTGTGAAAAACCGGTAATCCTGCGATTATCGTAGAAACCATTTGTACCGGACAGATCAGTTCTGCTTCCGTACTGAGTGTTAATAGTAATTGGATTAGGCGCTCCGAACCACATGGCATCTAAAGTGTAAGGCACAGATATGATTCCCCCGTTAAGGTCTCTTCCTGCAGCTACCAGGTCTGCAGGATCTACGCCTGCGGTTGGATAATAGTCTACCTTATAAGTATAACCATTGATCTTTATGTTTTCACTGGTTAGCGCAGGTTTTGCCGAAAAGGGCGAAAGTGCAGGTGCAAAGAGAATATACATACGAGGGTCATCCAGGGCTACCATCTGGTCTATAAGATACTTGGTAGGTTTCTGCTCCGTAAAGTCGTTTCCGGTTCCCCAATTTCTTTGCAGATACCAGGACTGAGCTTGTTCCGTACCCGAAAATTTAAGCCCGGCATCATCGTTTACAGACGACATGAAATTATTGCCACTGGCAATAGCCTGCATCTCACTGCTCAGGTCTTTGCCTGCTTTTTTGAAAGCCTCATATGAATGAACCATGAAGCGGAATTTAAGTGAGTTGGCAAGCTTTATCCACTTTTGCCGGTCTCCGTTAAATAATACGTCATGATCGGAGGGCAAACCCTTACTGGCTGAATTCGACAGGATGGATACTGCATTATTCAATAAATCAAACATCTGCTCATAAACTTCCTTTTGCGTATCGAATTTAGGAAACATTTCGCCCTCTCTTCCCTGATTTGCCTGACTAAAGGGGATGTCACCATATTTTTCGGTAAGGTATCCGCCAACCACACATTTTAAAATATCGGCTGCTGCTACGTTTGCCATATTGTTTTCTTCAATAGCAAGAGGTTTAAGAGATTCGAGATACCGCAACTGGTAGGTATAGGGGTTACTGTCCTCGTAGTCCCAATCCTGATTTTTTGCGCTATATAATGTAGCTGTTGCAGAACTGGCCCGGTAACAATCCATGAAGTACATTGCTGCTTCAGATTTGGGTTCATTGAGTACAGCTTTCCCGTATTGCTGGGCTATGCCCACAATAGCGGTGGTGAGCAGGTATCTTGAATAAGTGAAATAGTTGACGTCAAGGGAGGTTTCCCGTTCGTTGTATTTCAACTGGCTTTTACTACAGGACAAGCCGGCTATCAGCAATGCCCCAAGCGTAATATATAATATTGATCTTTTCATCATAACATTCGTTTTTAAATCTTTTTTAAATTAAACTTAAAAATTAACGCCGATTTTAATACCCATAGTGCGAATTGGCGGTAATCCAAAGTCTGCAACACCCATACCTGCAACGCCATCATAAAAGGCGGTTTCAGGATCTTCATTCATCCTGTTCTTTGCCCAGAACATTACGTTCTTAGCAAAAAAGGTAAGAGAAATATCCTGGCAACGCAGTCTCTGAGCCAAAGACCTGTTGAAGCTATAGGTAAGATTAATTTCTTTTAATTTCAACGAAGTGGCATCATGCGTCCTGAACTGAGCGCCTGACCACAATTCCTGACCTTCCATATAATATGGGAGAGCATAAATTGTTTTCAACGGATCATCGCCATTTTTGATGTAAGCATTGTCAGGAAGACTAAGCTTTTCTTCCGGAGTCATGTTAGACATATTGAAATTCGGATCAATGTATACCGCATTCCAGTATCCAAAATATCTCGGATCACTATTATAGGTAGTCAGGAATTCCTGCATGAGCTCTCTGTAATTTTCGAACCCAGGCTCTGTAAACATGTCATCAGGATTGGGTATGCTGGGTAATCCGCCGGCAAAACGTCCTCCTGTCCAATACTGATTGTATTTGTCGCCGTATATTGCCATGATGTCGGCCATGCCGTCGTCAATCATAATCTTTTGGGTTTCAGAAATAAAGATGCCACCCGATCTCAGACTGGCAACTACATTAAGACGGAAGTTTTTATACTTCACGTCAGCTACAAATCCGTAAATGGCCTTGGGATTAATATTACCTAAATATCCGTTCTTCTTAATGTAATCGGTAGTAGTAACCGCTTCCTCAATTATACCTTCAATACCGGTAAGCATCATGCCTGCATATTTACCCGATTGAATATATCCTATCGGCTCTCTGGCATACAAATCTCCTACGCGTGAACCTTTAAACAAGGATACCTGAGCCCTTCCTTCATAGTTATAAAACCTTTCTGAGAAGCGGGGATCAAGATCGTCAATTACAGATTTAAAAGTGCTGATATTGCCGGTAAGATTTACCACCCAATTTTTGTTGCGTACCGGAGTTACCGTTAGCGCTGCTTCAATACCTGTGGATTTTACTGCCCCCATATTGGTTTGAATAGAGGAAAATCCTGATGAACCCACCATCGGTAAAAACTGAATCTGGTTGATGTGATCCTTGGAATAAACCGTAAATTCTCCTGAAATACGATTATCTGCTGCTCTGAAGTCAATACCAGCTTCCCTGGTTACATTCAATTCAGGCTTAATTTTTGGGTCTACCGGATTACCGCCAACTGTTCCACGGGTTATGCCGGTCCAGGTACCTGTAAAGCCATAGCTATCCTTGTTAATAGGATGGCCAATTCCGAATCCTGTTTCAGCATAACCGCCTCTCAGTTTAAGGAAATTAAACACATTACCCATATCGAAGGTTTCAGATGCGATCCAGCTCAAAGAAGCACCAGGGTAAAAATGGTGGTCTAATTCATGAGGAAGGATACCTACCCAGTCATTACGTCCGGACAATTCCACATAAACCATATTTTGCCATCCAATACTTGCTGTTGCGTATGCTCCATAATCCCGACCGGGATACCCTCTGCTGAAATAAGGACTGTTTTGCTTTACACTGGCAGGTAAGGCGCCAAAACTAAAGTCATTAGGTCTTGATAACTCACTGCCGCCAAATCCTGAACTATTGGCCTGTGAGTAGTTATAGGAAAAACCACCCAAAGCGTCCAAAGACAGTTTGTTGTCGAGGAAACGTTTATTGAAGGCCAGCAGCACATCGTTTCTAACCCGCAGGCTATTGCTCTGGTTTTGCTCATATATACCTAATTCCTGTCTTTCAGAGCCCCAGGGCGTTTTCCTTTCCAGAGCAAATATTTCCTGACTAATACCGGAACGTAAGGTGAGTAACAGTGGGTCAATAATCTTATAATCCAACTGTACCTTACCAAAGTATACGTCTTTGGTGTAAGATCTGATAATATTTCTGGCAGCAAAATAAGGTCCGTTTTTACCTACCGCACCATCCTTTCCGGTAGAGGCGTTTACTCTGCTCAACCGATCTTCACCGGGGTTTTTCAAATAAGGCGTATTCTGATATTGCCCTTCCCATCCTTCAATCCAGGGTGAAGCCTGTTCCCATACTGTCATTTTGGGCATATTGATAGGCATAGACATGGCATGTGCGAGCGGGTTATCCTCTCTTTTATTGTAAATATGCGACTGGTTAGGCACAAAAGTATGAGACCATGAAGCCTGAGTACTTACTGAGAGTCTGTTGGTGATATTGTATTTAGCATCAAGAGAAAAACTGTTTCTATTCGTTTTGTTACCGGGTACCACGCCATTGTATACCATATTTCCAAGGTTGAGCCGATAGTTGCCCTTGTCGTAATTTCCGGTTACTGCCACGTTGTTGTCTGCCATTACCCCTGTTTCAAGAAAGGCGAGAAGTGGATTTTGATCTCCGCGGGCTTCAAGTTTAGACGTTTCCCATTCCTGAGTCATGAGATTCCATCTCAGCACTGGTACGTTATTTACGTTGTCATCTATAGCCCAGCCCAGCCCTTTTTTATCTTCCGTTAATGCGCTTCCATCTTCATCGCCCTGGAAAAATTTGCGCTGAACGGGTGGTGCGCTGTAGGCCTGATCAAGGGAAGTAGAACTGGTAACCGAAACGCCTAATCCTCTTTTAGCATTTGCTCCGGATTTGGTAGTGATCATGATCACCCCGCTACCTGCCGAAGATCCATATAATGCAGCAGCGCTGGCGCCTTTTAATATAGAAATGCTTTCGATATCATTAGGGTTAAGCGTAGAGATAAAGTTACCCGCATCAATACCCGATATCGAACCTACTCCGTTGGAACCAATAGGCACGCCATTCAGTACAATCAGGGGCTGGGTTGCATTATTGATATTGCTTGCGCCCATAATCCCTGCTAAAGAAGTGGCGCCCCTTATGTTGAACATTACGGAAGAGGTGGGCGAAGAAGTTACGCTGTTCATTTGAACGCCGGTAACCTTTCCTTCTATTGATTTCAATACGTTGGAAGCACCACCGGTTTCCATATCTTTTGCATCTACAGAAGATATGTTGTATCCCAAAGACCTCTTTTCCTTTTTCATGCCGAGAGAGGTAACCACCACCTGCTCCAGCTCCTGAGCCGATGCCTGCAGCGTGATATTGATGTTCCCCCTGCCACTAACCGCAATTTCTTGTGTGCCATAACCTACAGAGCTGATTACCAGAGTTGCGGAACCATTGGTTACATCAATAGTAAAATTGCCGTTGTTGTCGGTGGTGGTGGCATTGGAAGTGCCTTTTTCACTGACCGTTGCTCCGGGGATACCGCCATTTTCGTCGGTGACCCTGCCTCTTACGGTAAAGTCAGCTACATCGGCTTCAGTACTGATTACGGCAGCAGCTATTGCGAAGTTCTTTTCGGCTTTATTTTTTGCCTGCTTAATCACATACACGTCCCTTACTTTTTCAAAAACGAGTCCGGCAGTGGATAACACCCTTTTCAAAACGACATCGGGATCGCTTTGTCCGGAAGCATCCAGGGCTTCGTTATTAACGTGAATCGTTTTGAGTGCACTTGACTCATAGCTGTAGTAAATGTTCTGATAGGTTTTCTTAAAGTCATTCATGAAATCCTGCAGGGAAACGGTTTTCAATTCAGTTTCCATTGCCGGTGAGCTGTTCCTCAAGGATGGGGAGAGGGCGGCCAAATCCTGAGCCCGCATCCCGGTTGAGACTGCCAAAAACATGGCCGTCGCCAACATAATCCTTAAGCAGCCTGCTGAAAAAGATAACTTTTCTTTCATAACTGTTTTGATTGAGGGTTAATAATAATTAAATGTTGATTTTGTGTTTGTATACTGAGATTTAAAGTCCTTTCTATTACCTGAATAAGTGTGGATAAATCTTTAACTGACACTACTGCTGTAATCATAAGTTTACGCTGGTCGGAAGCAGTAAATACAGTTTCCATTCCATAATATTCCTTAATTAATCGGGCTATGGTTTCCAGCGTAGTCTCCGTAAAATGCCATTCCCCCTGCTTCCAGGCTGCCGTATAAAGCTCAATGTCGGTTTTAGAGGTAAGTAATTCATTGTTTGAAGTATCCACATGCAGCGAATAACCCGATTCAAGATAAACTGTTTTTCTCTTATCCTTTTCCAGGGTCACATTTATATGTCCTTCTGTCAACACCACATCGGAGGCATTAGAGTGTGCATTTACATTAAATTCCGTTCCGGTTACATAAATTTTAAGTTGTCTGGCATGTACAATGAAAGGGGTATTTGAAGAAGTCCTTCTGACCTGAAAATAGGCATTCCCTTCTAAAAACACCTCCCTGACATCGGATGTTGAAAAATCGCTGTTATATTCCAGAGTTGAGTTCCCATTGAGGATCACAAGGGAGCTATCGGGCAGGAAAATTTTTCGGATTTGTTTGATTTCAGTGGTTTCCGATAAGGTAGTGGTTTGCGGAGTTGCATCAGAGGAAACTGAGAAAAACCGAAAACCCAGAATCAATACCAGGACAGATGCAGCCAAAAGCCACCATTTTCGGTTACCATCAATGGACTGCCAGATGACAGCGTCTTCATGAGCCTCCTCAATATGCGCAAAAATCGCGTTTTTCATAGCCACTTTCTCATCGGGCGATAAAAATGGAATATGAAAACCGGTATGCACCAGATGCTGAACAAGCCTGAACGCATTATTCACGGCCGTTTCCTGTTCAGGATACTGAATCAGGTATGTTTTCCAGAATAAACAAATTTGTTCATTGGGTACTAATACCCATTGCTGGAAATATTCGTCAGCTGCAAATTCCTCTTCTGTAAAATCAGCATAATATTTATGATCGCGACTCATTCATTTCATAAGAGGATGATATTAGACGCTACATACTCATTATGACGATGAATTTTTTATAATACCCTTAACTTTTCACTAATGCAGATAAAATAATTCACAAATAATTGATTATCATTAGGATTCTTCTTCAGTAATCATATAGTGTTCAATGGGCTCGCAGGTGCATATCAGATTCCGGTCGCCATAGGTGTTATTTACCCTTGCAACGCTGGGCCAAAATTTATTTTGGTGGATATAAGACAAAGGGAATGCTGCTTCCTGCCGGCTATAAGGGCGGACCCATTCATTAGCACATACCTGATTCAGGGTATGGGGGGCGTTTTTAAGAGCATTATCCGTTTTACTCATCCTGTTTTCTTCAACTGCTTTTATTTCATAATAAATGTTGATTAAGGCATCGCAGAAACGGTCCATCTCTTCCTTATCTTCACTTTCAGTGGGTTCAATCATGATGGTGCCGGCAACAGGAAAACTTAGAGTAGGTGCATGAAAGCCGTAATCCATCAGCCGTTTGGCAACATCCTCGGCTTCAATACCTGCTGTGGCTTTAAAAGGCCGGAGATCCACAATAAATTCGTGGGCACAGGTGCCATTGGTTCCAGGGAAGAGAATGTTAAAGTGTTGCTCAAGTCTGGACTTCATATAGTTGGCATTCAGTATTGCAAAACGGGTTGCTGTTTTCAAACCTTCGCCACCTAATAACCTGATATATGCATAGCTGATTAATAGTATAGAAGCTGATCCAAAAGGAGCTGCGCTTACTGCACCTGATCCACCCGTTGAAAATGCGTCACTTCCTTCCTTTCGGGTGGCAGAGAATATAAGGTGTGCAGGAAGGAAATTGGAGAGGTGTGCTTTTGCACAAATGGGTCCCATGCCGGGTCCGCCTCCTCCATGAGGAATGGCAAAAGTTTTATGCAGATTAAGATGGCAGATGTCTGCACCTATAAAACCGGGTGAAGTGAACATGCATTGTGCGTTCATATTTGCGCCGTCCATATATACCTGCCCGCCGTTTTCATGTATTATTGCACAGATATCTTTAATGCTCTCCTCAAAAACGCCGTGAGTGGAGGGGTAGGTTACCATTAGCGCAGCAAGGGTATCCTTAAATTGCACTGCTTTTATTTTCATATCCTGCACATCAATATGTCCTTTTTCATCGCTTTTTACCACCACTACCTTAAATCCGGCCAGGACCGCAGAGGCAGGATTGGTGCCATGAGCCGACATGGGTATCAATACCACATTTCTTTGGTGTTCTCCTTTCGCATTATGGTATCTTCTGATGGTAAGCAAACCGGCATATTCACCCTGGGCGCCGCTATTGGGTTGCAGACTACAGGCATCAAATCCGGTAATTTCGCACAGATAATGACTAAGCTTTTCAATGATTTCCTTGTAACCTAAGGTTTGTGTGTCAGGCGCAAAAGGGTGAATTTGCGAAAATTCCGGCCAGCTAACCGGAATCATTTCAGTGGCTGCATTCAGCTTCATTGTACAACTGCCGAGGGGAATCATAGAGGTGACCAGCGACAGATCCCTGTTTTCCAGCAGCCTGATATAACGCATCATCTTGCTTTCGCTGTGACAGGTATTAAAAACGGGGTGTGTAAGGAAGGGACTATCCCGAATGGCATGATCTGGAAGGCTGGTCTGTAATTCATGCTCACTAATCACCAGGGATACGCCGCTGCGTCCGGAAGCCCCCGCAAAAATGTAAAGGATTTCTAAGATATCTTCCTGAGAGGTAGTTTCATCTAATGAAATACCAATATGTTTTTCGTCAAAATACCTGAAGTTCACTTCCCGTGATTCGGCAATCTCTTTTATTTTGGAAGCATTGTCAACCTGAATTTTAAGGGTATCAAAATAATAATGGTTGAGATTTCTGAAGCCCAGTTCATGAAGCTCGTCAGAAAGTGTTTTTGCCAGGACGGCGATCCTTGTTGCAATTTCTTTCAATTTTTCAGGACCGTGAAACACAGCATACATCGCTGCCATATTGGCCAGTAAAGCCTGGGCAGTGCAAATATTGGAGGTAGCTTTTTCTCTTTTAATATGCTGTTCCCTGGTTTGTAAGGCCATCCTTAAAGCCCGGTTTCCTTCAGCATCAATACTTACGCCAATGATACGACCCGGAATATTTCTTTTAAATTCTTCTTTTGTAGAAAAGAAAGCTGCATGAGGCCCGCCAAAACCAATGGGTACGCCAAAACGTTGTGCCGAACCAACTGCTACATCAGCGCCTAATTCTCCGGGCGGAGTCAACAGCGTAAGCGCCAGCAAATCGGCAGCCATTACCACATATGCATTAACGGCATGTACTTCCTTTATGAAGTTTTTGTAGTCGTTAACCGAACCGTTGCCATCAGGATATTGAATTATAGCGCCAAAAAAATGCTCATCGGGGGTTGCCGTTTCATAGGCTCCAAAGACGAGTTCAATTCCAATAGGTTCAGCACGGGTAATTAATACATCAATGGTTTGTGGGAAAAGCGCCTTGTCTACAAAGAATTTCTTCTTTTGTTGACTTCCGGGTCTGTTAGAATGATGGTAGAGCATAGCCATTGCTTCTGCTGCTGCAGTTGCCTCATCCAAAAGAGAAGCATTAGCAAAAGGCAAAGCGGTAAGGTCCGCGATCAGGGTCTGGAAATTGAGCATACTTTCTAATCTCCCCTGTGAGATTTCTGCCTGATAAGGCGTATATTGCGTGTACCACCCCGGATTTTCAAAAATATTTCTCAATATAACGGAAGGCGTAATAGTGCCATAATATCCTTGGCCTATAAAGTTTTTATAAACCTTATTCTTTTGAGCAATTTTTTTTATTTCCTGTAAATATTCATATTCATTTTGAGGACCCGGAAGTTCAGGGGGGTGGGAAAGACGAATGGAAGAAGGAATTGTTTTTTCAATAAGTTCGTTAACTGAATGTACACCAATGGTTTCAAGCATAAGTCTACATTCTGTATCATTAGGCCCTATATGCCGGAAAATAAATTCCTTTTCCTGAGATTCGAATACATTCATATAAAAAGAATTGCATTTTTTTTGAAAGAGTTGCAAAGTTAGGATGAATACCTTATCCAAAATTATTAAGAGGAGGAATTAAACTATTTTATCTTGCATTGTTTTTTAATAAGGTAAAGAATTCCTTTAAAAAAATATACTATATATATTAATGTCATCATCAGAGAAGAAAAATGATTCCCCTCTTGTATCGGCGGTGAGGAATGAGGAGCAATGGAAAAGAAAGGCTGCGTCTCAGCAGAAAAACTATGCGCGGTTGTTGCAACGCGGAGACAGGAAAAAAATGCTGAAACGGCTTCCTGAATTGCACAACCAGGCTTTTTCTGAAATTAACTGCCTGAATTGTGCCGCCTGTTGTAAAAATTATTCCCCCCGTTTTAAGACGCCCGATATAAAACGTATCAGCAGACATTTGCAAATGAAGGAAGGGCGTTTTATTGAAACTTATTTACGATTAGATGAAGACGGGGATTATGTAGTGAAACAGACACCCTGTCCGTTTCTTGGAAGCGATAACCGGTGCAGTATTTATGAAGAACGACCTTCAGACTGTGCACGGTTTCCTTATACCAATGAAGACGTTCTCCTAAACCGTCCCCGTATTACTTTGAAAAATTCCAGTTTTTGTCCCGCTGTTTTTTTTGTACTCGAAAAACTTCTGAACGGGAAATAAATGCAACTTTTGGAATACAAACTGAATCTGAAATTTTCGGTGGATATTAGGGTTGCTGTAATTCCGGTGTAAAAGAATTCTCCGGCTTTCCTACATGATGTTTCCAGGTCAGTATATCTGTAATCAGGATTTATTCAGGCAGGGCTATGAAATGCTGCCCCATATCATAGTCTTTGTCAAGGGCGTGAATAATAGTTTTTAAATGTTTTTCATTGCCCAGAAAATCTGCTTTTCCCACATCTACATAAAGGGTCCTGATATTATGTTGTTTAATATAGTGTGTGTAGGTTTGCTGAATATTATAGAGATATTCATCCGGAATTCTTTGTTCATAGGAACGGCCTCTTTTTCGGATGTTTTCCTGCAAATGGCTTACCGGTGCGTGAAGATAAATCAGCAAATCAGGCTGTATCAGTTGTTGGGTGATGATGTCGAATAGGCGTTGATAAAGCAGGAATTCTTCTTCAGGCAAATTTACTTTAGCAAAGAGCAGGCATTTAGTGAATAAATAGTCGGAAACAGTTAAATGCTGAAACAAATCCTTTGTATGAACCAGTTCCTTTAGCTGCTTATAACGCTCGGCCATGAAAAACAATTCCAAAGGAAAGGCGTTTTGTTGTGGATTTTCATAAAATTTGGCCAGAAAGGGGTTGTCGGCAAACTTTTCAAGAATTAGCCTGGCATTAAAATGCTTTGACAGTAAGTGGGCAAGAGTAGTTTTACCAGCGCCTATATTTCCTTCGATTGCAATAAAATGATAGTTCATAAGCAAAGCCAAACTTAAACAACACTTTCTACATATACAGAAAGATTACACACTAATTTTCCAGTTTCCAAACCCTCAGAGGATCTTTACAATCTTTTAAAAGATCGTGAATGGTTTTTTCTTTAACAGGATGAATCAGATCTGAAGCTATTTCATTCAATGGTTCCAGGGCAAAACGCCGGTTTACCAATTGAGGATGGGGTACCTCCAGCCCCGAGGTTTGGATCAGCTCGCTATTAAATAATAAAATGTCAATATCTATATTCCTGGGTCCGAATTTTTCAGTTCTTTTTCTCCCCATTTTTTTTTCTATCCGGAGTAGGAGGTCGAGCAATTCAAGCGCAGAACAGGCGGTATTAACTAATAAAGCCTGATTGAGGAAAGGAGGTTGAATCTTGTTTCCCCAGGCTTCGGTTTCGTATAAATGAGACCTGCGAATTATGGTTCCACATTCCGTTTCAATCCATGCTGTTGCTTTCTCTAATTGTAATTTTCTGTCTCCGAGATTACCGCCTATCAGCAAATACCCTTTGTTCATTAGGTGAAAACAATTTCCAACCTCAAATATCCCTATTTTTACCGGATAAAAATTTTAAAAATGAAGAGTTTTTTTAAATTTTTTCTGGCGTCATTATTAGCGCTGTTTGTATTTACCTTATTGGGTATTGTTATTTTGATTGGAATCGTAACGATGGTATCAGGTAGTGAAAAAGTTACCATTGGTTCCAATTCTGTGCTGGTTCTTGACTTGTCTAATACTTTTAGCGACAGAAAACGGGATAATACCTTTGCACGTCTCGCAGGCGAAGAAAATAATCATTCTACCTCTCTGTATGAAGTTATTCGCCTTATTCAACATGCTAAAAAAGACTCTCTGATAAAAGGGATATATGTTAAATGCAACGACAACGGCAATGGCTTTGCCGCAAGTGAAGAGCTGCGCAGGGCGCTTCTTGATTTTCGTGAAAGCAGGAAATTTATCATTGCTTATGGAGAAGTGATGTCTCAAAAAGCCTATTATGTAGGCAGCGCAGCAGATAAAATTTATTGTAATCCTAAGGGAATGCTGGATTGGAAAGGTTTTTCGTCACAGTTGTTTTTTATTAAAAATACCCTGAAAAAACTTGAGATTGAACCACAGATATTTTATGATGGAAAATTTAAGAGCGCAACAGAGCCCCTGCGGGAAGAAAAAATGACGGAAGCAAACCGCTTGCAAACCACCGTATGGCTGGGAGATTTATACAATCGTTTTCTTCTTGCAGTTGCAGAATCGAGGAAAACCGATACAGCCACCCTGCACAAATATGCTTCCGATTTATTGATTCAAACCACCGGGGATGCTGTGCGGTATAATTTAATAGATGGCGTAAAATATGATGATGAAGTAAAAGAGGAAATCCGCAACAGGTTAGGTATTGGTAAATCGGATAAGATTGCGTTTGTATTTCCTGGCAGCTACGCCGAAAAAGTTGATCTTATCAAATACCATTCCGATCGGATTGCGGTTATATATGCTGAGGGGGATATTGTAGATGGCAAAGGCAATGAACGGCAGGTAGGATCGGGTGAGTTCAGAAACTTATTGGCAAAAGCAAGAGATGATAAGAATATCAAGGCTGTGGTGCTGAGGGTTAACTCTCCGGGAGGCAGCGCTCTCGCAAGTGAAATTATCTGGAGAGAAACGATGCTTATCAAAGAAGCCGGCAAGCCCCTGATTGTTTCTATGGGTGATGTTGCCGCTTCGGGCGGATATTACATTTCATGCGCAGCAGATACCATTTTTGCGGAGCCCAACACTATTACGGGTTCTATTGGAGTATTCGGCATCGTTCCGAATATGAAAACGTTTTTTAATAATACATTAGGGGTAACCTTCGATGAGGTGAAGACAGCTCCAAGTGCGGATATCGGCAGTATAACACGGCCCTTGACGGATGTCGAAAAGAAAGTGATTCAGGCGGGTGTTGATACTATTTATAGCACGTTTAAAAAAAGGGTGGCAGATGGAAGAACAATATCATTTCAGATGGTGGACAGTCTGGCTCAGGGAAGGGTATGGGCAGGAAGCAGGGCACAACAAACAGGGCTGGTAGATCGCCTTGGCAGCCTGGATGATGCTATTGTATGCGCCGCGCGAATGGCTAACCTCAGCGACTATGGAATAAGAGAATATCCCGAACCTAAGTCTTTCCTGGATATGCTCAAAGGTAACTTAGGAAAAAATATAAAAGCCCGCGTCATTAAAAATGAACTGGGCAATGAATTATATCCTCTTTATCAGCAATTACAACATACCAGAGAGATGATTGGAACGGTTCAGGCCCGTCTGCCTTATGAAATTGTTGTGGAATAGTTAATGATGGAATGCTGATTTCAAAACCGGTAACTTCGCCCGCTCAAATGATTTTTAATGTCAGGATCTTATAGTCAGGTGCAAGCTATGCTGGCGGTTGCCAAAGCAAGTCTTATCGCTATTTTCAGAAGTCCCTCAGCTGTTGCTTTCAGCTTTGCTTTTCCTTTAATATTTATTCTGGTCTTTGGCTTTTTTAGCGGGGGCGGTACCATTTCTTTGCACGTAGCATTTTCGCCAGACACGGATACAAGCAGCGCTCTTTATCGGGCTGTGAGCCACCTTCCGGGTCTTCGGGTGATTGAAAAGCCGGAGGATGAACTTAGAGAAGACCTGGAAAAAGGGAGACTAACTGCTATTATTTCTTTACAAAAAAATGAACAGGAAACACCTGAATATTTTATCAGTCTTACAAGTTCTGAAGCAGTCAATCAGCAAAATCTGAACGTTTTACGGTCGGTGCTAACATCGGCCGTTGAGCAAATGAATCGCGAGAAATATCCTCAGGCGCCTTCGGTTGCCGCAATACATAATACAATCAAAAAGATTCCGGGAAGAACCTATCGTACAATTGATTTTATTTTGCCGGGTCAATTGGGTTTTTCTTTATTAAGCGCAGGAGTCTTTGGCGTTGCATTTTTGTTTTTCAGCCTCCGTCAAACGCTGGTTTTAAAGCGTTTTTTTGCCACTCCTATCAGCCGCACGTTTATTGTTTTAGGTGAAGGTTTGAGCCGGGTGACTTTTCAATTAATAACTGCTGTTGTGATTTTGTTGGTGGGCTATTATTTTTTTCATTTTACCCTGATTCATGGATGGATAACTTTTATGGAGTTATTGTTATTGAGTTTTTTAGGTTTGGTAGTGTTTATGTCTTTTGGTTTCATAGTAAGTGGAATTGCAAAGAGTGAAAGTGTAATCCCGCCACTGGCGAATCTCATTACCCTGCCTCAGTTTTTGTTAGCCGGTACTTTTTTCCCAATAGATAATTTTCCTTCCTGGCTTCAGCCTTTTTGTAAATTGCTGCCGCTTACCCATTTAAATGATGCAATGCGCAATGTGGCTTTTGAAGGGGCGCATTTAATAAATTGCGGAAAACAATTAGGTATTCTTTCAGTTTGGGCGATAATTGGATATGCGTTGGCCG
>CAZFGP010000090.1:0-18162 GCA_964518685.1 uncultured Terrimonas sp.
CGTTTTTTCCGGGTTGCCAAATTGAAGTATATTTATGTTCAGGTTATAAAATTCTGTAAATATTATAAGCATGTCATCTCGTAGAAAATTCATCAGATCAACGGCAATGGCTACAGCAGGACTTACTATGGGAAGCTGGAGCGCTAATGCAAAAAGTTATAGCCGGATTGCAGGTTCTAACAAAAAAATCAATCTTGCCTGTATTGGAGTGGGGCATCGTGGAGGCGAAATTCTGAAGGCGCTCAACGATACAGGATTAGCGAATATAGTAGCCTTGTGTGATGTAGATATGGGCGCTCCGCATACACAAAAAAACATGGCTGCGTTCTCCGGAGTCCCGCAGTTTAAGGATTTTCGCGAAATGCTGGATAAAATGGGAAGTCAGATTGAAGCAGTTACCGTTGGTGTTCCGGATTTTTCACATTTCCCGATTACCATGATGGCCTTAGGAATGGGAAAGCATGTATACGTTGAGAAGCCAATGGCTCGTACTTTTTATGAGGTGGAATTGATGATGGAAGCAGCGAAAAAACACAACAAAGTGGTGACCCAGATGGGAAATCAGGGGCACTCGGATGCTAATTATTTTCAGTTTAAGTCATGGGTGGAGGCTGGTATTATTAAAGATGTTACCGCTATTACAGCCCACATGAATTCGCCCCGACGTTGGCATGGTTGGGATACACATATAAAAAAATTTCCTGATGCCCAGCCGGTTCCACTAACAATGGACTGGGACACCTGGTTGAGTGCAGCCCAATGGCATGATTTTAATAAGGATTTTCACGAAGGACAATGGCGCTGCTGGTACGATTTTGGAATGGGCGCTTTGGGGGATTGGGGAGCCCATATTTTAGATACCGCTCACCAGTTTTTGGATTTGGGGTTGCCCAATGAAATTACTGCTCTTAAGGCCGAGGGGCATAACGATTATTTCTTCCCGATGTCCACCACGCTGTTGTTCAGATTCCCTGCAAGAGCTAAGATGCCGGCAGTGGATATAACCTGGTATGATGGCGTGAATAATGTTCCGTTAGTGCCTGAAGGCTATGGGGTTTCAGAATTGGATCCTAATATTCCTCCTGCCGGTGGGGGTAAAATACAGCCGGCAAAACTCAATCCCGGAAAGATAATTTACAGTAAAGAACTTACATTCAAAGGCGGTTCTCATGGGAGTACACTATCTATTATTCCTGAAGAAAAGGCCAAATCCATGGCATCCCGGTTACCGGATGTACCAAAGAGCCCTTCAAATCATTATGCTAATTTTTTGCTGGCCTGTGCAGGACAGGAAAAGACCCGTTCACCTTTTGAAATAGCCGGACCTCTAAGTCAGGTATTCTGTCTGGGGGTGCTTGCTCAACGACTGAATACAAAACTTCTGTTTGACCGGCAGACGAAACGAATTACCAATAATCGGTTTGCGGATGCACTTTTATTGGGCACCCCACCAAGAAAAGAGTGGGAACAATATTACAAAGTTTAAAGTTTGGAGTTTTTTGTTGGCGTCAAAAACCCCAAACTTCAAATCCGAAACGTCAAACTTTTCTTAAACCATGTTCAAATCAATTCTTATCCCCGGATTTGTGGCAGCGATGGCAGGTTTTGCGCATGACGGATCGCTGGAGTCATTACGGCAAATGAACGGAAGTCCGCTGACGGAAATAACCGGTTCCGGTGCCCCGTTGGGAGATGTTCGGACAGATACTGCCGGTGGGCTGTCGCAACTGATCCGGGAAGGGGCTACCCTGCAAGAAGTTTCCAGTCAGTTCAAGTTTACCGAAGGCCCGGCAGCGGATAAAAAGGGAAATATCTTTTTCACCGATCAGCCGAATAATAAAATATGGAAATACGATACCGATGGTAATCTTTCTGTTTTTATGGATAAGGCAGGGCGATCCAATGGGATGTATTTCGACAGAAAAGGTAATCTTGTAACCTGTGCCGATGAAAATAGTGAGATATGGTCTATCAGTCCGGATAAAAAAGTGACCGTATTACTTAAAGGTTATCAAGGTAAACGCTTCAATGGTCCTAATGATCTATGGATTGATAAAAAGGGTGGAATATATTTTACCGATCCTTATTATCAACGTAATTATTGGGAAAGAAAGAAGCCTGATATAGAAGGTCAAAAGGTTTACTACCTGGCTCCCGGTGCCGAAGAAGCGGTGGTGGTAGATGCAGCTTATACACGACCTAATGGCATCATCGGTGCACCAGACGGAAAAACTTTATATGTTACCGATATTGGGGCAGGCAAAACCTATAAGTACCGGATCAATAAAGATGGCAGTCTTTCCAATCGTATGCTTTTTGTTGAGGAAGGATCTGACGGGATGATCCTCGATAATAAAGGAAATCTATACATCACCGGCAAAGGTGTAACGGTATTTGATCCTCAGGGAAATAAGATCGGGAATATTCCGGTTCCTTCGGGTTGGGTAGGAAATGTTTGTTTTGGAGGAAAAGACGGGAAAACCCTGTTTATTGCGGCTTCCAAATCGGTATATACATTACAAATGAAGGTGAAGAGAGCAGGGTAATGCACCCTGGTTGAAGGAGATGCGGAATTTTTTCTAAATTTTTAAAGAGTAGTTTCCGAAATTTAACGGAGAATAAAAGAGTATACAGCTATGGACTTTCAGTCTTATTTGAACTATTTTAAACAGATCATTGATAATCCTCATCCACCAGCACCGTACAACGATCCTTTATATATAGATTATACAAAATTAAATTGGTCGCGGATGAATCGCTGGCTCAAAACCGGAGTGATCAATAGGGATGTGGAGGATATTATTAAAAAAAATAGCCGGCTGCAGAATTGGATTATTATTACAGAGCCCTGGTGTGGTGATGCGGCGCATTTAGTGCCGTTTATGGAATTGTTGTCCCGGCTTAATCCGCAGGTTAAAGTGGATTATGAGCTGCGGGACGCCGCACCTTTCCGAATAGATCATTATCTTACTCATGGCAGTAAATCCATACCCATGTTAATTGTTCAGAATGAGAACGGAAAGGATTTATTTCATTGGGGACCACGACCAACTGAAGCGCAGTCGCTCTACTTAGGGCTGGTAGATAAAAAGGCCGATTTTGAAGAGACAAAGGTGGTACTTCAAAATTGGTATAATAAGGACAAAGGTCAGACTATTCAAGAGGAATTGAAACGGCTTCTTGCTTCCGTATTAAAATAGGTCGGATGGTTTGTGTAAACCTGATAGAGGCTCACAGATACGCCAGATATCCGGAGAAGAAATTTAGCTGTGGCTTTCTGTGTAATCTGTGAGCATTTTCAGGCAGCTACAATCTTGCGTTAGTTTACTTCCGCCAATTGTTTGATGGTAACCTTTCCGCTTACTTCAATAGGATTAGAAAGGATATCCAGCACCGGGCAAAGTGTTTCTACCTGTTGTGCTAATCTCTCCAGTGTTTTCGGCTCCTCCGGAGAAACGATCTCTGTTTCAAATTCCACCTTGCTGAACCCCGGTCTGACTTCACTATCAAGCCCAAGGAATCCCTGCAGGTCTAAATGCCCCTTCGTTTTTACCGTAACGCTTTCTAACTGTATGCCTTTCAATGAAGCGAGAGCGCGATAAACGATTGCCTGGCAGGCGCCAAAAGCCCCTAAAACATATTCCACCGGATTGGGCTCTGCATCCTTCCCCCCTAATAGCTCCGGTTCGTCAAAATGAAATTCAAACTGCCGGGCTGAACTTTTTACGCGAAGATGTTCTCCAAGAACTGAAGTTGCTTCAAAGACAGCTTTAGCCTCATCGGGATTGTTTTTGATCTGTTCTATTACAGATTCGATAGATTTTTTTACATGAATTGACATAGTTCAATTGATATTTAGAAGTGAATAATAAATACAGGGTGAAAAGACCATACGATGGCTTTTAAAACCAGGAGGTTTTTAGCCTTCAGAAAGAGGTATAATCTTCGGGAATTAACAACAACAGCCGGACATTCGCGCGCAGGTGGCAGAAGCGTATTTCATACCAACAAATAATACTGGAACACCGTAAAAGAAAACTGTTAAGTCGTTGTTTTTTTTCATCATGCCTTTTAATTTATATATTCTCCACGAAGGAGACAGGATTTGGCACCTTTACAATTTCTTGTGGGTTGCCAGTGGGTCATTGAGCCAGTCTCTCGCCACTTCTTTATAAATCAAGACTCTTTATAGAAGAGTATTGAAAGTATATCCTTACAAGGATGGTGCAAATGTATGGATTCATTTGGTATAAAAAAGTTTTTTTTAAAAGATGATTTAATACGGCCTATTTATGATAGACAAGGGTTCCGCAATTTTACTTTCAACGGATGATAAGGTTACTAAATGGAAAAAGAATTTTGTTGGATAAGGAGATTAATACCAGGGTACAGGAAGGTACGAAACAGGCATTGATATAAAATAAAGAAAGGAAATTTACAACAGCACTTTTATTTGTGCCGCTGATATTCTTTAGTTTTGCCGTCTGTATGAAAACAAAGACACTCCGAAAAGACAAGGTTAATATCATCACCCTCGGATGCAGTAAAAATATGGTGGACAGTGAGGTACTAAGCGGGCAACTGAAGGCAAACGATATTAATGTAGTGCATGAAAGCAGGAAAAGTGATCACAATATTGTGGTGATCAATACCTGTGGTTTTATTGATAAAGCCAAAGCAGAATCTGTTAATACCATACTGGAACAGGTGGAGTTGAAAAAAAGGGGCAGGTTAGACAAGGTGTATGTTACCGGATGTTTATCTGAACGATACCGGAGAAATTTGGAGACAGAAATACCTGAGGTGGATGCCTGGTTTGGAACTATGGAACTCCCTCTGATCTTAAAACGATTTGAGGCAGATTATAAAACAGAACTGGTTGGAGAGCGTATGTTGAGTACGCCCCGGCATTATGCCTACATGAAAATATCGGAGGGGTGTAACCGTACCTGTGCATTTTGCGCTATTCCCTTAATGAGAGGTCATCACGTGAGCAAACCTATCGAACAGTTGGTGACCGAAGCTGAAAAATTAGTCAGTCGCGGGGTTAAGGAGATCATGTTGATTGCCCAGGAACTTACCTATTATGGTTTGGATATTTATAAAAAAAGAGAACTTCCTGAATTGCTCCATGCTCTGGCTAAGGTAAAGGGCCTGGAATGGATTCGTTTGCATTATGCCTACCCTTCTAAATTTCCTCTGGAGATTATTGATGTGATGAAAGAACATCCTAATATTTGTAACTACCTGGATATGCCGGTGCAGCATAGCAGCGATAGGATATTAAAAGCCATGCGGCGTCAGATAACCAGATCGGAAATGGAGGACCTGATAGTAGAAATCAGAAGCCGCATTCCGGATATATGTTTGCGTACAACACTAATTGCCGGCTTTCCCGGAGAAACGGAAGATGATGTGGAAGACCTGAAAGGATTTCTAAGGCAACATCGGTTTGACAGGGTAGGTATTTTTACCTATTCTCATGAAGAGGACACTTCAGCTTACGCTTTGGAGGATAATATTCCGCAGGAAGAAAAAGAAAAACGTGCACTGGAAATCATGGAGGTGCAGCAGGAAATTAGTTTTGAAAAGAATCAGGAAAAAGTAGGGAAGGTATATAAAATCCTGATTGACAGAAGAGAAGCCGGGCGATACATCGGTCGTACCGAATTGGATTCTGTGGAAGTTGATAATGAGGTAATCATTGCAGGAGATTCGATACTCCCTATTGGAGAATTTGTGAATGCAAAAATTACCCGTGCGTATGATTTTGACCTTGAAGGAATAGTGATCTAATGATGAATGAACCACCGCTACAACTTAAAAAATATCTTCTTTTTATATAAGAAATAACACAGCCACCATTCTAATCCAAATATCGTTAGGCTGGTAATTAATCCCATAAGGAAATTTGGAAAATGGGCCATCTCCATGAGCCCGTTGGTGATGGCGCCCACATATCCGTTGAACCATCTGCTTCCAACAATTTCGAAAAACAGGTAAATAAAAATGGAATTCATCCCCACTACAGTAAACAGCAGGAGGTGTTTTCGGTGATTGCGGATATCTATCCACCAGTAACACGCTGCTAATGCCAGCAGACACCAGCCCAGAGAGGCTAATGTAAATGAGGTGGTTGCAATTCGTTTAATGATCGGTGTTATATGCAACCAATCGAGTCCAAAGCCAACTACCAGACAACCTACACCCCCAATGAGCAAAAGCTTTGTTTTTTGAAGAGATTGACTTTGAAGAAGTTTACCCGCCAATGCGCCTGCAATAGTATGCACGGCAGTAGGAATACAATTAATTGCAACCCAGCCTCCGCCGTTGATCTTATTCATCAGCAGAAGGTCAACGTAATTGCCAAAATTTTGCCCGTTGGTAAATGGCTGGTCAAATCCGGGCACATTCGTAAACCGGTAGAGGATTTCTGTCAGCAATAATAATCCTATGCAAATGGCTATCTGTGTTTTGGCGTTAAGATGAAAAATCAGGAAGGCCAGTAATAGCGTAAAGGAAAGTTGGGTTAATACATTCCACAATTCAAAGGCGAGACCGTCTTTTTTTACTGCATAATCCAGTACACCCCAGAAAAACAACCATCCGCTCCTTTTTAAGGCTTTCCTAAAAGATTGTGACCAGGGAACTCCATTCTTTTCCTGCTTTTTAATGGAATAGGCCATAGCAGTACCAGCTATAAACATAAAGCCAGGTTGTATCAGGTCCCAGAAGCGAAGTCCATTCCAGGGATGGTGTTTAAATTGAACCGTAATTTGGTACCACCAACTGCCTTCAGCCGCATCATTCATTACATGATATAATCCGGCTGCTTCAAAGGCTAAAAACACCATGATCAGACCACGAAGAAAGTCCAGAGAGAGAAGCCTTTTTTGTTGCATTTAAATGAATTGCTTAGGGTTCGACAAAATTGAGTGTGAAAAATTAAACTAAAATTTTTTTATTATCAAAAAAGCGTGCACATTTGTCCCTTATTTATGAATATTACTTCAAATAAATACTGGTGGTGGCATACAAACTCGCTTTGGGGCTTGTAATGCTGTTATCTTATTTATGCAAATACAATATTAAGCCCCGGACATACCGGGGTTTTTTAATGAAAAAGTGGAACAACCTTTTATGAAAAGAATTGAAATCAAAACGAAATTCAGGAAAATGCTTTCGGATGTGCACACGCCGGTAAGCATATATTTAAGGCTAAGAGACCGGTTTCGTGATACTATCCTGCTGGAGAGCGCGGATTATCATGCCGCGGAAAATAGTTTTTCCTTTATTTGTATCAATGCTATAGCCGGTATGGAAATAGCAAGTAGACATACAATAGAATTTAAGCTACCCGGACAACAACCCGAACGAATAACCGTAGCCAATCCCGCTGAAGTGCCCGACAGGTTATGGAAGTTTATGCAACAGTTTGAAGTAATGCCTGTTGCTGACAAGGTAGTATCTTCGGTGCAGGGATTATATGGGTACAGTACGTTTGATGCCGTTCAGTTTTTTGATACTATCAAGTTTTCTGAGCGTTCAGGCGCGGATGGTTCGCATACTGCCAACAAGCAAATCCCGCTGATGCGATATCGTTTGTATCAATATGTTATTGCGATCAATCATTTCAGAAACGAAATGTATCTGTGTGAAAATTGTATTGCAGGACTGGACAGTGATATGGAAATGGTGGAGTCCCTGATTAGGAGTAAGGACGTGCCGGTATTCCCGTTTGCTGTAACCGGAGAGGAAACCTCTAATATGACGGACGAAGATTACAGAATAATGGTAAAGAAGGGGATAGAAAACTGCTATAAGGGAAATGTTTTTCAAATCGTATTGAGCCGGCGATTTGAGCAACGGTTCAAGGGAGATGAATTTAATGTTTACCGCGCTTTACGTAATATTAATCCTTCTCCATATTTATTTTATTTTGATTATGGCGATTACCGGCTCCTGGGCTCATCTCCTGAAAGTCAGTTGATCATCAGAAACGGAAAAGCCGTGGTGCATCCTATTGCCGGCACCTTCAAACGTACAGGCGATGAGGCTACAGATCAGCGGATGGCCGATCAGTTATTACAAGACCCTAAAGAAAATGCGGAACATGTAATGCTGGTGGACCTGGCGAGGAATGATCTGAGCAGGTATTGCGATCATGTAATTGTTAAGCATAACCGTCAGATTCAATACTATTCGCATGTGATCCACATGGTAAGTGAGGTAAACGGAGATGTAAAAACCGGAGTCAATCCGTTTCGTTTGCTCGCATCCACCTTCCCTGCCGGAACCCTAAGTGGTGCCCCAAAGTTCAAAGCCATGCAGTTGATAGATACTTTTGAACCCACGGCACGTAGTTATTATGGAGGCGCCATTGGTTTCATAGGCTTTAACGGAGATTGTAATCATGCCATAATGATCCGTACTTTTTTAAGCAGAAACAATACCCTGATTTCCCAGGCGGGAGCAGGAGTAGTCGCTGCATCTAATCCCGAAAATGAATTGCAGGAAGTGAACAACAAATTGAATGCCCTTAAGAAGGCAGTTGAAAAGGCGCAGGAAATCTAGGATAAAAGGTGCTTAGACAGACTGCAAGAATCATTAAGGATAATGGTATATAAATAACAACAGGTTTATGAAAATTTTAGTTTTTGATAATTACGATTCGTTTACCTATAACCTGGTACATCTCGTTGAAAAAATTGTGCATCAAAAAGTAGATGTCTATCGTAACGATCAGATTAGCCTTGATGCGATAGAAAAATATGATAAGATTCTATTATCCCCGGGACCCGGCCTTCCCGGGGAGGCGGGGCTATTAATGCCGCTAATCGAACGCTATGCGGTTTCTAAATCTATCCTTGGCGTATGCCTGGGGCATCAGGCTATAGCCGAGGCCTTTGGCGGTAAACTGATTAACCTGAAAACAGTATATCACGGTGTTTCTTCTCCGGTTGCCTTGTATGAAGACAAGGAGCCCGTTTTATTTGCCGGATTACCGGATTCGATCCAGGCAGGAAGATACCACAGCTGGGTAGTTGCAGATGAAGACTTTCCTGATCAGTTACAGGTAACGGGCAGAGACCAGGACGGACAAATCATGGCTTTGCGGCATAGGACATACGACGTCCGGGGAGTACAGTTTCATCCTGAAAGTGTATTAACTCCGGATGGAGAATTGATCATTAAAAACTGGCTGGGATTTTAATTAAGAAAATTGCAGCGGTTAAAAAGATATTGGACCCTGACATCTAAAAAGTGAAATTCATTTTAGGCATGAAAAAAATATTACAGTTTTTATTTAGTTATAAAACCTTATCAAAGCAACAGTCCAAAGAGGTGTTGATCAATATTTCAAAAGGGGTATACAATGAAAGCGAAGTCACGGCTTTTGTAACAGTATACCTTATGCGAACGATAACAATTGAAGAATTGCAGGGTTTTGCGGATGCCCTGCTCGAATTGTGTATTCCTGTTCATTTAGAGGATTACCAAACAATAGATATCGTAGGCACAGGCGGGGATGGAAAAAACACGTTCAACATCTCTACCCTGGCTTGTTTTATTGTTGCAGGTACGGGGCAAAAGGTGGCTAAGCATGGAAACTACGGCGCCACCTCAGTGAGTGGTGCTTCTAATGTGATGGAACAACTGGGTTATCGCTTTAAGTCCGATAACGATCAGTTGAAGAAAGAAGTTGAAATCGCAAATATCTGTTTTTTACACGCTCCGCTTTTTCATCCTGCCTTAAAGGCAGTTGGAGCCATTCGCAAAAATCTGGCGATCAGAACATTCTTTAATATGTTGGGGCCAATGGTCAATCCTTCCCGTCCTGCATTTCAATTGGTGGGCGTATATAATCTTGAAATGGCCCGTATCTATAATTATTTGCTGCAACAAACCGGTAAGGCATTTACCATAATTCACGGGCTGGATGGATATGACGAGATTTCTCTTACTAATGATACTAAAGTGATCACAGCAGATGGGGAACAAATATTGACGCCGCAGCAATTAGGAAAACGCTGTGTAACCGCCTCGGATATTTATGGAGGAACCACTAAAGAAGAAGCCGCAAAATTGTTTATGACCATCCTCAAAGGCGAAGGTAGTTGGTCCCAAAACGCGGTGGTATTGGCTAACGCAGCAATGGCTTTACATTGTACAGGAAGCTACACTGATTATGAAGCGGCCTACATCGCTGCCGTAGAGAGCCTTGAAAGTGGAAAAGCACTGGCAGTGGTTGATAAGCTGATGGCAATGCAATAGGTAATTTAAAAGTTTGATCATGTACGCGGTCGGCACCGAAGGTCAGACCGCAGTTTTAAATGTTTTTAAACAAACCGGGGCGCTAATACCGGGTTAATTAATACCCGGCCGGTTTGTTAAGATAAAAATAGGGATAGAACCAGATGAATATTTTAGATACGATTATTGAACAAAAGAGAATGGAAGTGGCAACACGGAAACACCAAAGTCCGGTTGCTGAACTGGAACAGTCGGAATATTTTTCCCGGCAGCCGCTTTCTTTGAAACAATTTCTGTTGGATGAAAATAAAACCGGAATAATTGCCGAGTTTAAACGGCGCTCTCCCTCCAAAGGATGGATTAAAGAAGATGCAGACCCTTTGGTAATCACATCAGCATATACCCAATATGGCGCTTCCGGATTATCGGTACTGACAGATGAGAAATTCTTCGGCGGACATAATAATGATCTTCTGAAAGCAAGAATGAATGCCATACCTGTTCTGCGAAAGGATTTTATTATTGATGAATATCAGATAATAGAAGCGAAATCTATAGGCGCTGATGTAATATTGCTGATTGCTGCTAATCTCTCACCAAAGCGGGTTAAAGAATTAGCTTCTGCAGCCCGTCTTTTAGGGTTGGAGGTGTTGCTGGAGATTCACAATGAGCAGGAATTGGATCATATTTGTGATGAAGTGGATATTGTAGGCGTGAACAACCGGAATCTGAAGAGTTTTGAAGTGGACATTAAAACGTCTGTCGGATTGAGCGGAATGATACCTGCCGATAAAATAAAGATTTCTGAAAGCGGGATCAGCGATGTTGCGACCATTAAGGAATTGAGGGCGCATGATTTTAAAGGCTTTCTGATCGGGGAAAATTTCATGAAGTCGCCAGACCCGGGAAAGGCTTTTGCCGCTTTTGTAAAAGCGTTAAAAGGATAATCGCTATGTGTATAAAAGTCTGTGGAAATACGCTATTAGATCAGGTGTATGAATTAGATACGATGGGGGTGGATTTTGCGGGATTCATTTTCTATCCGCCTTCTCCCCGTTATGTGGCGGGCAGGATCAATAAACAGGCGCTAAAGACTGCGGGATTAAGCGTGAAAAAAATTGGCGTTTTTGTGAATGCAGGATACGAAGAGATCATGAAGGAAGTGGAGGATTATGGATTGCAAATGGTGCAACTGCATGGAGATGAATCGCCCCTGCTTTGTGAACGGATCAATCGGCAGGCGCCGGTAATTAAGGTATTTCGGATGAAAAAAGATACGGCGCTTTCCGGCTTGACCAGGGAATACGAAAATGTCTGTACCTATTATTTATTCGATACCGATACCGCAGGTTTTGGCGGGAGCGGCAGAAAATTTGATTGGAAAGTGTTGGATACAGAAATGATTGAAAAACACTTTTTCATTAGTGGAGGAATAGGCGTGGAAGAAGTTGAGGATTTAAAGAACAAGATTGCGATACCGGGACAAAATTTTTTTGCGGTTGATATAAATAGTAAGGTGGAAATCAGTCCCGGCATAAAAGATATGGAGAAGGTGAAACAATTTGTTGAGGTATGGAGGAAGGGGTGAAATATGGATTAATTGCCGGAGATAATGAAGAACATGGATCGTCCGGAGTCAGAGACTCCGGACAGCTTAAACAGTATAAATTTTGATAAATAAAAAACGGTTTAAGAAGGTATTCAAGATTTTCGCACCGTCTTTGAAAATTTGAAATGCGTCTATATTTTAATTAATGTACAATGATCAACAGAATAATAGCCCTTGCAAAATATAAGGGCACTTTTCAACAGCCGGATATCTTCGGCTACTATGGCGGGTTCGGTGGGGCATATATTCCCGAGATGTTGTATCCCAATGTGGAGGAGTTGAAAAACAAATATCTTCAAACGATCTATCAGGATGATTTTCAACAGGAATACAGGGCTTTATTAAAAGACTATGTGGGACGACCATCGCCTTTATATTTTGCGTCCAGATTGAGCGAAAAATACGGCACCCATATTTTCCTGAAAAGGGAAGACCTGAATCATACCGGAGCGCATAAGATCAATAATACTATCGGTCAGTTATTGCTTGCCAAACGACTGGGCAAGCACCGGATTATTGCCGAAACCGGGGCCGGTCAGCATGGAGTGGCAACGGCTACGGTATGTGCGCTGATGGATATGCAATGTGTGGTGTATATGGGAGAAAAAGATATTGAGCGCCAGGCCCCTAATGTAGCCCGTATGAAAATGCTGGGCGCCACCGTAGTGCCTGCAACCAGTGGCAGCAAAACGTTGAAAGACGCCACTAATGAGGCGATTCGCGACTGGATTAACAATCCGGTGGATACGCATTATATTATCGGCAGTGTGGTAGGCCCACACCCTTATCCCGATATGGTTGCCCGGTTTCAAAGTATCATCAGCGAGGAGATACGCTGGCAGTTGAAAGAACATACGGGAAGCGAATTACCAACCCATATAGTAGCTTGTGTTGGCGGAGGCAGTAATGCGGCAGGTACCTTTTATCATTATCTCGAAGATTTTGCCGTACAACTGGTGGCAGTGGAAGCCGCAGGGTGCGGACTGAAAAGTGGATTGAGTGCAGCAACTACTAAATTAGGCAGACCAGGTATTTTGCATGGCAGTAAAAGTTTGGTGATGCAAACAGAAGACGGACAGGTGGTGGAGCCGCATAGTATTTCAGCAGGATTGGATTATCCGGGGATCGGGCCTTTGCACGCACATTTATATGAATCCGGACGAGCCTTGTTCCTGAGCGCTACAGATAAGGAAGCTTTGGATGCCGCCTTTGAATTAACCCGTTTGGAAGGAATCATACCCGCACTGGAAAGTGCCCACGCTATAGCCGGACTTAAGCAATTAAACCTTACCAGGAATCATACTGTGGTGGTTTGCCTGAGTGGGAGAGGCGATAAGGACATGGCCACTTATATGAAAGTGATGGAAGAAGGAAATGAACCTTGTTGATGCTTTAAAGGACGCCGTTTCAAATCTTAAATCTTAAATCGTGACCCGAATTCAGGAATTATTTAAAAGAAAGCAAAATAAGGTATTGAATATTTATTGTACTGCGGGGTTTCCTCAATTGAACAGTACATTGGAGATCATGAAAGCCTTGCAGCAAAATGGAGCAGATATTATAGAGTTGGGTATACCTTACAGTGATCCATTAGCCGATGGACCCGTAATTCAGGACAGTGGAATGCAGGCATTGAGAAACGGAATGACCATCAGCGTGTTGTTCAATCAGCTGAAGACTATGCGAAATGAATCTGGAATAACCGTTCCGGTGATTCTTATGGGTTATTTAAACCCGGTTTTGCAATATGGGTTTGAGCGTTTCTGCGCCGATGCTTCAGCGCGGGGCGTGGATGGGTTGATTCTGCCCGATTTGCCTATGCGTGAATTTGAAACAGAGTATGCGCAGATTGTTAAAAGATATGGACTGGATTTTATTTTCCTGGTAACGCCCGAAACATCGGAGGAACGGATCCGGAGGATTGATGCCTTAAGCACCGGATTTATTTATGCGGTGTCTTCCTCTTCTACTACCGGCAAAGAGAAAGATTTTTCAGCAGTGGAGTCTTACCTTCAGAGACTGCAGCAATTGCGACTGAATAATCCTGTGATGGTTGGTTTTGGTATAAAAGATAAGGTTACTTTTCAATCGGCCTGTAAATTTGCCAATGGTGCTATCATTGGCAGCGCTTATATCAGAGCATTGCAAAGTAATCCGGAGATAGAAAATGCAACAAAGGCGTTTATGGAAATAGTATTAAGGTAGAGCGGAAAACGGGATTCGAACCCGCGGCCTTCAGTTTGGGAAACTGATGCTCTGCCAACTGAGCTATTTCCGCATAAAATGTAAAAATACAATGAATCTGGAAATTATAAAATATAATGCGGGCAATATTCAATCCGTATTATATGCCCTGGAGCGGATTGGCGTGGAGGCTGAAGTAACCGACGACATGGAGCGGATAAGGAAGGCGGATAAAGTAATATTCCCCGGAGTGGGAGAGGCCAGCAGTGCAATGCGCTACTTGAAGGAACGGAATCTTGATACATTGATTAAGGGACTAAAGCAGCCGGTATTGGGCATTTGCCTGGGGATGCAATTGTTGTGCAGACATTCAGAAGAGAATCAGGTGGACTGCCTGAATGTTTTTGATGAAGAAGTTAAATTTTTCGATAATACTATGGTATCAGATCACCGGATGAAAATTCCTCAGATCGGATGGAATACGATTTATGATTTGCAATCGCCGCTATTCAGGAATATTTCACAGCACAGTTATGTATATTTTGTGCATGGGTATTATGCCGCTTTAGGTGAGCATACCATTGCAACTACCCGGTATATTCATCCTTACAGTTCTGCTTTGCAAAAAGACAACTTTTACGGAGTGCAATTTCATCCGGAAAAAAGTGCAGAAACGGGAGACCGGATCCTGAAAAATTTTCTTGAATATTGTAATTAAAATTTCACGGATTTAATTTTTTCTTTTTTAAGATTATGGAAATTATACCTGCTATTGATATCATTGACGGAAAATGTGTACGCCTTACGCAGGGCGATTATGCGCATAAGAAAGTGTATAACGAACAGCCTCTGGAAGTAGCTTTGGAATTTGAAGATGCAGGTTTGAAACGGCTGCATTTGGTTGATCTTGACGGGGCAAAAGCCGGAAAGGTAAAAAACTGGAAAGTGCTGGAAAGAATTGCGGGTAAAACCTCTCTGATCGTTGATTTTGGAGGAGGGATCAAAACGGAAGAGGATGTTCGTATTGCATTTGATTCCGGTGCAATGCTGGCAACCATAGGCAGCATAGCTGTAAAGCAGGAAGAGGAATTGCTGCGATGGTTTACTGTTTTTGGAGCCGAAAAATTTTTGCTCGGCGCCGATGTTAAAAATGAAAAGATTGCCATCGGCGGCTGGCTGGAAACAACGGATATATGGGTATATGATTTCATTGAAAAATATACGTCAAATGGCGTGAAGCAATTGTTCTGTACGGATGTAAGCAAGGATGGAAAGTTAGAGGGGCCGGCAACAGAACTCTACCGGCGGATTATTGAGAAATTTCCCGATCTGCATTTTATAGCCAGCGGCGGGGTAAGTTCCATAGATGACCTGCACGTCCTTCGCGATATCGGTTGCAAGGGCGCTATTGTGGGTAAGGCGATATATGAGGGAAGGGTAAGGTTGAGGGATTTAAGATTCGAAATTTAGGATTTCAAATTTTGGAAGAGGATACATAATATGATTTTTTGAAAAATCTTATTTAAATCTTACTTTTCAATTCAAAGTAAACCTATGGGCACCATATACCGTTTTGAAGATATGCCACTCTGGCAAGGAGCGAGAGGTTTGTGTAATATTGTTTTCAATTTGGTGAAAAAAAGCGTTTTGTTTAAGGCTGATTTTCGTTTTAGAGATCAGGTGAAAGCATCTGCCGGTTCAGTGATGGATAATATTGCGGAAGGTTTTGAGCGATCTTCCAGATTGGAATTTGTGAATTTCCTGGGTATGGCTAAAGGATCAACGGGAGAAATAAGGTCACAGTTGTATCGTGCATTGGATAATCATTATCTGGATAAGTCTGAAGTTATTCCGCTTATTGAGGCTTATGAAAAACTGTCAAGAGAAATTGCCGGATTTATGGCATATCTTAATCAGACAACGATAAAAGGAGAAAAATTTAAAAATCGGCGAAAAATCGAATAATCTCAAATCTAAAATTTCAAATTTTAAATCTTCTTATGCTTTCCAAACGCATCATTCCCTGTCTTGATATAAAAGACGGACGTACGGTTAAAGGAACCAATTTTGTTAATCTTCGGGATGCAGGCGACCCGGTGGAACTGGCAGCCTTGTATGCAAAGGAAGGTGCGGATGAACTGGTGTTCCTCGATATTACCGCAACAGTGGAAAAGAGAAAAACTTTAAGTGAACTCGTCAACCGGGTAGCGCATCAGATCAATATTCCTTTTACGGTGGGAGGAGGTATAGGTAGTGTGGAAGATGTGAATGTACTGCTTAAGAACGGAGCAGATAAGATTTCAGTGAATACGGCTGCCTTTAAAAGGCCCCAATTGATTAGCGAACTGGCAAAAGAATTTGGTAGTCAGTGTGTTGTGCTGGCTATTGATGTACGTAAAGAAGAAGATGACGAATGGTATGTTTATCTTAAAGGAGGAAGAACGGCAACCGGAGTACGTTGTTTGGACTGGGCCAAACAGGGGGTAGATCTCGGTGCCGGAGAAATTCTGTTGACGTCTATGGATCATGATGGAACAAAAAAAGGTTTTGCCCTGGATATTACCCGCACCCTGTCAACACAGTTATCCGTTCCCGTTATTGCAAGTGGCGGCGGAGGTACGATGGAGCATTTTCTGGAAGTATTTAATGAGGCGCATGCAGATGCTGCGCTGGCTGCCAGTATATTCCACTTCAAGGAAATTACCATCCCCGAATTGAAGCATTTTCTGGCAGATCATCAAATTCCCGTACGGATGATAAATGAAGATAAATAAGCTTGTATTTTCGAAGCCCGGAAGTGCATTCTTCATTTTTGACCTGTGTGCATTTATCCCTTAACAGCCCGGTAATGAATTGAACCCTGAAGGGTGCGACGCAACGAAGTGGAATAGTAAAATTTTGGCTGGCTACATAATAACTCTAACTCCCGCCTGTTTCATATTCTTTATCTTTGCTCACTAAAAGGGAATATGGAAATTGATTTTAAAAAATATGAGGATGGTTTGGTGCCTGCCATTATTCAGGATCATGATACGCAAAAAGTATTAATGATGGGTTTTATGAATGAAGAGGCTTTGGAGAAGACCCTATCAGGAGGAAGAGTCACTTTTTTCAGCAGGAGCAAAAAACGTTTATGGACGAAAGGAGAGGAGAGTGGAAATTTTTTGGAGTTGAAGTCAGTAGCAATAGATTGCGATCACGATACTTTGCTGATCAAGGCGCATCCATTGGGTCCTGTATGTCATACTGGAGCGGATACCTGCTGGTCGGAAGAGAATCACAATGATAATTTTTTGCTGTGCCTTGAGGAGATCATTGCCTCGCGCCGGAGAGCTGCACCTGAAGGTTCTTATGTAGCATCGTTGTTTGCAAAAGGCATCAATAAAATTGCACAAAAAGTAGGAGAAGAGGCTGTGGAGGTAGTTATTGAGTCGAAGGATGATAATGAAACCTTGTTTTTGAATGAAGCAGCAGACCTGTTGTTTCATTACCTGATTCTTCTGCAAGCCAAAGGATACCAATTGAAAGATGTGACTAAAGTATTGCAGAAGCGACATTCAAAATAACGGAAAAGGGCAGAAAAGAAGGCAGGTGCTTTTTTGTACTGTCCTTCTTTCTGCTGCTGAGAAGATTTATTTTACATTGAAATCTGTCTGTATATTACCCCACAACAGACTTATTTTTCCATTTTTGTTGGCGTTGATAGTGAAGGTTTCAGTGAAAGAAGGCGCTTTGCCGGTTTTCACATTTACACGCAAAGCATCTTTTGTCTGATCGTAATTGAAGGCGCCCCACTGATCCCAGGTTTTATTAAAGATGATGGTCCACTCTTTATCACCGGCAATGGTAAATAAGCCGTATTTTCCTGCCGGCAGGCTTTTCCCTTCCACGGCAATATTTTTATCCGTTTCAAAAGTAGTAGCCTGATTAGCGCCGGTGCGCCATACTTTTCCCGCCATCGGCTCCAGGTCTTTACCAATCGTTCTGCCCTTAACAGAGGGCCGGCTATAATTAATAATGATGGTAGCGCCGCTTGCAAGGGTAGCTTTTGCAGAGGCGGGCGGACTTGCGGGCGCTTTCTTGTCCTGTGCAACTGTTGTATTGAAAAATAAAAA
>CAZFGP010000091.1:0-18099 GCA_964518685.1 uncultured Terrimonas sp.
CATCCATGAGGTGCCCCGGTTATTCAGCACCTTCTAATTAATCATTCATGGGGAACTGAATGAGGTGATGGGGGTTATGGCTGAGTTAGCTCTGAATTTCATAAGTTTTATATTGGAGAGGCAGTTTACTTCAATTCTCCAAAGATTTTCGTCAGAGAAATCAAGATAGGTAAGATTGACCCAGGCGTTTACTACTGAAAGACTGTGCCTCGGCACTGATCACCAACTCCCGCTACAGCAAATACCCAAAAATCTTATCATTTTTATTGATTTCAAAATAATCAATCTGATGGGTTTTCATATTTTGTATCAAACGTTGGTAATCGTTTTTGTCCTCTAATTCTATACCTACAAGGGCCGGGCCGGATTCCTTATTGGTTTTTTGCATATATTCAAAACGGGTAATGTCGTCCGTTGCCCCCAGTACATGGTTAACAAATTCCTTTAATGCTCCGGGGCGCTGGGCAAAATTGATCAGGAAATAATGTTTCAGTCCTTCATACTGGAGAGATCTTTCTTTAATCTCCGGCATGCGGTCAATATCATTGTTACTACCGCTTATGATACAAACCACTTTCTTCTTTTTTATTTTACCCCGATAGCTGTTCAGCGCTGCAATGGACAATGCGCCTGCCGGTTCAACCACAATCGCGTCCTTATTATAGAGGTCCAGGATGGTGGTGCATACCTTCCCTTCCGGTACGGTTACGATGTCATCCAGCACATCATTGCAAATCTCATAGCTGATATCACCAACCCGTTTTACTGCCGCTCCGTCTACAAAATTATCAATTTTCTCCAGGGTTACCGGTTGACCGGCTTCTATAGCCGCTTTCATGGAAGCCGCTCCTTCAGGTTCCACTCCTATAATTTTGGTAGAAGGGCTTACCATTTTAAAATAAGCGCCTATTCCGGCTGCTAATCCGCCACCACCTATTGGAATGAAAATATAATCAATGTCGTCTTGATCTTCCAGAATCTCCACTGCTACGGTTCCCTGTCCTTCAATGATACTGTAATCGTCAAAGGGAGGAATAAAAACCATATTGTGGTCAAAGGTGTATGATTTTGCCGCAGCAGCACAATCGTCAAAAGTGTCTCCGATAAGTTTGATATCAATATAATCTCCGCCAAACATTTTGGTTTGGGTTATTTTTTGCCGTGGTGTAATTACCGGCATGAACACTATTCCCCGGATACCCAGTTTTTTACAACTGTAGGCAAAGCCCTGGGCGTGGTTGCCTGCACTGGCACATACCACACCGCGTTCCTGTTGTTGTTTACTGAGTGTGCACATCATATTATAAGCTCCTCTAAGTTTGTAGGAACGTACCATCTGGAGGTCTTCTCTTTTCAGGTATACCTCACTGTTATACTTTTCACTCAGGTTACGGTTCAGCATCAAGGGGGTGCGGAGGACTGTGTTTTTCAGCCTTTCTGCGGCCTCTTTAAAAAAAAGCCTTCCTGACCAATCAGGAAGGCTTTTTGTCTTTTGAGTATCTTTTTGCACCACCGGAGTCTTATCCTCTATACTCATCTTTAATATTTTTTTAAGTTTATTTTTGATTTTCCGGTCTCAGGCTTCTCACTGTTTTTCCAGCCTGCCACATTTCGCTATCCCTGAGCTCTTTTAATTCGGCTTCTAACTTCTCTCTGTAGTCAGGCTGGCTGTTGCTATCAATAGAACGCTGGGATTCTTTTCCGGCAGCTACACTTTCGTAGAGTTCTTTAAAAACAGGTGCAGTTGCATCACGGAATTTCTTCCACCAGTCTAAAGCCCCGCGCTGTGCTGTAGTGGAGCAGTTGGCATACATCCAGTCCATACCGTTTTCAGCCACCAGCGGCATCAGGGATTGTGTTAGTTCTTCCACGGTTTCATTAAATGCTTCGGAAGGGCTGTGTCCCTTATCACGCAATACCTGGTATTGGGCCGCAAAGATGCCCTGGATAGCGCCCATCAGGGTGCCACGTTCTCCGGTAAGATCGCTATACACTTCTTTCTTAAAGTTGGTTTCAAAGAGGTAACCGCTGCCCACGGCTATCCCGAGTGCGATTACGCGGTCTTTTGCTTTTCCGGTAGCATCCTGGAAGATGGCATAGCTGCTGTTTAATCCGCGACCCTGCAAAAACATTCTTCTCAGGGAAGTGCCCGAACCTTTTGGAGCTACCAGGAATACATCTACATCTTTTGGAGGAATAATACCGGTTTGTTCATTAAATGTAATTCCAAAGCCATGTGAGAAATACAAAGCCTTCCCTGGTGTCAGATATTTCTTAACCGTAGGCCAGAGTTCTATCTGTGCGGCATCGCTGAGCAGATAACAAATGATGGTTCCACGTTTCAAAGCCTCTTCAATTTCAAAAAGAGTTTCTCCTGGTACGAAGCCATCTTTTATAGCCTTATCCCAGGTTTTTGAGTTCTTGCGCTGTCCTACTATTACATTGATCCCATTGTCCCGCTGGTTTAATGCCTGACCGGGTCCCTGAACGCCATAGCCAATAACAGCGATTGTTTCGTTCTTTAATACTTCCTGTGCCTTGCTGAGTGGAAACTCTTCCCGAGTAACTACATTTTCTTCCACACCGCCGAAATTAAGTTTTGCCATCTGTTAAATTTGAAAATTTGAAAATTTTGTTTGAATGATCATGTTTTTTGCAAAAGTATTTGAATTATAGGCTAAAAACTTCGTCTTGTTTCCCTAAAAATTCATTCTCCACAATCTCTTCTCCCGGTTTTTCCTCTTCAAATTCACGAAGCTTTTCATGAAACCCTTTGCTGGCATTGATTATTGCCACTCTGGCGCTGCGCACAAATTCTATTAAACCAAGAGGACTTAATACGGCGGTGAGGTTATCAATCTCTTCGCGGTGTCCCGAAGTTTCAAAAACCGTATAATCTTTTCGGATTACCACTGCTCTTGCTCCATATTTACGCAGCAGTCGTTCCACCTTCACATCTTCAATTACTTTGTCTGTAGCTACTTTGTAAAGAGCCAGCTCCTGCCAAACAATCTCATCATTACTATTATAGTAGGCTTTCAGAACGTCGATTTGCTTTTCGATCTGCCGTACCAGTTTCTTTACCACGTCTTCCGATTCGTTGATTACAACGGTAAAACGATGAATTCCTTCCACTTCCGAAGGGGATGTATTCAGGCTTTCAATATTGATTTTTCTTCTCGAAAACATAATGGCAATACGGTTCAGCAAGCCAATGTGATTTTCGGTATAAACCGTGATGGTATATTCCTGTTTCATATCTATATCATTTAATTTTCTATTATTTATGACCGTTTTATTTTAATCCGCCAAAGGCAGCAAAGCACATGTTTTTATGCAATATTTCTGTTGAGCGAAATCCTGTTTTTTTCATTAATTCCAACTGATAGGTTACAGAACGGGGTGAATCTTCTTTTTCAATATAGTCCATTACCTTCTTGCGGTAGGCCTCCCCGCCTATGCCCTCCAGATAATTGCCATAACGCTCCCAGGTGTAATCACTGATGGTTTTCATTTCCTGAGTCACCAAATCTGATATCATCAAACAGCCGTTGGGTTTTAGCAGATGATATAATTTAGTAAACATATTTTCCCAGTCCTGATCATCACGTAAATGATGCAATACTGCACCGGCAAGGATGATATCGAAATGCTGTTCAGGGAGGTCAACTTCTCTTATGTCACCCTGTACAACTTTAACCTCTCCATCTGTCTGCCGGCTTACTCTTTCAACAGCTTTGTCTAACATATGCCTGCTCAGATCTGTCAGCGTGCAGTTTAACCCTGGTATTTTTCTTAACATCATCAGCGTGTAATTCCCTGCCCCACAACCGATATCCAGCAGTTGGGTTGCACGGGGAACCAGTCTTTTAGCAACTTCTGTTATCAGTTCAAGAGAAACGGTGGCATCAATGACAGACACCTGCCCTGTTTCTATATTGGCGAACCGCTCTACGTCGTTGTCGAAACGTAATTTAATTTCTTCTATCGTTGACTTTTGATTCACCACTCCTTTTGCGCTCTGCTATTGTAATCTGATTTCAGCCACTCCGCAGCCCTGAGGTACCATCGGGAATACATTGTTTTCCTTACCTACAATGATTTCCAAAAGATAAGCGCCATTGTGCTCCATCATTTCCTTAACGCCGTCTTTCAATAGTTCTCTCTTTGCAATACTTTTTCCTTTGATGCCATATCCTTTTGCTACCATTATAAAATCGGGACTGGAAATATTAACGAAGGAATATCTTCTATCGTTAAAAAGTTGTTGCCACTGACGTACCATCCCCAGAAAATTATTATTCAAAATGATGATCTTTATATTAATGTCAGATTGCATGATGGTACCCAGTTCCTGAATGGTCATCTGGATACCCCCATCGCCCAAAATGGCAATTACATTTCTTTTTGGGTCGCCCACTTTAGCGCCAATAGCGGATGGCAGTCCAAAACCCATGGTACCCAGTCCCCCTGAAGTAACATTGCTTCTGCTCAGGTTAAAGTTGGTATACCGGCAGGCTACCATCTGATGTTGTCCGACATCCGTTACTATAATGCTGTTACCATCTGTAACTTCATTTATAACTTTAATCACCTCCCCCATAGACATCACTTCGGTGACGGGATTCATCTCAGGATTAATTACAATTTTTTCCTCCTGTTTTCTCAGTTCTGCGAACTTCCGAAGCCAGTCGGGGTGTGATTTTTTATTGATTTGAGCCGTTAGCAGAGGAAGGGTTTCCTTACAGTCACCCCAAACCGGCACGGTGGCTATTATATTTTTGTCAATTTCAGCCGGATCAATATCCAGATGAATGACTTTTGCCTGTTTGGCATATTTATCTAATCTGCCTGTAACCCGGTCATCAAAACGCATTCCCACAGCAATCAAAACATCACATTCATTGGTCAATACATTAGGCCCATAATTGCCGTGCATACCCAACATACCCACGTTAAGCGGATGGCTGGTTGGCAGGGCGCTTAAGCCTAACACGGTCCATGCGGATGGAATCCCACCCTTTTCAATAAAAGCCTTAAACTCCTTTTCTGCATTGCCCAAAATAACACCCTGCCCGAAAAGGACAAAAGGACGTTCCGCAGCATTAATTAAAGCAGCGGCTTCAGAAATATATTCCTTACGGATATTGGGCTTGGGGCGGTAGCTTCTGATATGTGTACAGGGTTTATAGCCAGGGTAATTAAATTTTTGCGTCTGTGCATTTTTTGTAATATCAATCAGTACCGGGCCGGGTCTGCCTGACCGGGCAATATAAAATGCTTTTGCCAGTACGCCGGGAATTTCATTAGCATCTGTAATCTGATAATTCCATTTGGTGATTGGAGCAGTAATATTAATCACATCTGTTTCCTGGAAAGCATCTGTGCCCAGCAGGCTGGCAAATACCTGCCCGGTAATACAAACAATCGGTGTACTATCTATCTGTGCATCGGCAATTCCTGTCACCAGGTTGGTAGCGCCTGGTCCGCTGGTGGCAAACACCACCCCTACATTGCCGGAGGTGCGTGCATATCCTTGCGCTGCATGTATGGAACCTTGTTCGTGGCGAACCAGAATATGGTTTAAAATATTGCTATAATCATAAAGAGCATCGTAAATAGGCATAATAGCGCCACCCGGATAGCCGAAGAAGTCGGTTACGTTTTCAGCAACTAATGCTTCTGTTACTGCCTGAGCGCCCGTAATTTCCGTTCCTACTTCATAAAGCCCTTTTTTTTGTGCAGACTTTTTGTCCGGGGTTATTTTCTTTTCTTTTTCAGTTAATAATGTATTGCTCATTTCTATACGTTTTTGAGGTTATTTAATTTGTGAGAGCCATTAGATTTTGCTATCTGCATCTTATTATTCATCAGTAACACATCCTTCACTTGCATCCTTCACGCAATTAGCATACTTATACAATACTCCACGGGTAACTTTTAGGGATGGTTTCTTCCAGGCTGCTCTTCGCTTGGCAATCTCCTCTTCACTCACTTTTAAGTTAATCAGATTTTTAGTGGCATCTATTTCAATAATATCATTGTCCTGCACCAAACCGATCAGTCCACCCTCATAGGCTTCGGGAGTGATGTGTCCAACCACAAATCCATGTGTTCCACCGCTAAATCTGCCATCAGTAATTAAGGCTACTGATTTTCCTAACCCAGCGCCAATGATGGCGCCGGTGGGCTTTAGCATTTCAGGCATGCCGGGCGCTCCTTTTGGACCTTCATTCTTAATTACCACCACATCGCCATGTTTCACCCTTCCTGATGATAAACCTTCAATCAGGTGTTTTTCACCATCAAATACCCTGGCCGGGCCTTCAAACCGAACGCCTTCCTTTCCGCTGATTTTAGCCACACTTCCTTTTTCAGCAAGGTTGCCGTATAATATCTGCAGATGGCCGGTTTTTTTAACGGGATTCTCCAGTGGGTAGATAACATCTTGTTTTTTAAAATCCAGGTTTTCTATATCAGAGAGATTCTCTGCAATGGTTTTGCCGGTAACGGTAAGACAATCTCCATGCAGAAGGTCTCTTTCAAGGAGGTATTTCATCACTGCCGGAATGCCGCCATGTTCATGAAGATCCTGCATCAGGTATTTTCCGGAAGGTTTAAAATCTCCTAAAACGGGCGTTTTATCGCTCATCCGTTGGAAATCATCGGGCGTGATTTCAATACCTACACTTTTTGCAATAGCAATCATGTGTAGTACAGCGTTGGTGCTACCACCGGTGACGATGATTATCCTTAATGCATTTTCAATGGACTTGCGTGTAATAATATCGGTAGGAACAATATTTTTTTCAAGCAGATTGCGCATCGCTTTCCCGGCAGCAAGACATTCGGCTTTTTTTTCGGCACTTATAGCCGGATTTGAAGATGAAAAGGGGAGGCTCATGCCCATAGCTTCTATTGCCGAAGCCATCGTGTTTGCTGTATACATTCCACCGCAGGCGCCGGGCCCCGGACAGCTGTGGCAAACGATCTGGTGAAAGTCTTCTTCGTTTATATCGCCGGCAATTTTATGCCCCAGGGCCTCAAACGAAGAGATGATATTCAGATCCTGACCTTTATAATGTCCCGGAGCAATGGTTCCGCCATATACCATCAGAGACGGCCGGTTTAACCGCCCCATTGCCATGATACTTCCAGGCATGTTTTTATCGCAGCCTGGCAGGGCAATGAGCCCGTCATAATATTGCGCGCCACATACGGTTTCTATACTGTCTGCAATTACATCCCGGCTCACCAAGGAATAACGCATGCCATCGGTACCATTACTGATGCCGTCACTCACGCCAATGGTATGGAAGATGAGCCCTACCAGATCAGTGTCCCAGACTCCTTTTTTCACCAATTTTGCCAAATCATTCAGGTGCATATTACAGGTATTGCCTTCCCAGCCCATACTTACAATCCCAACCTGAGCTTTCTTAAGGTCATCATCACTAAGTCCGATGCCATGAAGCATCGCCTGCGCCGCAGGTTGGGTAGGGTCTTGTGTAATTGTTTTTGAATATCTGTTCAATTCCATGTTAGTATCTGTTAGTTAATTTTAAATTTTTGTTTTTCCGTTATATGATGGTTGATTTTCTAAGGTCGTTATCATTTTGAGGAGGTTCTTCCGGTACTTTATTGCTGATGTATTCAACAATCAGATCGCCTATTGTGGAAGTCAGATAAAAATTTACCGGGTCAATGTCTCTGGTCACAAAATTGTTTTTTAGGATCCAGCTAACAGCCTCCCTAACCATCGCCGCTTCTTTCTCCATTCCCAGATAATCCAAAAGCATTGCAGCCGATAATACCGAACCAATTGGATTGGCAATATCTTTGCCAGGTCCCTGCAGATAATCTTTCTGTGTGGCTCCAAACACAGCCGTATTGTTTCCCACTGAACCCCACGGTAATAAGCCTGTTGCTCCGGTAAGCGTACCTGCTTCTTCACTCAGCATATTTCCGAACAGGTGATTATCCGTTAAAATCACATCAAACTGTTGCGGATTGAGGATGACCTCTGTTATCGCCTTATTAATCAGCATATCTGATACCACTATGCCCGGGTATTGCTCAGCGATTTCCACAACCATCTGTTGCCAGAGTCCGGAACCCGCCACAGGATTAGCCTGTCTGATCAGCGTTAGTTTTTTATTATGCCGTTGCGCATATTGAAAACCGAGTTGGACCACCTGTTCAATTCTTTTCTTTGTGTTTGTTATTTCGTCCGGTTCGTGGTTTGGCTCTGTTGGGTTTCCTTTGATTTCCCTGTACCCGGATTCATGAGCTGCACTGATAATCACCAGGTCCAATCCCTGTATATGCTTTGCTTTCAGAGGCGACAAATGATACAAAGACAAAAAAGTGCTAACGGGCCAAATCTCTGCAATCACCTCCAGTTCTTTTTTTAATTCGGATAATCCCCGGTCGGTTTCTTCTCTCCCGGCTGCAGTGTTGTCCAGCTCGTTTTGCCATACTGCGCCCATCAATATGGCATCGCTGTTTTTGCAGGATGCAATGGTTTCTTCCGGTAGATAGCTGCCGGATTTTTCCTTGGCATCCGCACCCATGAGGCGATAGGTAAATTCAAATTCATGCATCCATACGTCAGCAATAGCATGGAGAATACGAACGGATTGCTGTGTTATTTCAGTTCCGATGCCATCGCCGGGAATAACTACTATCTGTTTTTTCATCCGTTTATTTTATATTCTCTGAATCATCATAAATTACCATTATACGGTAGCTTGATCCTGAAAGGCTTCCATAAATCCATTGAAGGACAACGAAGAAGTTTTAAGATCGGTAACCAAGTACATGGTTGGTTTCATATTCCTCAATTTCATCCTTCATGTTCAATAAATAGTCAATATCGTCATAGCCGTTCAGCAAACAGGTTTTCTTATAGTGGTTTATTTCGAAAGACTCCAACTCCCCGGTGGCTAAAATTTTTATATATTGTTTTTCCAGATTCACTTCAAATAGGGCCTCGGGATTTTCTTCAATGGCTTTAAATAATCTTTGAAGGAAACCATCTGATACCAATACCGGCAGAAGGAAATTATTTAATGCATTATTTTTAAAAATATCAGCAAAGAAACTGCTCACTACCACATCAAAACCATAGTCCTTAATAGCCCATGCTGCATGCTCTCTGCTGGAACCGCAACCAAAGTTTTCTCCAGCTATCAGGATATGTCCGTTGTATCTTGAATCATTTAATGGGAAGTCGGGTTTAGGTTTTTGCTCGTCATTATTTTCATAACGCCAGTCGCGGAAAAGGTTCTTCCCAAAGCCTTCCCTAGTGGTAGCCTTCAGGAAACGTGCAGGAATAATTTGATCGGTATCAATATTTTCAATGGGTATTGGAACCGCCCTGCTTTTTATGATATTGATCGCTTTGCCCATGTGTTTTTATTTGAGATTTTAAATTTGAGATTGAGATTGTCTGATGATTGCTTTACGTATTCCGGTTGGTTCCTGTATTGAATATCAAATATCTAATTTCAAATTAAATTAGTTCCCTCACATCAGTAATCCTACCGGTAATTGCTGCAGCCGCTGCAGTAAGAGGACTGGCCAACATAGTTCTGGCGCCTGGTCCCTGCCGGCCTTCAAAGTTTCGGTTTGAAGTGGAGATGCAATACTTCCCGGCCGGAATTTTATCCTCATTCATGCCGAGACAGGCAGAACAGCCCGACTGTCTCAACATAAATCCTGCCTCTTCAAACACCTTATCAATTCCTTCCTGAATCGCCTGTTTTTCTACCTGTGTACTCCCCGGTACTACCCACACTTCTACATCATCCGCCTTCTTTTTCCCTTTTACAAAAGAAGCAACCATTCTCAGGTCTTCAATACGGCTATTGGTACAACTGCCAATGAAAACATAGTCCACTTTTTTCCCTTTCATCACTTCTCCCGGAGCAATGCCCATATAATGGAGTGATTTTTCAAAAGAGGGACGGTCTTTTTCTTCTATTTCATTTAAGGTTGGCACATGTCCGGTAATTCCTACTCCCATCCCCGGATTAGTGCCATAAGTGATCATCGGTTCAATATCCTGAGCATGGATATTTAATTCCTTATCAAAAACAGCATCAGCATCACTGTACAGGGCTTTCCAATCCTTCAGGGCATTGTCCCAATCGGCTCCCTGAGGAGCAAACTTTCGACCCTTGATATAATCAAATGTCGTTTCATCCGGAGCTATCATACCGCATCGGGCTCCCATCTCAATGCTCATATTACAAATGGTCATCCGGGCTTCCATAGACAAATTTCGAATAGTGGAACCGGCATATTCTACTGCATAACCAGTGGCTCCGCTGGCAGAAATAAGGGAAATGATATGGAGAATAATATCTTTTGAAACCACCGCTTTGTTAAGTTCTCCGTCAACGTTAATCCGCATGAGTTTGGGTTTGGATTGCATCAGGCATTGCGTAGCCAGCACCATTTCCACTTCACTGGTGCCAATACCGAAGCCAATAGTCCCAAAGGCGCCATGCGTGGAGGTATGACTGTCTCCGCAAACAATAGTCATGCCCGGTTGGGTTATCCCCAGTTCGGGCCCAATTACATGTACGATGCCCTGATAAGGATGGCCAAGACCGTATAACTCTATACCAAATTCCGCACAATTTTTTTTCAGCTGTTCCACCTGGCGGCGCGATAACTCTTCTTTAATAGGCAAATCCTGATTTATGGTAGGCACATTATGGTCTGCAGTGGCAACTACCTTTTTAGGTCGGAAGACCTGAAGTCCTCTTTTTTGAAGTCCTTTAAAAGCCTGAGGGCTGGTAACTTCATGAATAAAATGACGGTCTATATAAAATACGGAGGGTCCGCCCTCTATGGTTTTAACGACATGTCTGTCCCATATCTTTTCAAATAAAGTCTTACTCATTTTAATATCGGTCTGTTTCTTTTTTTCGATCCGCCTTTTAAGAAGCGTGACGCCGGGGCGTCACGTCAATCAGAGTGCTTAACGCAACATGAAAAAACACTTGCTTATCATGCAATGGCTACTTCCGGATGGCTGTTATTGGCCAATGCTTTCAGATCTTCATCCACTACTTCCTTTTTTACATCCGCCACTTTAAGAAAAGCCTGATACAGATTATCAATTTCATCACGGTTGAAATTGTATCCCAGCTTTTGAAAACGATGCGCCAGAGCCGAACGACCACTTCTGGCTGTTAAAACAATTTTTGAACTGTCTGCCCCTACATCTTCCGGGCGGATAATCTCATAGTTTTCGGCATTTTTCAGGAAACCGTCCTGGTGAATACCTGAAGAATGTGCAAAAGCATTACTCCCTACGATTGCTTTATTGGGTTGTACCGGCATTCTCATCGTGTCAGCCACCAAACGACTGATGGGGTTTAACAATTCAGATTTTATATCCGTATACAAGCCCAGAGAATCGTGTTGCTTGATAATCATGGCCACCTCTTCCAGGGAGGTATTCCCCGCCCGCTCTCCTAAACCGTTAATGGTGCACTCAATCTGTCTTGCACCATTGATTACGCCGGCTATGGAATTGGCGGTAGCTAAACCCAGGTCGTTATGACAATGGCAGGAAAGGATAGCCTTATCAATATTTGGAACATGGTTGATCAGATAGGCAATCTTTTCTCCATATTGATGTGGCAGGCAATAACCGGTAGTATCCGGTATATTTACCACCGTGGCGCCAGCATCAATTACGCACTCTACCACTTTTGCCAGGAAATCAAGATCGGCCCGTCCGGCATCTTCTCCGTAAAATTCCACATCGTCCACAAATTTTCGTGCATATCTTACAGCCTCGGCTGCCCGTACGAGAATATCTTCTCTTGTGGTATTGAATTTAGTCTTTATATGGAGATCCGAAACCCCTATTCCGGTATGAATACGCGGACGTTTAGCTTTTTTAAGGGCTGCTGCTGCAACTTCAATGTCCTTTTTAACCGCGCGGGTTAGTCCGCAAACCGTTGCATTTTTGATGGCTTCCGAAATCATGCTCACCGATTCAAAATCTCCAGGGCTCGAAATCGGGAAGCCTGCTTCAATAATATCCACTCCCAGGTTTTCCAGTGCAAGCGCCAGTTCAATCTTTTCCGATGCATTCAGTTTGCATCCGGGAACCTGTTCTCCATCCCGAAGTGTGGTATCAAAAATATATATCTTGTTTTTAGTCATAGACGTACTTTAGAATGACGGATTCAGCAATCTCAAAGGTATTGGCTTTCAGTATCTTTTAGAAAAAAGTTGGATATTTGTAATTAGCTTGCGAATGTAGCGGTTGACGCGAAGTCAATAAAATTAAATTCCCTGTTATATTACGCTCCGTAAAGCTACGCTTTTTTAACCAAACCTTTTTCAGGTAAGGATTTTAAAGAAATCAAACTACGATGCCCAAACGGACTACGGACGAGTTGTTTCAGTTAATAAAGTCGCTTGAAAAGGCGGAAAAGCGCAATTTTAAGCTTTTTGTCCAACGGAATGCAACGAGCGCCGACCGAAAAACCGTTCAGTTGTTTGATGCACTGGATAAGCTGGAAGATTACGATGAAGAGGTATTGCTGAAGCGTAATAAAGATATCAGGAAGCAGCAGCTCTCCAACCTTAAAGCTCATTTATACCGGCAGATCCTGGCCAGTCTCCGTATTCTTAAAGATGAGAACAACATTCAGTTGCAACTGCACGAATGGATGGATTATTCGCAGATTTTGTATGATAAGGGACTCTATCTGCAAAGCCTTAAAATATTAGAACGTGTAAAAGTATATGCCAGAGAACAGCACCAGCTTACTTATTGTTTGCAGGCTTTGATTTTTGAAAAGAAAATAGAGGCCCTTTATATTACCCGGAGTATAGAAAACAGGGCAGAAATTTTAGCAAAGGAGGTAGAGGAAATAGGCGGCCGGCTGTTTATGGTAAACAAGCTATCCAATCTTACCCTGCAACTGTACAGTTGGTATATTAATATGGGGCATGCCCGCGATGATAAGGAAAGGATAGCGATAAAAGCATTTTTTGAATCCAATCTTCCCAAATCCGTTGGCCTGAACGCCGGATTCTATGAGAAGCATTATCTCTACGAGAGTTATTGCTGGTATGGTTTTATTTTACAGGATCTGTTAATGTATTACCGCTATTGTCAGAAGTGGGTAGATGCCTTTGATCTGGATCCCCGGATGAAAAAAATTGATACGCATCTGTATATCAAGGGACTGCACAACTTGCTGAATGCCCATTTTATGTTGCAGAATTATGAAAAGTTCAATACAGTGCTGGAGAAATTTGAACATTTTTCTCATTCCAGGCATGCCGGCAGCAATGATAATAATAGGGTGCAGTCTTTTATTTATCTCTATACAGCCAAGATCAACAAGCATTTTATGGAAGGCAGTTTTACCGCCGGCTTGAAATTGATACCGGTGATAGAAGAAGGGATCGCATCATACCGGCTGAAAATGGATCGCCACCGCGTGCTGGTATTCTATTATAAAATTGCCTGTCTTTATTTTGGCAGCGGGGATAATGAAAAAACCATAGAGTTTCTCAACCGCATTATTAACTGGAAGGTGGATCTGCGTACCGATCTTCAGTGCTATTCCCGACTGCTTCATCTAATTGCGCACTACGAACTGGGCAACTACGATCTGTTGGAATACCTGGTAAAATCGGTATACCGCTTTATGGCTAAGATGCAGAATCTGAGTGTGGTGGAAGAAGAGATATTCCGTTTCCTCAGGAAATCGTTTCATTCGGATATGCAACAGGTGAAATCAGCTTTCATGAGTTTGAAGGGTAAGTTGGAGAAATACAAAGATAATCCTGTAGAGAGCCGTTCTTTTATGTATCTGGATATCATTTCGTGGCTGGAGAGCAAAATAATAAACGTACCCGTACAGGAAGTAATCCGGGAAAAGTACAAATCTTCAATCAGGAGAAAAAGAAGATAAGCGGCCCGCCCTATTCTTTTTTGAGCACGCTTTTCTAAAAGTTTTTTCAAAAAACAGATGATTTTTGAGATTTTCTTTGGGATGTCCCGGGGATAATTATATTATTTTTTTATATTTCCATCTTATTTATCCAATTCAATTCGCTATATATGTCTCCATTTTTGGCCGAAATTACCGGAACCGCTTTGCTCATTATTTTAGGTGATGGCGTAGTTGCAAACGTCTTATTGGAAAAGTCGAAGGGGAAGAATGGCGGGTGGATTTCCATTACTTTCGGCTGGGCTATTGCGGTGTTCACTGGGGTATATGCCACGGCTGCTGCCAGTGGCGGACATTTAAATCCGGCAGTTAGTATCGGTTTTGCCATGGAAGGCAGTTTCGACTGGGGGCTGGTTCCTTCTTATGTGCTGGCGCAGATGATAGGCGCTATGCTTGGAGCCGTAATCGTATGGCTTTCATACCGGCAGCATTTCGATGTAACTCAGGATGCTGATGCCAAGTTGGCGGTATTTTGTACAGCTCCCGCCATTCGTAATCCATTGTATAATATGATTACCGAAATAGTGGGCACGTTTGTACTGGTGATAGGCGCTCTGCTACTATCTAAACCAGATATGAAATTAGGGGCGCTGGATGCACTTCCTATCGCTTTACTAGTGCTGGGTATTGGTTTAAGCCTCGGTGGACCTACAGGATATGCCATTAACCCTGCACGAGACCTTGGACCCCGTATCGTGCATGCCCTTGTGCCCATAAAAAACAAGCGCGACAGCGACTGGGGGTATGCGTGGATACCCATTGCAGGACCCATTGTGGGGGGGGTAATGGCAGCGCTGGTTTTCAGATTCCTTCTGAACGGATAGGGTTCATCGGAGAAATCGGGTCGAAAATCGAAATAAAACAAGCCTTTGCCGAATAAACTTGAATACGAACCGGTTGTTTGCCATCTTTGTCTTGTCAATCACACATCCATGGAAACCGAATCACCCACTATCTCCTGAAAACCGAAAATTCCTATAGAAAACCTGAATCCTTTAACAATCCAGTTCCCGAAAAACCCGATAATATCCGATATCCTGGAAAAAGGCTGACCTCAAAAATTTTATCAACCTTAGTAAGACCAAAAGAAATTAACCACACAGTAATGTGTGGTTTTTTTATACACCCGTATTTGCCCCCATAGCTAAGGTTAATAAAATGACAGCCTCTTTTGTTGCCTCTACACTGTGCGATTTATCCTTGTGCAAGGCTACTATCTGTCCGGTGGCTAATGTGACGGATTCATGATCGGTTTTAAAAATGATCTCACCCTCCAAAACCTGCACGCTGATAACTCCGTTTGCCAGATGTTTTTCGATTACGGCATCTTTATGAAGCGCTATTAAAACTATCCGCATCCCATCCGTTTTGAATACAGTTATGGCATTCCGGTCATTTTTCTCCCAGGCTGTTTCCCGTTTTAGTTTATTGATGAAGTCGGGAACGTCTATTCTTACTAAAGTGGCATCAATTACTCTGCCGGCTCCCGGTCTGAGAATAGTTGGTTCGTTATGCTTTTCTTCCATAGAATTATTTTTTATAGATGAAGATAAAATGCAGAATACGCTTGCATTCTTAAAGGTAAGGGATTATTCTTTGGAAGTGATTGGTTACTTTTTTGCATTAAAACGGATTCTTTATTATGCTGAGCCATCCATTGGGGTTGGGATGCCAACAGCGGTATGATTCCGCACATTCGGGGAAAAACAGGCTTATATATTTAAATTTGGCGCATGAATAAGGGGAAGACAATCGGTTATGATTTCAGTTAAAATTTCTCGGAATATTATGATTTCGGGATGGAAAGAATAAAATGATAATTCTAAAATTAATCCGGGTTAACAATAAAATTAGCGGAATGACTTCGTCGGGGTTATTGTTGAGAAAATCGAAACAAACGATACTTTAATCGAAAAAGTTTTAACAAGGCATCATAGTTTTTCATCTTTGTCTTGTTAAAGCAATCGCAAACCTATGGAAGCCTCACCATCCAAACCTTATTAAAAACCGAAACCATATAAAATCCAACCCTTAGAGAAGCTCCAATACTATGGAAAACCGTTAAGGCAGAGCATGTTACGTTAATCGCCTCAAACCAGGATTATTTTCTAACCTCTGATCGAATTCAGGAAATTAAACCAGGCACCTGCCTGGTTTTCCTGGTTTAAATAAAATACTCCCCTTTCTTATTGGACGATATGAGCTATCACCTTACCTTTGCCCGAAATTTGACTTCATATACCTTAAAAATTTTTAATATATGCCTATTTCGGGTAAAATTAAACAGATCATTGGCGCTGTTATAGACGTACAATTTGAGGGGCAACTTCCGGAAATTTATCATGCTTTGGAGTTGAAACGGGAAAATGGCGACACCCTGGTATTGGAAGTGCAGCAACATCTGGGTGAAGATAGTGTACGTACTATTGCAATGGATGGTACTGATGGTCTGGTACGGGGTATGGAAGTAGTGGATACCGGCAAACCTATTGCTATGCCGGTTGGTGAAGATATTAAAGGTCGTCTCTTTAATGTTACCGGAGATGCTATTGATGGTCTTCCGCAGATTGATAAAACCAATGGCCGCTCCATACATGCTCAGCCTCCCGCCTTCGAAAATTTAAGTGTCAGTACGGAAGTGCTGTTTACCGGAATTAAGGTAATTGACCTCATTGAACCTTATGCCAAGGGAGGTAAAATTGGATTGTTTGGTGGAGCAGGGGTAGGGAAAACCGTATTAATTCAGGAGTTGATTAATAATATTGCCAAAGGCTATGGTGGTATTTCTGTATTTGCCGGAGTAGGGGAACGTACCCGTGAAGGAAATGATTTGCTGCGGGAAATGATTGAGGCAGGTATCATGAACTATGGAGAGGAATTTAAACATAGTATGGAAAACGGAGGATGGGATTTGAGTAAGGTAGACATGCAGGCTTTAAAAGAGTCGAAAGCTACTTTCGTTTTCGGGCAGATGAATGAACCCCCCGGTGCCCGTGCAAGGGTGGCGCTGAGTGGATTAACGGTTGCGGAATATTACCGCGATGGTGATGGGAAAGGTCAGGGTAGAGATATTCTTTTCTTTGTGGATAATATTTTCCGTTTTACTCAGGCAGGTTCTGAAGTTTCTGCACTTTTGGGTCGCATGCCTTCAGCTGCGGGATACCAGCCAACTTTGGCTACAGAAATGGGTATCATGCAGGAGCGCATCACCTCTACCAAGAACGGATCTATAACTTCCGTGCAGGCAGTATATGTTCCGGCGGATGACCTTACCGACCCGGCGCCCGCAACTACTTTCGCCCACCTGGATGCAACTACGGTATTAAGTCGTAAAATTGCCGACCTGGGTATTTATCCGGCGGTAGATCCACTGGATTCCACTTCAAGGATCCTTTCTCCAAAAATTGTGGGTGACGCTCATTACAATTGTGCCAACAGGGTAAAATTAATTTTGCAACGGTATAAGGAATTGCAGGATATCATCAATATCCTGGGGATGGATGAATTGAGTGAAGACGACAAGATGACCGTATTCCGTGCACGTAAAGTGCAGCGCTTCCTTTCCCAGCCCTTCCATGTGGCAGAACAGTTTACCGGCTTAAAGGGGGTATTTGTAAGTATAGAAGATACCATCCGTGGATTTAATATGATTATGGACGGAGAAGTGGATGAGTATCCGGAAGCCGCCTTTAACTTAGTGGGTACTATTGAAGATGCTATTGAAAAGGGTAAAAAGCTGATTGCAGCTGCAAAAGGATAACGGATCGCCTTAAATTGTTCATAATAGATGGAATTAGAAATATTAACCCCCGAACGCAAATTATTCAGCGGTGAGGTATATGGTGTACAATTACCAGGAATCAGTGGTTCCTTTGAGTTGTTAAATATGCATGCTCCTTTAGTAAGCGCACTTAACAGCGGTAAAATAAAGGTATTAAAAGATAAGGCCGGCGCTACCGTATCCTATCAGATCAATGGTGGTTTTGCGGAAGTGCTCAACAATAAGGTAGCCGTTTTGGTAGAGGGAGCGGTGGAAACTTGATGGGCCTTAACCCCCGATAAACTGGACGGTTTTTTCGAAGAGGTTTGCTACTGATTGTTC
>CAZFGP010000092.1:0-17971 GCA_964518685.1 uncultured Terrimonas sp.
AGGTGGTAACATCAAAGCCGAGTAGTACTAATTGCCCGTACGCTTTAATTTTTTTTTACATCTTAAATCGTTATTCATTATTTCCCAATATGACATTATTAAATTTGAGATTTCAAATTTGAAATATCAAATTGTATATTCTTATGGTGCTTTTGCCGAGGGTATTCACCTCTTCCCATACCGAACAGAGAAGTTAAACCCCTCATGGCCGATGGTACTGCAAAGAAATGCGGGAGAGTAGGTAGGTGCCATATTTATTGACCCGATCAGTTTACTGGTCGGGTTTTTTTGTGCTTTGTGTGAGAAGTCCGGATGCTTCCTGAAACGATTTGGCGGGGAGCTTGTATATGTGACTGACAATCTTGAAACATGGTACTGCATAACCATGCGGGAGTCCCGCCTGTAGCGGGATAAAATCCGGTAGGTGCCATATTTATTGACCCGATCAGTTTACTGGTCGGATTTTTTTGTGCCCGTGTTTTACCTCAACATTGATCATCTGCTAATGCAACGCTGGCACTTCAAAAGGATCAGTTGATAAAACGCCTGAACCGCGGGGAAACAAGTTCATATAAATCCTACAAAAAATTTTTTCTTTAACTTACATGTCTGCTCCATACTGGATATGAAGGACTATAAAAAATTTTCTTTCCTGCTAATCGTTGCCTGCGGCTTTATATTTCCGTTTATTTGCCAGGCTCAACAGCAACAGCCTAATACCTTTGGGATAAGCGCCTCCGCTCCTTGGATTAACGCGTATCATTACTATAATTATTACGAACAAGAACAAAAAGATGAAACCGGTTTTGTGGGTCTTGGCGCCGGCTGCTACTGGCGCAATATAAATAATAAAATTACGATAGACGCAGCCATTACCTTTAATGCCATGTTCCCGTTCGGAGATCCGGAATATGCTCCGGACGGCATCAGAAAAAGAATTTTTGCCAATAATATTGAATTGCTCTATCACAGGAGACTGTTCAATAAACTATATGTGTCAGCGGGCCCTAACTGGGTGAATTACCATTTTAGGTTATCCAGTGGCGTTGACTCGATAAAATCTTATACTAAAAGCGATCAAACATTCGGACTTACTATTGGCGTTGAATATGAAGTGATAAAATCAATCACTGCTTCGGTGTCATATCGCCCTTCAATTATTCCTCTCGGTAGGAACCAGTATTGGCATCATTGGGGTTTGTCCGCAAGATTTGACCTTGCGCTGTTTAACTGGTAGAGTTATTAATACTATTCTGATCTTCCGGAATATTATTATGCCGTGTTGTTGAGAAACATCATTATACCACTCATTTATCTGACTCCGGTCATCTCTGCATTGTTTTTTCTGATTTCCGTAGGAGAATCCAATAACCACGCAAATCTAAAAATCCACTTTACATTTACACGATTATATATCTAAACGAAACCTGACAAATGAATATTCTTTGGCACTATCTTAAACCGCATCGCTGCTTGATTGTACTGGGGCTGTCATTAGCCGGAGCAGCGCAATTGCTTACGCTGATTGATCTCCTGATCTTCAGAAAGATCATTGACGATTATGCTACTAACCCTGGAACGAAAACCGAAACGGAATTAGTCAACGGCGTGATTTTCTGGTTGCTGGTGGCGGTTGCTATAGCCTTGCTGGCACGGCTTGCAAAAGCGCTACAGGCTTATACGATGCGGTTAGCCGTGCAAAAATTTGGAATGCAGATCTTCAACGACGGACTGAAACAAACCCTCCGGCTTTCTTTCCAGGAGTTTGAAGGACAAAGAAGCGGCGAAACGCTTTCCGTGTTGCAGAAAGTACCGACCGATACCGAAGGGTTCATTCCCCTTTCAACTTATTCACTATCCATTCATTCAGTTTTTCTCTTTGTTCCGGAAAGGTCCAGTGCCCCGTTTCCAAAGCAAGATATAATTCCTTAGGAGCAGTGATGGTATTATAGGCAGCATACATAGACGTTGGAGGACAGGTTTCATCATTAAAGCCCATGGTATAAATGCCAGGAACGCGTAATCGCTTAGCAAAGTTCACCACGTCATAATATCCTGCTGTATTGATCTTTTCTTTGGTATTGTTGAATGCGATATTATTTTTGTCAAACAAATGTGGCCAGCCGCCTGCTCTACCTTTGAGATAACCGGTAACATCCGAAAGTGCCGGATAGTAAGAAGCTAAGAATTTAACCCGGGAATCGAGTGATGCAGTAACGATAGATAAAGCACCACCCTGGCTGCCACCAATTACACCCAGATTCTTTCCGTCAAATTGTGGAAGACTCGTTAAAAAATCATTGGCGCGAACACAGCCCAGATAAACCCTTTTATAGTAATAGCGGTCTTTGTCGTCTAAATTATAGTTCCAATATCCCGCAAATGCGCCCGCCATCAGATTGTTGTACACTGAAGGATCCAAAGTAACGGGTATGCCATGGATGCCAATCTGGAAAGTGATGACATCTTTTTCTGCATTGGCGATATCTCCATAATAGGGTCGGGCGCCAGCCCCGGGCACATGTAATAATGCCGGATATTTACCTTCTTTTTTCGGTACACACAAAATACCGTAAAGCCTCGTACCTATCTTGTAATTTTGAAGGTTCACATGGTATACATTCACCTTTTCTGTACACCTTTCTGGAATTAAGGTCATTATTGCATCCATTGGTATTGCTGCTGATTCTGCTTTTGCATTATCCCAATAGCTATCAAAATCCGAAGGGTTGCTAATGGTTGGCGCTATTTGTAAAGGATTGAAGCCCGCCGTAGCCAACCCTCTGTAGGATTTTCCATTCACTGTTGCTGTAGCAATACAGCGTAGAAATCCCGGATTTTTCATCGTACCGCCATCAATAGTTAACGTACCACCTGATACCTGCAGAGAATCCTTTTTTGTCGGTTCCATTCGTTCAGGTCCTACTTCATATTGTATAACAACATTCTTAAGCGGATTTCCATTTTGTAAGATGGTAATAGAAAAGTTTACTTTTTCACCTGGTTTATAGGTCCAGTCAGAATGATCAGGGGCTACTACCACCTTCAACATTTTTTCAACCGGCTGCCCCTTGCTGAAACTGATGAAAAGACAAAGTATCCACGTTAAAAACAAAGAGCGGTCCTTTGCAAGAGAGAATGACAACATCGTAATATATTTTATTGAAAATTAAGTATTATCTCCGAATATGAAAATTTCATTTCAAAATATTAAATTTCATGCTTTCTTACTCCGTTCCCGGAGGTGACAACAAATGCTGAATTAAAATGCCTTTTTTTAAACTGTTTGTGTTCCGTTTTCTCCCCTTTTTCGTGCGGATATACAATAATTTCTAACTTTAGGCATTGTTACATAAACAGGAGGATTGAAAAACCGGCTGCTATTGATATTATTGTGTTTATTGGGTGTTCAATTAGGAACAGCACAGGAAAATCCTTCCCTCTCCAACCTTCGGAAAAAATTATTGCCAGTCAGCTCCGATACACTTTTGATAGATACCCTGAGTATCGTTCCTGAAACATTTTCAATAGAAAATATAGACAGTACTGATTACTTACTTGATATTTATAATGCCTGGCTCATTTGGAAGAAAAAACCTGAAAAAAAGATGGTATATGTTTCCTACAGGGTCTTTCCCGGAAAATTTATTCCCGTTTATCAGCGTTTGCGTTTTGACAGCATCAGTAACAATTTTCTTTCTTCCCCGGTGAGCGGGAATAGATTAGCGGGGATTCAGAATTCCATCTTTGATTTTGGTAATATTAATTATAATGGAAGTTTTGGAAGAGGTCTTTCTTTTGGAAATCAGCAGGACGTAGTACTTAATTCAACGCTTAACCTTCAAATGAATGGTTATCTTGCTGACAGCATTCAGATTGCTGCGGCCATTACAGACAGTAATATTCCAATTCAACCCGATGGCAATACACAAAACCTGAATGAATTTGATAAAGTATTCATCCAGTTTAAGAAAAAAGGATGGCACTTTGATATAGGAGATATAGATGTACGGCAGCAGAAGAACTATTTTCTTAATTATTATTCACGTTTACAGGGAGCTACTTTCGGACAACAGCATAGAATCGGAAAGACCGTTAATAATTCTCTCATATTAAGCGGAGCTATAGCAAAAGGAAAATATACCCGTAACATTATTAATGGGATAGAAGGGAATCAGGGGCCTTACGGTTTAAAGGGGCCTAATAATGAATTATTCTTCATTATTCTTGCCGGAACAGAACGCGTATATGTTGATGGTGAATTAATGCAGCGGGGGGAAGATCAGGATTATGTTATAAATTATAATACGGCAGAACTTACTTTTACACCCCGGCAAATGATCACCAAAGATAAACGCATACAGGTGGAATTTGCCTATGCAGACCGCAATTTCCTCAATTCTCAATTGTATCTTGCTGATGAAGCCGAGATCAATGAAAAGCTGAAACTTAGAGTGGCAGCCTATTCTAATGCAGACGCTAAGAACGCTCCAATTAATCAGACACTTGACATACAACAGAAACAATTCCTATCCGACATTGGTGATAATATAAGCCAGGCGCTCTATCCTTCACAGGTCTTGGATACTTTTTCTGTTATAAAAATATTGTATAAAAAAATTGATACCGTTTATAATAGTATTCATGATTCGGTGTATGTATATGCTCCAACTCCTGGTGAACAATTATACAATCTTGCTTTTACTGAAGTAGGACAGGGAAATGGAGATTATGTTTTGGATGAAACCAGCGCAGCAAATGGAAAATTATATAAGTGGATAGCGCCAGATACCGGTAATACCCGGCAAGGTCGTTACAATCCTGTGATATTACTGGTCACTCCCAAAAAGCAACAGGTTTTTAGTGTTGGAGCAGACTACAAGATATCTAACCATACAAGTCTGAGTACAGATATGGCAATGAGTAATTTTAATATCAATACTTTTTCGAATAAAGACAAAACGGATGATAAAGGATATGCCTTAAAAATGGAACTAAAGGATGGGAGACCTTTAAGGAAAGATAATAAAGACTGGCTCTTACAAACCCGGCTGAATTATGAATGGGTGCAGGGCAGATTCAGACCGGTAGAACGCTTGCGAAGTGTGGAGTTTTACAGAGGATGGGGATTGCCTTTAAATTATGCTCAAATGGCAGATGAAAATCTGATACAGGCCGGTATTGAATTAAATCAGTTCAAAGGAAATCGCTTTGGATACCAAATTGAAAATTATAACCGGAGTGATGGCTACAAAGGAGTAAAGAATATAGTACAGTATCAGGCCGATTACGGAAGCTGGCATTTGAATAATCAGTTGATCATTACCACCTTCAGCCAGCCCGACCAGAAGGGGTATTATCTGAAACCAGTAGTGGATGTTTCAAAAGTTTTTCCTCATGTTGCCAATTACCGGATCGGTGGTGGATACTCTTCAGAAAGGAACCATCTGCGTTACCGGCAATACGATTCTTTGAGTACCGGCAGTTTTTCCTATGACGTTTGGCAGGCCTATCTTAAATCTCCTGCGGAGAAGCCTAACCATTGGGGGGTTACTTATTATACAAGAAGCGACAAATATCCCTTTCAATCTAAGCTGGTAAATTCCGACAGAAGCAGTAATATCAATGCTTATACGGAGTTGATGAAAAATGAAAAGCATCAACTGAAGGTGAATCTTTCCTACAGAAATCTGAGAGTATCGGACACTAAAGTGACGAATCAAAAACCGGAGGAAACAGTTTTAGGCAGGGCTGAGTATCTTATAAATGAATGGAAAGGGCTGCTTAATGGAAATGTATTGTATGAAGTTGGAACTGGTCAGGAACAAAAGCGGGATTTTACTTATGTGGAAGTTCCTCCGGGACAGGGCGAATATACGTGGAACGATTACAATGGAAATGGGATTCCTGAACTGAATGAATTTGAGTTATCCCAGTTTCAGGATCAGGCCAAATATATTCGCATATTCACCCCTACCAATGATTATATAAAAGCCAATTATTTGCAGTTCAATTATAGTTTTGTCATCAACCCGCGATCCCGGATTGATTTGTCGAAGGCAAAAGGATTTCAAAAGATTCTGTCACGTCTATATTTTCAAAGTTCCCTTCAATTGTATAAAAAGGAAAATGCGGAAAGTATAGAATTTAATCCGTTTGCCATAACCTGGCAGGACACTTCTTTGATTGTACTGAATCAGGTATTTAGCAATTCGTTTTCGTTTAACCGTTTTAGTAGTGTTTGGGGTATGGATATTAATAATATCAGAAGCAATAATAAAGCCTTTCTCACGTATGGCTATGAAAGCCGGCGTATCAGGGATTGGAATATAAAAGGAAGGTGGAATATCACCCGGTCTTTTTTATTGGAATTGGTGGGAAAGAAAAATGAAAATCAACTCCTGACGCCTAATTTCGATAACCGGAACTATAATGTAAAATCATATGGTATTGAACCCCGGTTTTCTTTTATACAGGGAACCAATTTCAGAACTGTGGTGGGGTATAAATTTGATAACAAATCCAATACAGACTCGGTTCAAAAAGCAAGGATCCATTCTCTCACCGGAGAAGTAAAATACAATGTTTTGTCCAGTAGTTCTATAACAGGCAGATTTACCTATAGCCAAATCCGATATGATGATCCGGGAAGCAGTAATATCCCCAATACCAGCGTTTCTTATATCATGCTGGATGCGTTATTGCCAGGAAAAAATTTTCTTTGGAGTCTTGATTTCAGCAAACGATTAACTTCATATCTGGAACTTAATTTCCAATATGAGGGTCGAAAAGCTGGGCATTCCAATACCATCCATATTGGAAGGGCATCACTCAGGGCACTGTTTTAGATAGGGTCGAATTCTTTTTCAATAAGAATTTTTGTCAATTTCCCCATAATAGATTACGCCGCTGACTCTTTTAGAAAATGAGCAGGGGTGCAAATTATCCTGAAATATTTAATTATCTTTAAAGATTTTCTTTGCTATAATATAAAACAGTACAGGTATGCAGCACCTTCAATTACAAAAGTTTTTAGGAATAGGAATAGTATTTATGTTTCTGTGTAACTTTTCCGTCGGACAGACGAATAATTACGAAGGCTGGAAGGCAGGTGTTGCCAGTACTAACATCACGCCCGATAAACCGCTATGGATGGCCGGATATGGTTTCAGAGACCACCCTTCTGAAGGTAAAATAATGGATATATGGATTAAAGCCTTAGCCTTACAGGACAGCAACGGAAAACAGGCAGTACTGATTACAGCAGATTTAGTGGGTATTCCCAAAACGCTCTCTGATTGGGTGAGAGACCAGTTAAAGACGAAATACAATTTATCCAGATCACAGGTTGCCATCAACACTTCACATACCCATACGGGTCCGGTTTTGTCGGATGCACTTGTGAGTATTTATCCGGTAAATGAGAGTCAACAAAAAGACATAGACCAATACACCCGCCAATTAGGAGATAAACTGGTAGACCTGGCAGGTAAAGCCCTGCGTTCTATGCGGCCTGCACAGCTCTATTCGGGAAATGGCGTTGCCCGTTTTCAGGTGAATAGAAGAAATAATAAAGAAGCTACTTTGTCTTCTCAATCACAGCTTAATGGTCCCAACGATTATGCCGTTCCGGTTATTAAGGTAACCAATGAAAAAGGAAATATTATGGCGGTAGTTTTTGGTTATGCCTGCCATAATACCACGATATCTCTATATAAATGGTCTGGTGATTATGCCGGATTTGCGCAGGCAGAACTGGAGAAAACATTACCGGGAGCTACAGCATTATTCATGCAGGGATGTGGCGCCGATTTGAATCCTTTGCCCAGAGGTAAGGTGCAAATAGCAATACAGTATGGCAAGGAGCTGGCGGCAGCCGTTACCCGGATGTTAGAGGAAGGGTTGAAACCCCTTCGTCCGGAATTAACAACGGCCTATTCTGAAATAGAACTGGCATTAAATACCGCTCCTTCCAAAGAGGAATTAAGAAACCTGGCAGAAAAAAGCAACGGCTACGAAAAACAATGGGCTGTTAATATGTTGCAGGAGCTTGAAAAAAATAATGGACTGAGATCTACCTATCCCTATCCGGTGGAAGTATGGAAATTAGGAGAGCAGCCGATGGTTTTTCTGGGCGGGGAAGTGGTGGTAGGTTATGCTATTGAATTGAAGAGAATTTTTGGTGAAAACCTGTTTGTTTTAGGTTATTCCAATGATGTTATGAATTACATTCCTACGGCTGCCATTTTACGGGAAGGGGGGTATGAAGGGGCGCTGGCCCCCATGGTATATGGTTTGCCTGCTACCTGGAAAGCCAATATTGAAACTGATATTGTGCAGGAGGTAACACGGCTTGCAAAGAAGGTGGGCATAGCGATACCTGAGACGAGGATTCAATAATTCAGATACTCTTTCCAGAAAGACAAATTTATTTTAATTTTATTATTCTCATCAGATGCCAGCAGAAATTATAAATAAAAGACCTCAATTTCAAAGAAATTTTTTAAGGGGTTTGATATGGATTCTGTTACCCATTACTTTATTTTCCTCAAAAACGATAAATGGGAATAATGAATATAAAAAAACAGGGTTGGAGAAAATGATATCTTCTAATGAAAATACTACCTGGATGGTGGGTATATCCCGTAGGGTACTTACCCCAAAAACAGACGTATGGCTGGCAGGGTATGGTACCAAACGTCCTGTCAAAGAGAAACTGCATGATATATGGGTTAAAGTGCTGGCGCTTAAGAGTAAGGACGGCAAAAGAGTGGTGATGGCCACAACCGACAATCAGGGGATGTCAAGGATCATATATGAAAATCTGTATCAGAAAGTTCAGGAACGGTTTAATCTCGATCGTTCTGAATTTATGCTTACCTTTTCTCATAATCATTCGGGTCCCAGCCTGCGTGGAGATCTGGTAGACTATTATCCAAGCGATGATGAGCAACGAAAAATAGTAGATGAGTATTCAGACTGGATGGAAGTGCAAATACTTGAAGCCGTAGGGGAGGCCCTAAAAAATCTTCAGCCTGCCCGGATTTCAAAAGGGGAGGGGACTTGTTCTTTTGCGGTAAACAGAAGAGATAATGTAGAATCTGAAGTGCCGGCAATGCTGGCGGCAGGGATTTCTCTTAAAGGAGTAGTAGATCATTACGTTCCTGTATTAACAGTGAGAGATCCGGGAGGAGATTTGAAGGCTATACTTTTTGGTTATGCCTGTCACCCTACCACTTTATCGGGTAATATATTGTGTGGCGACTATCCCGGATTTGCACAGGTTAATTTAGAGAATCGCTACCCGGGTGCAACGGCTATGTTTTTCAATGCCTGCGGTGCGGATATGAATCCCTTGCCACGTCGAACTGTTGAACTATGTGAGCAATACGGCAGCATGTTATCAGACGCTGTATCGAAAGTTATTGCAGAACCGATGGAACCCATATCTTCTACCCTTAAATCAGCTTTCCAATTTGTTACTCTTGATTACGAGGAAGTAGTCACAAAAGAAAAGCTGCTTCCTATTACTACCGGAGATAACGATTTACAGGCACGTTGGGCCAGACGGATGCTGGAGATGCTTGATAAGGGAGTACAATTTCCCAGTGCTTACCGGTATTATCCCGTGATGGCCTGGCAGTTGGGTAAAGAATTATTGCTGATTGGCACCGGTGGTGAAACTGTGGTAGATTATTCTCTTCGTTTTAAACGTGAGTTTGGAATAAAATCAACCTGGGTTTGCGGGTATGCCAATACGATGGTTTCCTATATCCCCTCGAGGAGGGTATGGGAGGAAGGTAAATATGAAGGAGGCCCGCATCTTGATGAATATGGCCATCCTGCATGGCGATGGGCGGGCAATGTGGAGGACCGTATAGCAAAAGGCGTTCACCGTGTGGTAAAGCAGGTAAAAAGATAGTCAGCAGAATAGCTGCTGCTATTTTTATGATCTGAGCATTTAATTTTCGGTTATAATGAAAAGAGCTTTTCTGTATTCTGGTATTTTGTTTTTGACAATCTTTTCTTTTAGGGTGGATGCAAAGGAGAAGAATATCCTGGAATCCATTGCCGGTTGGAAAGCTGGGGTTGCTAAAAGAAATATTACTCCCTCTGAAGCTATATGGCTGGCAGGGTATGACTTTCGTAATCGTCCTTCTGAAGGCACAATCAGTGACCTCTGGATAAAAGCTTTAGCCCTGGAGGATGCTAAGGGCAATAAGTCGGTGTTGGTTACTATGGATTTGGAAGAAATTCCCAAAACTTTTTCCGACCGCACCAGAGACCGGATAAGGTTCCGGTACGGGCTTACTAAAGCTCAGATTATTCTGAATGTTTCCCATACACACAGTAGCCCTGTTCTTGAAGATTTTGGAGATATTTACCCGCTTGATTCAGTACAGGTCAAAAAGATCAAAATATACACCCAGCAATTGTTTGTAAAGATCATAGACCTGGTAGGGGAAGCGATGGGGATCATGGAACCGGTAAGCATTTTTTCAGGTAGCGGATTTTCCAGATTTCAGGTAAACAGAAGGAATAATGATGAATCCAATTTAGAACGGCAAACGGAATTAAGAGGTCCTAACGACTATTCCGTGCCGGTAATTAAAGTGGTGGATAGAAAGAGTAAAGTAAAAGCTATCGTTTTTGGGTATGCCTGTCATAATACGGTATTAAGCGAATATCAATGGTCGGGTGATTATGCAGGTTTTGCACAATCGGAGCTGGAGAAAATGATTCCGGGTTCAACTGCTATGTTTTTCCAGGGATGTGGCAGCGACCAGAACCCGTTACCGCGAAGAACAGTAGCCTTGGCAAAGCAGTATGGACAAGCACTTGCGGTGGCTGTGGAGTGTGTTTTGGACGGAGAAATGAAGGCGTTATCTGCCCGTCTGTTTACCTCGTACAAAGAAATAAATTTGGCACTTGCAAAGCCACCTTCAAAAGATGAATTGGCGGAGATGGAAAAGCGTTTTTCGGGCTATCAGAAAAGATGGGCCGTAAGGCATCTTGAAACCCTCAATAAAGGAGATTCTCTTGCAACTTCCTATCCATATCCGTTGCAGATATGGAAACTCGGAGATCAGATAATGATGACTTTGGGCGGTGAAGTGGCAATAGAATATTCGATACAGTTGAAACGAATTTTTGGTCAGGACATTTTTGTTTTGGGGTATTCCAATGATGTGATGGCTTATATTCCTACAACAACTATAATTGCTGAGGGGGGGGTACGAAGGGGCGAGCTCTGTAATGACCACTTATCTACCGGCTACCTGGGCGGCAGATACAGAAGTGACTATTATTGATCAGATGGTTCAGCTGGCTAAAGAAGCAGGTATTTCAAAAAAAGAATTTGAGTGGATTAAATCTTTCAATTAATGAAAGAGACTTTGCCGAATGAAGAGGAATGAACTAAAATTGTGTACATTCAAAACAGAATAAATCAAAAAACTAAAAAATGAAACAAATCAAAATTTTTGGCGCTGCCTGTTTGTTTGCAGCTCTATTTTTGGTGTCCTGTGCGGGAGGCTCATCCAATGCAGTTTCGGAGGAAACGTCTGCGTCAAACGCCTCAGACGAGGGCTGGGTAAACCTTTTTAATGGGAAAGATCTTTCCGGGTGGAACCTGATTGAAGGCACTGCAACATTTACCGTTGAAAACGGAGAGATTGTTGGAACGACTGTTCCCGGCAATCCTAATGGGGTACTTTGTACCGTTGATACGTTTAGCAATTTCATTTTAGAATTGGAATTAAAAGTGGACACGGCGTTGAATTCCGGGATTCAAATCAGAAGCCATACAAAGGAAGTGGATGGACATAAGGAGGTATATGGATACCAGATAGAAGTTGATCCTTCTTCAAGAGCGTGGAGCGGAGGTATCTATGATTCCCGCAGAAGGGGATGGTTGGCAGACTTGAAAGATAAGCCAGAGGCTCAGAAAGCCTTTAAAAATGAGGAGTGGAACAAATATAAAATTTCAGCTAACAGAGATACGATCAGTACCTGGGTTAATGATATGCCCATTGCTACCTTAGTAGACTCTTTAGACACCAATGGTTTCATTGGGTTTCAGGTACATCAGAGCGCAAGTGACAGACCTCTGAAAGTGCAGTTCAAAAATATTCGTATTAAGGTGTTGAATTGATGGCTTCTAAAAAGCAAAATCGGCGGTAACAAAAGAAGATGGTGTTGTTTTCAAAAAAGATTTAAAATCTTTAACCAAATGCATCTGATCATAATAACCAAATTCATGAGCTAAGGAACCCCATTTTTGTTCAGGCTCTTTATTTTTAGCATTTAGGAGCTGTAAGAAACGGTGCATCCTATAATAAGTTTTCGGACTTACTCCGATGTATTTAATAAAACATCTTTCGAACTGACGTTGAGATAAAAAACTTTCATTTGCTAATTGTGTAATTGGATGTATCTCTTGAAATTGTTTCAGCAATAAAGCCGATTTTTCTATTACAGGGGGAACCCTCTTACTTTTTCCTGAGAGGAAAATCAGATAGGGCTCGATTAATTCAATACAATGCGATAAGTCAGATTGAACCACCAGTTTTTCCGCAATCCTTTTCAATGGGATATCTGATATAATGCTGGCGTCTATTGCCTTGTTTGCGAACATATCCATAGGAATTCCCAGCAATCTGTATAACCCTGTGGTTTTGAATTTTATGACGAAGGAAATAAACGTTCCCTTTATCTTAATGGAATATAGAATGTCTGTTCGCGGCCCTCGAATCATGCATCGGTTAAAAGAAAGAGATTCCCCTGTTTGCAAGTCAGTTGTTTCGAAACCGTCACCCAGAAAAAAATCAATAGAACAAGCCGAACGAGGTGGCATGAGTTTTTGGATGCAGCACCCATCAGGAACAGTAAATTTCCGGAAAACATAGTGTTCAATAAATGAATGGAGAGATGGATGTGGGGATCGGTACTCTATCAGCGAGTTACCGAAGGCTGGTGCTGTTCCCATCGTAATAAGATTACTATGTCGAGATTATTTATCATAAAGCTATGCCTAATTTTTTGTAACTAAAACACAATTTATTTTCCTTACTCCCTTAACAGGAACAACCCAAACTGAACCTAATCAACATCCCGACACCGGACGTGCCGTCTGTTTAGTTGTATTCAGCCATGAGGCTATGCTGCAAATCAAAGCTGAGATTAAATGCGTTCTGACACGAAGCCAACGAATGACTTGAAATGGTCAAACATCCCATTTCAAGCTTAAATCCGGATTTGCACAGAGTGGTACTTTTTGGCAGATGAAGCCCAGCAATTCCATTCCTTTTAGTTCTGTAACCTGAGAGGGAGCAGTAGTATGGGATGAACTTCCTGACATAATAAAGCCTCTGACAGGTTTTATAGCGTTCGAGGAAATTAATGACCTTTGATAGGCCACTCTTAACATCATCGGAGGGGATGTTGCTTTCTTTAGCATCAGGGAAGAGCTCCCGACCCGAGTAACGGGAGAGGGATGCGGCATCAACTTTTGAGTAGTTGCAGGCTTGATTTCAGAGAGAGGTTTTGAGGAAAAAACCGAATCTTTTTGAAGTGCAGCTCTCAGAAAAGGCGTAGCAATTTTCCTGTTTTCAAACCTCTTCATTTTCTCCTGTTCCTGATCCCTGATTGTCGGATTCACTTTTTGAAATAATTGTGATATCAGATTCCATTTTATGACTTGAGGCTCTGCCTTTGTCTGCGCTTCTATTTTTACATTTCTAATGAAAATTATTTTCTCAGGCAAGGCTGGTAATTTACCTTTCCCGTTTCCATCAGAAAGAGGAGTCTGGTTGTCTGGTTGCTTCCAAAAACGTTGGAGCAGGAAGTCTTTGTAATGCAACCATTCCCTTACAATATCCACCACTATATATTCGAAGGAGATGTTGTTGATATCTATATTTTGATCACCCATATCAAAGATATGTTTAAGTCGTGGTGAAGCTTTTTGTACCAACAGAGTCACCTCCGCCTTGTCAAGGCTCAAAGTTTGCCAGCTTACGTCATCCTCAAAAAAATTGGAGGGGGTAAAATAGGTTGGAATGTATTTGAGTACATTGGCTAAGTGATCCAATGCGTTTGAATTAGCAAAGAGTTCATATTCCTGTTTAAAATCACCAATTGTCTTTGCTGGAGAGGCCCCGGCTAAGGACATAAACTGGCCTAAATATTTATCCACTTTTTCCCGATTACCCAAAGTTTCCCAGTTGAGCAATGCTATGCTAATTGCATTCTTGAGCTGGGGCTCGTCTCGCTCAAATTGCTCTTTAATTAATACAGCGTCTTCACCATCCGCATTTAAGAAGGTTAACTGCCTGGTCTTATATTCACTTAATGTCTCCTTGTATTGACTTTCATAATTGCTGTAGTTTGCCAAAACAGTAATTGACTGGCCGTCTGCCGTTTGTACAGGTTTGTTTAAAAATTCTTTTGCTTCCTCAAACTGTTCTTCCTGATCTGGAGTGCGTGAACTGTTGGCAGGGATAGCATTTTTAATCGTATCATAATATACATCATTTAATTCATCTGTGGTTGGAGAAATGAAATCATCAACAGCAGAAATGAAATTAAATGTATTGGCAAAATCCACCATCTTAATTGCTGTGTCAATAGAACCGAGGTTATACTTTGTCGGATCCATAAAATAAAAATTTTCCTTAGAGACTGGAAAGGCACCATTTTGAAATGCCAGGAACTTATCAGGTTGGGGATTGCCTTCGGCATCTGTTTCAAAAATTAATTTTAGTTTAGTGATCAATGCTATAGAAACGAGCGGATTCATGCAGAAATAATTGAAGTTAAGGGTTAGTCAAACTTGGCATTCGGATCCGGATTAGGACATGCGCCCACGAGCCTGTTTATTAAGCCAATCAATTGCATACCCGGGCAGCTCAACCCCGAACCGGTATCTTCATAATGAAAGTCTTGTTTCTCCGATCCGTGCGAATAACCGCCTTTAACACGAAAAGGTCCCCATCCTCCGCTGGCACTGGCGTTGATCTGACTTCTATAACTACTTGCCTGCCAGGCGCTTTTATCAAATGTAATTTTTAAGTTTTTTGCAAACAGCATATTGGTTGAATAGGCAATGAAAGGTCCCTTTGGAGGATTGCCTCCGTCCGACAATGGTAATTGACCAAATGTCCATGTTCCGGGATCTAATTTCCATCCACGACATGAAAACAGCTCGGTGCCGAACCAGGGACGGAGGACTTTCACCTGTGCTAAGTCAAAACTCATAAAAAATGTTGAGGAATCGAAACTACTATGTTGTCTTTCGTTTGACCCACTGGCAGAGGCACCTGCACTCCACAATCCGAGGTTGATGCCACCACCTGCATTCCAGGCATTGGTAGTTTTATCGGAATGGCTTGTAAACTCACTTTCTTTAAAATAAAAATTTTGCCATTCTTGTTTATAGAAATTTGCAGGGAAAAGCCGTACTGGATAATAGGTGAAGTCAATCATCGCCTCTGTGAATGCCGCCCTGTCGTATATATCACGCAAACCTGCAAACCAGGAGGCCATACTTCTGCCGGTTACCTGTGCGATATAAGCCTGCATATCTTCCACTTCATTTTTGTATCCCTCGCCCGTCCAGTTATTCATCGCTGCTTTTATCTTGTTACGGTAAATGGGCGCATTTACAGAAAAATCAATCACAGCCTGTTTTTCATCACTTGTTGCCGCATTTATCCGCTTATTATTATACAGCAGTGCGGCATCTTCATAGGCCTGCATTTTTTCATTGTAGGCTTGCAAGACAGGACCTTCCACCACCCTTGTTTTCACTTCATCGGTCACTAAATTTTTCTCTTCTTTAGTGGCATACATCAAATCTTTAAACTTTTTAATCTTAGCTTTTTCAACGTCAGTAGGTTCCAGATTAGTCACTTTGGCGAACTTCAGGATGTTGCCGTAAATGTTACTGAGTCGTTCCTGGCTGTTTCGATCCATGGTTTGGGATTGGTCGGTATTGTATATCGCGGTTGGGTCGGGAACTAAGTCAGCAAATAATGCAAAATCTGCTGATTGCATAATCAGTTTTCGAACCTCGGTTGCATCTTTTCCATTAAACCCTTTTTCGAGAAAGTCGAAATCTTCGGTACTGAAAGGCATTCCGGGCATTACCCAGGAAACGAAGTTGTTTTTGCTGGCGGGTGCGTATTCGTCACCTCCGGTAATGATTTCATTTAATTTAGCCAGTGTGGCCTTCATCAAATCATCACTTTTAAATAGTCCCATGAGTATAAGTTTTTTTGAGTTAATATGGCTTATCAATTTTATATGATAGAAAGAAAAAGTTTAGAAGTGCATGACCTGAAGCCTTGGCGCCTCAGCTACGGCTTCAAATTTTGAAGCGAAGTCTTCAAACTTTTCCTCGTATTGGGAGCCATCTGCCGGATCTATCAGGCTTAAATAGGTTGTATCAGCGCTGACATCAGAATGAATACCTTTTAATATGCGGGCGTGAATAGCAAAATAGGGGCCTGAATCTTCATCGGTTATGACGATTATGGGGCCATGGTTCACCAGTAAGTCATACAATCCTTCGGGGGTATAGCATTCAGGATATTCAATGGTCATGCCGCAGGCTTCTGCAAATTGCTGATGGTTCTCCGCCGGCAAACCTTCTTCATTATTAAACATTTTGGCATACTCCGGACCGGCTATCTCCATCGCAGTTTCAATACTGTAGCATTGTTGATCGCGCCACGAAAGCAGCATGGTAGCCACAGTAGCCCAACAAGCCATTCCGTTGGGCTGTTGGAGAATTGGGATATCTCCGATGATTTGGTAATCTAAGCTTGTCAAGGCCATAACATTATTGTTTATAGGTAAATGACATCAACATAAATACAACCCAAATTTCGACTTTCCACCCATTAGAACATAGTAACAAAGCGACATCCCTTAGTAAATTCGCGAAATTTGATAAAAAGAAAATGATGCCAGATTATGAAACGTAAAGATTACGGAACTGTCTCGTCCAGAAAAAGGCTGACAGTTGATTCTTTATTGATAGTCGTTTATCTCATTAAAAAAGCCGGAAGATTTATCCTCCGGCTTACAGATTTATCTAATGATGACTTTAAATATTATCCAAAAATGCCACCCTTTTTAAGCGTTACAGCACCTTCGCCAATCTTAAAGCCATTCTGGTAAACCTCCACTTTATAGGTTCCCGGTTTATATTTATCAACCTGTTTTAAATCGAAGCTGACATTTTTCTGTTTCCCCTGCTCATAGTCAATAGACACTTTATTGGTGAATTCTTTATCTCCATCTTCCCGGGTGTTTACTGAGCCGGAACCCAGTCCTTCTTCTTTGATGGTCTTCCCTTCAGGATCGCTAACAATTATATACAGATCTTTTGTACCGGTTATTGCCAGGCGATTTTCTACGTCAAATGAGACTCTGAGTTTATCTGCTCTCTTTGCTTTTGAAGTTTCCTTTTCTTTGCCGCTTTTCTTTTCATTAATAGCAGTGAGATGGAAGTTAGAAGCATTAAGTGTAGAACCTACATCCACTTTATTACTCAGGTCTTTGTTTTCTGTTACTGTTGTATTTAAGGTTTCTGTGAGCTCTTGTTTTTCAGTGGTTAACTGTGCTTTATCTGCCGTCAGTTGTCTGTTTTCACCCTGCAATCGCTCTATTTCTTTAATGTATTCCTCTATCTTACCATTAAGCTGATTAATCAATCTGCGGGCTTCAGACAAATCTGCTGCACTTGCGTTTTGTTTACTGATCAACACTTTTATCCTGCTGCGCATGGAGGCCACATCCTTGTCACGGGTCTTAACCAAACTGTCTAATTGAGCATTTTCTGACGTAAGTTTGTCTAACCTGATTTCGGCAGCCTGATAATCAGTTGCCAATTGATTCCTTACCGAATCCAAAGAAGCATATTGAACATCCTTTTGTTGAATTACTTCCTTGGTTTTACTTTTAT
>CAZFGP010000093.1:0-17861 GCA_964518685.1 uncultured Terrimonas sp.
GATGAAAAAGCCCAAACCGAATTGCTGGAATAATATTGTAACTTAGAACAAACTTCTATCGTTCTTCAAACACGATATCATATGTTTCAAAAAATACTTAGCCTTGTACCCGCAATTTTGCTTTTGGGTTGCCAGATCAATGGTCAATCCAAAAAAGCCGGCTCTCTGCTGGTGCTTAATAAAGGTGACAATAATATGATGATTGTTGATCCGTTTGCCCGTAGGGTGGTTGCAACCATACCTGTTGGAGAAGGACCACATGAAATGACTGTTTCAGCTGATGGGAAACTGGCATTTACTGCCAATTACGGAGCAAAAAACCCCGGGCACAGCTTGTCTGTAATTGATATTGCTGCCCGGAAAGAAATCAGGAAAGTAGAATTAGGACCTATACTGAAACCTCATGGTATTATTATGAAGGAAGATAAAGTGTACTTCGTCTCTGAATTTTCGCGTATAGTAGGGCGTTATGATATCTTAGCTGATAAATTGGATTGGCTTGTCGGTACAGGACAGGATGGTGGACACATGTTAACGCTGACACCCGATGGATCTCGTATTTATACTGCAAACAGGGTATCTAACACCATTACTATGATAGATATGAGCGTTTCAATGCCGGTAGGAAAGATGCTTCAGATTAATACAGGAAATAGACCAGAGGGTATTGCCATATCGCCCGATGGACAGGAAATTTGGGTGGGTAATACCGGAGAGGGTACAATTGATATCATTACCATATCAACAAATACCATTTCTCAACGAATTACTGTAGGAAAGGTACCTATCCGGATTGCCTTTACGCCAGATGGCAAGAAAGTGCTGGTTTCCGATAATGGCGCAGAGGAGGTAATCGTGCTGGAAGCGGCAACCCGAAAAATACTGAAAAGAATTCAGGCAAAGGGTTCTCCGGTTGGAATTCTCATAACGCCAGATGGTAAGACCGCATTTGTAGCGCGAAGTGGTACAGGAATTGTAAGCGTAATTGATCTCAATACACTGATGATAACGGGTGATATTAAGATGGGCGACGCCCCCGATGGTATGGGTTGGGTGGAATGATTAAAATTACCTAAAACAATTTAAATGAGATTCTTCCTTACACTTGCGTTTATACTTCTTTGCATTCAACAGTATGCACAGACAATCCTTCCTTACAGCGTTACACGCGAACCCTGGACTGAGACGCTGGGCAACCATCGCGCAATAATTATGGTAAAAGAAAGCGGAGAGGCAACGCTGGTGCAGATGCCCTGGCGCAGGCATGATGATCATCCTGATCAGAAGCGGCTGATCGTTACTGATAGTTCAGGCAGAGTGGTTAGTGATATTTTCAGAGTGAAGATAGACCGGGAGGAAGGTATTTTTGTTTTTCGTCCTCAATATGGTACTGGTCTTTATTATCTATATTATATGCCCTGGCAGGGAAAAAAGAACAGCGGATGGTTTGGAGGAGATTACCTTAAGCCGGAGGAAGCGCCTGCGGCAGCATGGGTTGAGGCCAACAACCTTGAATCGTTGCGGTCAGGTATCCATAAGCCAAAGTTGTCCTATGCAAAAGTTATTGCTATCGAATCCCGTACGGCTTTCGACAGCTTTTACCCGATGGAAGTGATCGCTACTAAAACCGAGGAGAGACTGCTTTTGCAAAAGCGAAATAATGTATTGATGCTTTTCCCTGAAGACAGGCGTTATCCCATACGGATGCAGCATGATATCCCATACAGGTGGATCAGCCGGAAGGCTACCCATTCATTTAACGGTACGGCTGACAGAAACGAATACTATACTTTTCAAGTGGGCGCCTGGGCTTCGGTGAAGGAAATAAAGCGGCTGAGATTCAGCTATGATAATGCACCCTTCCCGGTAACCTGCATCAACGCGGAAGGGAAAGACTCGCGGGGAAAATATTTCAGAAAGCAGATAGATATTGCCAAAGGCGATGTGCAGGCATTGTGGTTTGGCGTGGATATACCGGAAAATGCAAAAGCGGGTAATTATGATTTTACCATACAGTTCTCGGCCGATGGCATTCCTGCGCAAGCGATCAGGGTTCGCCTGCAGGTAACCAGCAATGTTATTGCAAACAGGGGTGATGATGAACGATGGAGGCATTCCAGATTGCGCTGGCTGAATTCCACACGGGGTATAGAAGATATGCCTATTGCGCCATACAAAGCATTAAAGGTGCAGTCAAAAAAGGTCAGTGGAATCAACGGAGAGGTGTTGTTAGATGACAATGGTTTGCCGCAGTCCATCACGGCGCATGGTACAAGCATTCTCAATAAAGCGGTGGCGTTTGTTGTAGAGACAAAAGAGGGGATACAATCGTTGCTACCCTCCCGGTTTACTTTTACCCATACTGCCGGTGAAAAGGTTTCATGGAAGGCTTCTGCTGAGTCGCCTTCAATTGCTGTTGTATGCGAAGGCTCAATGGAGTCCGACGGCTATCTTCATTATAATCTGAGCTGCAGCTTGAAAAAGGATATAACAGTGAAGGATATACGTTTGGAGTTGCCGGTGAAAAAAGACATCGCTCAATACTTTATGGGTATGGGGCTGCCGGGTATGAATGCTCCTGACCGGTATAGCTGGAAATGGAAAGGTCCACAGGATGCTTTCTGGACCGGCAATACCCATGCAGGCATCTATTGTGAGCTCCGCGGAGCTACTTATAGTGGGCCGTTGCTTAATCTCTACCATCCCGCACCGCCGCCTGCATGGTATAACGAAGACAAAGGAGGATTTACAATCCGTACGGAGGAGCAAACAGTTACCTATACTACTTACAGTGGCGCCCATGATCTGAAAGCAGGCGATTCGCTTTGCTTTGAATTTGCATTGCTGATTACGCCTGTGAAGCCGCTTGATCCACGTTCGCAGTTTATCAACCGATATTATCATGGAAGTTTTCCGATGTCCGAATCCGCAGAATTGGAAAAAGGGATAAAAATCATCAATATCCATCATGCTAATAGCATCAATCCTTATATCAACTATCCTTTTACCACTGCGGATACTATCAGGATGGTAACGGATCATTATCACCGGCTTGGCATGAAGGTGAAACTTTATTATACTATTCGCGAACTCAGCAATCAGGTTACTGAACTGTGGGCTTTGCGCAGCCTGGGAACCGAAATATTTGTCGGTGGAAAGGGAGGTGGTTATACGTGGCTGCGAGAACATTTACAGGATAATTATACCCCGCAATGGTTTACTAATATTGTTGGATATCCTGAATCTGATGCTGCTCTGCTGACATCTGGTGACTCGCGCTGGTACAATTATTATATCGAGGGTTTGTATTGGCTGGTTAAACATACGGATATTGACGGACTGTATCTCGATGATGTGGCCTTTGACAGGGAGATGCTAAAGCGTATGCGCAGAGTGATGAATGAAGTGAAGCCCGGTTGCCTCATAGATTTGCATTCCAATACCGGTTTCTCCAAAGGACCTGCCACACAGTATATGGAATACTTTCCTTTTATAGACAAATTGTGGTTTGGAGAAAGTTTTCAATATAATAAAATGTCACCTGCCAATTGGCTGATAGAAACTTCCGGTATTCCTTTCGGGTTAATGGGTGATATGTTGCAGGGAGGAGGTAATCCCTGGCGGGGTATGATATACGGTATGACTTCCCGTTATCCCTGGATAACCGATGGGGTGATTTGTGAGCCTCAAAATATTTGGAAGCTGTGGGATGACTTTGGGATAGCCGATGCTGACATGGTGGGTTATTGGTCAGAACACCCGTTGGTGACCAGTTCTGATCCGAAAGTTCTGGCAACAGCATACCGCCGGGATAATAAACTGCTGATATCAGTGGCCAGTTGGGCAAAGGATACCGCGATGGTGTATTTAAACATTGACTGGGAACGTGTAGGCTGGAAGCCCTCGCAGGTACTGTTTAAAGCTCCTGAAATACAAAACTTTCAGCCTGCTGCACAATGGATAGAAAATGAGGCGATACCGGTAGCCCCGTTACAGGGATGGTTGCTGGAAGCAGACAGGAATTGAGTGGAAGGCTAAAACTCACCCTTAGCTAATCAGCAGTTTTCCGGAACCGCTTTTGATTTTATTCTTTATTTTTAGTGAGACAATAATGATATTTTTACAAAACATTTTTATTTTATGAATGAAGGAACGAGTAGGGTTACACGACGTAAATTTCTGCAGGATTCCGGTAAGATAACCGCTGGAACTGGATTAGCGTTGACTATGGGAATACCTAATTTAGTGTTTGGAAATAGAGGCGACAATACCTTAAAAATCGGTTTGATTGGATGCGGCGGAAGAGGATCCGGAGCGGCAGACCAGGCTTTAAGCGCCGACCCCAATGTTGTTCTCTATGCTGTGTGTGATATTTTCCAGGACAGGATTGACGGATCGTTGAAATCATTAAAGGAAATACATGCCAATAAGATACAGGTAGATAAAAGCCGGCAGTTTACGGAATTCGAAGATTATAGGAAAGTGATAGACCTGGTGGATGTGGTATTATTAGCTACCACGCCCGTCTTTAGACCCGAGGAAATTGAAGCCTGCGTGGATGCCGGAAAACATTTCTTTTATGAAAAACCGGTAGCGATAGATGCACCGGGAATCCGGAGAGTTATTGCAGCAGCAAAGAAAGCAAAGGAAAAAAAATTATCCATTGTTAGCGGATTGTGTTTTCGTCACGACCTTCCGAAACAAGCCTTGTTTGGTAAGGTGTTGGATGGCGCTATCGGCGATGTGAAGGTGGTTTCTTCAATTCGCTATGGCGGTGCCTGGCATGAGCCTGTACGCGATCCACGGTGGACAGACATGGAGTACAACATTCGTTTTTGGTATTATAAAAACTGGTTATCGGGAGATTTTAATGTGGAGCAATTTGTTCATAGCATGGACATGATCTCTTGGGCTCTGGGAGATATCACTCCCATTCGTGCTATTGGAACCGGCGGAAGACAACAACGGGTGGAGGAAAAATATGGCAATATTTACGACCATTTTGCCACTTCTTTTGAATACGAAAACGGCGCGCAGGTCTTTACCGATACCAGGCAGCAAAAAGGCGTTGCCGGACAAAACAACGTCACCGTTTTTGGCTCGGAGGGAAATGCATATTACGAAGGAAAAACACATAAAATCGTAGGTAAGACTGATTGGAGTTACAACGGAGAACTGAACAATATGTATCAGGAGGAACATGACTATTTATTCAAGTCCATCCGTAATAATCAAGCGGTAAATGATGGAATTCGCGCCGCAAACAGCACTATGATGGCTATTTTGAGCAGGATGGTAGCCTATACCGGAAAATCCATCACCTGGGAGGAAGCAATGAATAGTACGGTAAAATTGGGGCCGGAAAAATATACGAGAGACTTAAAATATGAAGGACCTGGTGTGGCTGTACCAGGTATTTCAAAAGAATTTTAATATTGATGTTTATGAAAAAATTATTAGCATTTGGAATCTTGTTATTTGGCTTGGATCAGGGCTATTCTCAGGAAGCATTTAGCTTTAATTTCGGGAAGGAAATATCATTAAATAGTTTGCTGGATGGCAAAAATGTAAACAACAGCAGTACTATGAAATGGATTAATGTGAATACCCATAAAAACACCTGGGAAGTCAGGGGAGATATGTTGGTTGATTTTGGAGATCCGATTGGGGTTGTCAGGAGTGAAAAGCAGTACGAAAACTTCATTCTTCATGTTGAGTGGAAGCATCTGACACCAGGTGGTAATTCAGGTGTTTTTGCATGGAGTGATGGCAAGGCGCAGAACAATAGTCCATATCCCTCGGGCGTAGAGATACAGATGCTGGATTCTCAGTGGGTGGTTCTCAATAAGAGGAACGGGCTTTTTCCACCAGTTGCTTATGTACATGGAGAGATGTGGGGCGTTGGGAATGTGAAAACAGATCCCGATAATCCAAGGGGTATCCGGAGCAAATCCATTGAAAACCGGGCCGTAGGAACAGGCAAATGGAATACTTACGATGTAGTATGTATTGATGGCGTTATAAAATTATCGGTCAACGGAAAGTTTGTCAACGGAATCAGTCATTCTTCAACGAAAAAAGGATACCTGTGTTTAGAATCTGAAGGGGGTTTAGAAACTTCCAGTTGATTGAGTTGCCGCCTGGCGTAACCTATCCTGAGCAGGGAGTTCCAATATTGAACCCGTGATTGTACTTTTATACCGAGTCTGAAACCTGGATACCGGAATTTTACTGCTATTCAAATAATGGCATATATTAAAAATCGCCTGTTTTCACTTTAAAGAAGAAAACAGGCGAACCTTTTTTATTGTGATATAATTTTATTTTAGAAATCCTCTCAAAACGTATTGCAGAATGCCGCCGTTTTGATAATAAGCTACATCAATATCTGAATCTAATCTTGCCTTAGCATCGAAAGTAATCTCCTCACCAGATTCTTTTTTTGCTGTCACTTTTATTTTCTTAAAAGGATGAAGGTTTTCGGAAATACCAATAATGCTGAATGTTTCTTTTCCTGTAAGCCCTAAGGATTCAGCGGTTTGCCCTTCAGGGAATTCAAGAGGTAAAATACCCATTCCTACTAAATTACTTCTGTGAATCCGTTCAAAACTTTCAGCAATTACTGCCTTCACTCCCAAAAGACTTGGCCCTTTTGCTGCCCAGTCTCTTGAGGATCCGCTTCCATATTCTTTTCCGGCTAAAACAATCAACGGTGTTTTATCTGCTTCGTATTTCATTGCGGTATCAAAAACAGTTAAGGTTTCATTAGTGGGGAAATAAGTAGAGAAGCCGCCCACCTTATCTGTAATCTTGTTCTTGATCCGCACATTAGCAAAAGTGCCCCGCATCATCACTTCATGATTACCTCGGCGCGATCCATAAGAATTAAAATCCTTTCTGGCTACACCCTTGCTCAGTAGGTATTGTCCGGCTGCAGTCTGTTCACCAAATGAACCAGCGGGTGAAATATGGTCTGTGGTTACCGAATCGCCTAAGTAAAGCAATACCCTTGCCCCTTTAATATCATTCAGCTTTTCCGGTTCCTTGCTGAGGTTCTGGAAAAATGGTACTTCCTCAATATAGGTGGAATGTTTTTCCCACTCATATTTTGTGCCCTGCGGCGCTTCTAATTTTTTCCATTCCTCATCACCCTCAAAAATTACTTTATAAATCTGTTCAAAATCTTCGGTACGCATACAGGATTTAATAGTATCATTAATTTCTTCCTGTGTGGGCCATATATCTTTCAGGTATACCGGTTCACCATTGGGATCGTAATCCAGCGGGTTTTCCAACAAATTAAAATCAACCCTCCCAGCAATAGCAAAGGCCACTACCAGCATCGGAGACATCAGGAAGTTCATCTTTACCTGAGGATGTACCCTGGCTTCAAAATTACGATTGCCCGATAATACAGAAGCTACAATTAATTCACCCTTATCTACCGCTTCGGCAATATGGGGTGGGAGAGGACCACTGTTACCTATACACGAGGTGCAGCCATAGCCTACGGTATGAAAGCGCAGTGCTGTAAGGTCTTCCGATAATCCCGACCTTTCCAGATATTGGGTTACCACCTTAGAACCTGGCGCCAGGCTGGTTTTTACCCAGGATTTGGTCCGCAACCCTCTTTTCACTGCTTTTCGGGCCACCAGACCGGCGCCCACCATTACTGCCGGATTGGAAGTGTTGGTGCAGCTGGTAATTGCAGCAATTACAATGCTCCCATCGCTTAAAATATATTCCTTATTCTTTAATTTTATTCTTACCGATCTGAGATTGTTTTCTTTTTCTACGGTAATGCCGGTATGATCGTGTTGTGGCGACCAGGAAAATTCTGTTCCTGAACCACCTTCGGAAAGCCATGCCTTTTCCTGGCGGTTGTTTACCGGAACATATTCTCTGGAGAATTCTGATTTTAAAATCTCACAGAATTTATCATCTAATTGTTTTAATAATATTTTATCCTGTGGACGTTTAGGTCCTGCAACAGTGGGTTCCAATGTAGCGAGGTCTAATTCTACAATGTGTGAATATTCAATGGCCTCGTTTCCGGTTCGCCACAACATATTCTCCTGACAATATTTTTTCACCAGATTAATTTGTTCCTGACTCCGTGCTGTACGCTTCATATAGTCAAGCGTTTGATCATCTATAGGGAAATAGGTGACTGTGCAACCGAATTCGGGTGACATATTAGAAATCGTTGCTCTGTCCGTAACAGTCAGATGATCCAGCCCATCTCCGAACACCTCAACAAATTTTCCAACTACTCCGTAGTCACGAAGTAACCGGGTAATAGTCAGCACCAGATCCGTGGCAGTGCAGCCTTGGGGTATTTTACCTGTGAGTTTCAGCCCCACTACCTGAGGGCAGGAGAAGAAAAGAGGTTGTCCCAGCATCGCTGCTTCTGCTTCAATACCTCCCACTCCCCAGGCCAGCACTCCAATTCCATTTACCATAGGCGTATGAGAGTCCGTTCCAACTAATGTATCGGGAAAAGTCCACCCATCTCTTTCTATAACCCCTTTTGCAAGATATTCAAGGTTTACCTGATGACAGATGCCCATACCTGGAGGAACAACGGTGAAATTATTTAGGCCTTTCTGCGCCCATTTCAATAATTTGTACCGCTCGGCATTTCGTTCGTATTCCAGCGCCACATTGTTCTTATATGAATAATCTGTTCCAAAATAATCAACCTGAACGGAGTGGTCTATAACGAGGTCAACAGGGATAGCCGGATTAATTCTGGAGCCATCGCCTCCTTTCCGGATCAACTCGGCACGAAGAGAGGCAATATCTACAACAGCAGGTACACCGGTAAAATCCTGCATCAACACCCGTGCAGGTTTAAATGGGATGTCCTTATCGGATCCGGCGGCATTCCAATCGGTTAAGGTTTGCACGTGTTCATCCGTAATGGCAAAACCATCATGGTTACGAAGTACATTTTCAAGCAGAATTCTGATGGAGAAAGGGAGCCGATGCATGTTTTTCCCTTCCTGCTGAAGTTTGCTGAGAGAAGCAATTTTATTACTCATAGTTTGAAATATTAGATGTTTTTTCGGGGGGTCAAAGTACGCATTTTTTTTGAGATACGGACTCATTAAAATGCTTTATCCATCAGGAATCAGGTCTTTCAATATTTTTATAAATAATTCTCTGGGAATCATTTCAGCGCCTAAACTCTCTAAATGAGCTGAATAAATTTGACAGTCAATGAGCTCAACTTCTTCCTGCTGCAGGAATTGAACGTACCGGATAAATGCATATTTGCTGGCATTACTTCTGAGACTAAACATACTTTCACCAAAAAAAACTTTTCCCATCCTTATACCATATAAGCCCCCTGCAAGTTCGTTATTAACCCATACTTCTGCGCTGTGCGCAAAACCTTTATCATGAAGCAGCCCATACGCTTTTTCAACCTCATCTGTAATCCAGGTGCCTGATTGCCCTGTTCTAAAACTGGTTTTGCAGTTATGGATCACTTTTCTGAAAGCTTTATTAATCGTGAACCTGAAAGTCTCCTTTTTTAATAATTGTTGCATGCTTTTACTGATCTTCAATTTTTCAGGAAACAATACAAATCGGGGATCAGGACATCACCATAAGGGGGTATCACCTTCATACCACGGAAAAATACCCTTTCTGTAAGCAAGCATCAGTCTTTCTGTACTTAAATCCCCGCCTATAGCCAGCAAACCATCGGGTTCCGACAGGTGTACAGGTGGAAAAATCAAATCTTGTTGTAAAGCATACAAGCCCATTCCAGCAAAGGTAATAGAAGAGATTTATTACGTCTCCTAATGTATTTAAGGGTTATCTGATCAATACTACCGTGCCTTTCTTTTCAATTACTCTTCCCAAATAATCTGTACCTTTTGCCATCCATACAAAGGTATCGTTGGGCTGGTCTTTACCCATATAGGTTCCGTCCCAACCCTGTTCGGTGGAATTAGTTGAAAACATAAGTTGCCCCCAGCGGTTAAAGACTTTAAAATAATCGAACTGTTTTATTCCAACAGGTATGGGTCTGAAAATATCATTCAGTCCATCATTATTAGGAGTGAAGGCATTGGGGACAAATATATCGGGCTCAGTTCTGAAGATTTTTATCCGGATGGTATCATAAGCAAAACAGCCTTCGGGTGTACTTACTTTTACGGAGTAACTAAATTTATCTCCCGTTTCGGAAACAAAATTGGCTACTGGATCAGCAATGTTTGAATCATTCAAATATGAAGAAGGAGACCATTTATAAATTTCTGCGCCTGTTGCCAGCAATTGTAATGGCTGTCCCACTACTACCACTGTATCGTTCCCCGCAAAAGCCGGAACCGGCGGAATCACTCTAATCGTTACCTCCTTTTCTGTAGGTTTGGGACAACCCAGGATATCGGTTACACTAACTACATAAGTAGTAGTAGCTAATGGCTTAGCTATAGGAGAAGGAATATTAGAAAAATTAATGTTGTAGTCGGGCGACCAATCATAGAATGCCCCCCCTGAAGCGAACAATTGAATGCTGTCGCCGTAGCAGATTGAGGAATCATCTAAAACGGTAACTTGTGGATAAGGCACGGTTTTTATTCGGAGTTGGTCGGTAGCTGAACATTTGCCGATACGGGCTGTAACGGTATATACCGTCATTGCATCAACAGGAGTTGCAACCGGCTGTTTTATGTTTGGATCATCAAGGGTTGCTGATGGAGACCAGTTGTAGGTTAAACCATCGCTGAATGGCTTTAATTGTATTCCGTCTGTAAGACAAATAGTGGAATCTATCCCTGCATTCAGCGTAACAAAACGAACTACTTTTACCCTTGTGGTATCTGTGGAGGTACATCCCGGAACGGTGGTCAGGCTAACCGTATAGGTAGTGGTTACATCCGGGCTGACTAATGCGGTAGCTCCGGCAGCCTGTAGATTATATGCCGGAGTCCAGCTGTAGGTTCCTGGCGCTCCTGTTGCTTTAATAGCAATTGTATCTATATCACACATCAAAGTATCGTGAGGCACACTCAAAAGCGGCCGTTCTCTGACTACCAGATCTGTGTGTACAGTTGTTTTACAACCCTTACTGCTGCTCACAGTTAATGACACCGGGTAGGTGTCTGCCTGAGTAAATGTGTACCCCGGATTTTTGATCACTGATGTATCGTCAAATTTACCTGCAACACCGAAATTCCATTGCCAGGCATTAATTACTCCGTATTTGGTTTTTGAGGTATCTGTAAAATGAATCGGAACGTCTATACATCCTTCACTGAATTTAAATCCGGGATAAAAACCGGGGTAAACTTTTACTATACTATAGGCGCTATCCGAGCAATTATCATTTCTATTAGTTACCAGAGTAACCCTATAAGTTCCGGTATCAGGAAAGGTGAATGAAGGCCGGGCAAGTGTTGAAGTATCGTCTGTTCTGCCGGCCACACCAAAGTTCCAGAAATAGGTTTTAATTCTCGGACTGCTGTTTCTATTACTGAAATCAACTGTAAAACTATTGCAGCTCATGACTTCGGGTTCGAGGGATGCTGCCGCCATAGTGCAGGAAGCTACTTTAATCTGGATGTCTTTTCGGTGAATATTAAACAATTTTCCTTCCCGAAATTCACTAACACAAACAGTAATGACATATATACCCGAAGCAGGTGCTATACCCGATACCATACCCGTTTTGGTATTTAGGGTTACGCCCGGACCCATAGGTGAAGAAGCGCCAAAGCCAAACGAATAAGGAACGGAAGGATAGGGGGGCGGCAGAGCCATTACAGGCTGAGGTTCACGTGCGCTACCACCCACATAGGCTGCGCAAAAACTATAGGATAAAGAATCTCCATCGCTATCCATTGCGCCGAAATCGTAACTGAAGAAATTATCCTGGCAGACAATCACGGTATCTTTGGTAGCAAATACAGGACTGCTGTTTTTAGGGCCGTCAGTTACCATATCTGTTCCCGGAATATCGGCTGTGTAGGTAGAACCTACCTGTCCAGACCCCGATATATTCGACATGTTTTCAATACGGCAACAGCGCTGAAAGGAAACGGAATACCCATAAGTTGATGCCGGAACTGTTACTGTATAAATGTAAATACCTACTTGATAACAAACCACCGGCGGATTATCAATACATTCTCCCGGACTCCTCAGGCGGAGTTCCTCCGTGCGGGTCATTCCAACGTCATAATTTTTTAAAAAAGAAAGTCCGGTTTGTGTTTTTTGATAAAAAGTGATAGGCACCACAGGGTCTAATTGCGCACCAGTAGAAAAGCAGTCCCGATATAGCTTAAGTGTAATTTCATAGGTAAAATCAACGCCGGAGGATTTAATAAAACGGTAGGACAGTTCTCCGCCTGTAATATGCCGTGCCGAGGCCTGGAAATTCAGCATTAATGCAACAGCCGCTAAAAGATAATATTTGAATGTGTCAGCCATCATGTATATAGTTGAGAAACTTCAACATGGTGTCATTAACCTGGTCAGCTTTTTCCCACATTCCCATGTGAGCTACACCAGGCAGGATATTAATCAGGACTTTTTTAGGAAAATGGCATTGTTTTAAACTGTCTTCTAAAGGTACGCTTTTATCGGCTTCACCTATAACAAACAGAACAGGTATCGTGAGATTTTTTAACATTTCTGACCTGTCAGGTCTCGTCATCATACTTTTGTAATATTGAACGAGCGCTTTGTTTGTAAAATTACCTGCAGTATTAATAAGAGTTTGAATCTTTTCGGGATGGTCTGTGGCATATTGTATTCCAAACAAATTGGGGATAGCCTGTTCCAAGAATTTTTTTGCTCCATATTCTTCTATAAAATGAATACCTTTTTTCCGGATTTCTTTTTTTTCTTCATTATCTGAAAAAGCACTTGAATGAACCAATCCGATGCCGTTTAGGCGGGCGGGGTAATGTGCGGCAAATGCCAGGGTGATGTACCCTCCCATACTGTGTCCCAACATAGTGCATTGAACAATTCGCTCCTGGTCCAGGATTGCCCTTATACAATCAGCATATTGTTCAATCCCTTTAACAGTTTGCGCTTCCGAGAAACGAAGTGATTCCGATTTTCCACTTCCGGGAATATCAGGTATGATTACTGTAAAATGCTTTGCCAAAATCGCTGCCTGATGTTGCCAAATGGAACCGTCTTCACCAAAACCATGTATCAGGATTACAGGAAGACCTTTTCCCTGCGTTTTGTAATAAATATGTGCTTCGTTAAATGTTAACCAATTTTCGGGCATCTTCTGATTGTTTAAACAGGCTCCAGCTTCGCCAGATAAATAATAAGATTAAAGGAACCAGATCTCTGTTAAGTTCCTGCGGCAGAATTACCCAAAAAGCCAGAATCATAGTATATAAAAGAACGGATAAGCCCAGATACCGGCTCATGATTTTGTGTTTATTATGTAAATAAAACGCGGCAATGGAATGAAACGGAATTGCCCATAACAGGTTGTAGTTGTTTCGGCAGAGTGCATGATCTGTTCCTAGCCACATAAAAACCAGCAACAGCCCCAAAATGCCAGCACTGAAGAATAGCAGGAAATCAAGAAACGGTATCAATTTACTACTCCATGGCCGACGAATCCGGGAAAGCGCTATAAATGTTATTAGCAATAGGGCGAAGCTAATGAAGGGAGTAAAAAAAGACCTTTGTTCCCAGGTTGGTTCAGGCGCACTAAAGAGAGTTTGTTTTTTACTGACCAATGTTAGATTTCCAACAGTTGCACTGTCAAATCCTTTATAAAGATAATCAGGCAGGAACATGGATTGCAAATTTCCGGATGCTTTGTCTAATCCGCGGCCCAGGAGAATATCAATTCCTAACTTACTCCAGTACATTTTGCTCTTATTCAGCGACTGATGAATCATGTCCCTGAATGTAATGCCGGAATAGGGTAAGATGTTTTTTATAAATGGTGGTTCAAAGCTGCTTTTACTAACAATGTCCCGTATACGCGTGGCACAATTATCAAAAAGAAAATCGTATTTATAATATTTGTTATTTCCTGACGCATTAAGTTGGAGCGCCTTCTGTAAGGTTATTTTTTCTTCTCCGGTCATGTTAAGTTCCTGCTCTTCAATGCTTCGCTGTTCCAGTTGATAGCCATACAGGAAATCGGGATAGTTTTCAACGGAAAGATAATATAATAATTTACCACGAATAAACTTTGAATAGAAATCCGGACTGAATTCAAAAGTTCCGTAATTGTATACCTTATCCGTATAGGTCAGGCTGTCAATTACTCTTAGTGCACTATGACCAAAGGTAGAATATAGCTCTTCTCCTGCACTACAGGTGAGTAAGGAAATTCTAAGGTGTGAAGTGTCTTCTTGTCCCCGGGTGCTGATAAAACTTGAAAGAAGAGAGATTATAATCAGAATACCTTTTCTTATCACTGAATAAATTTTGCGACAAGTTCGGTAAAAAGGAGTAAACCAATTGAAAAATCATTCCTGTCTGTCGCATCTCAAACTTTCATTTCACTTATGACATTTCGGTTGGTGAAATTACTAGTTTTGCGAAAATAGAGAATGCACCCTTCCTGCCTCTCCGTTTATGTTGTTTTGAGAAGCTGGAGAACAATTATCGGATTCTTTTTATAAAAGGTTCCCGGACTAACTTTTTCTTAACAGGGTCAAAAAGTTTAATCAACAAAAAACCGGCTATGAACCCGCCTATATGAGCGGCATAGGCAACGCCGCCACTTTCCTCTCCGCCCAGAATACCCATCCCGCTGATGATTTGAAAGGCTATCCAAAAACCTAAAGCCAATATGGCTGGTACAGATACCATATACCACAATATAATGGTGTGTACTTTTTTAGTAGGATACAACAACAGATAAGCGCCTAAAACACCCGATATGGCGCCGGAAGCACCTAAACTGGGCACTAAGGAATTATGACTTTGCATAATCGTAGAAAAAACATGGCTCAGAGAAGCAATAATGCCGCAAACCAAATAGAACAAAAGATAGCGGCCATGACCTAACCTGTTTTCAATATTGTCTCCAAAAATCCACAGGTATAACATATTACCTCCTAAATGAACCCATCCCCCATGCATAAACATGGAGGTGAACAAGGTTAGATAAACCGGTATTGGAGTGGGTTGCAAGCCAGGCAGGAGAAATTGTTGTCCCGTATGCGCGTCCGTTACTGTCTGAGAAGCCGTAACCAGATCTGCACCGGTAATGATTTCTGCCGGCACCGTGGCAAAGGCATAAGTAAATAAATCGTTATGCCCTGCCCCCTGGAAAAACAAAAACACAAATATATTTACTGCAACGAGCAGGTAATTGATGTATGGTGTTATCGTGCGATCAGAATTATCATCTCCAAATGGTAAGAACATCAGCCTTGTTTTTATTGGGTCAAGTTATAAAGGAACGAAGAATGAACCAAATTATAAACAATGGATATCAACCCAATACCCAGCCTTCGGTTTAATGAAATCCTGAACCTCTACTTCTTACCAGGGCTTTCCTGTACCCTGCAAAACCCAAGGTTTAGACCAGGCGCTGTTAGCTCCTTCAGTTAATGAATAGGGTGTTATCTCCAGATTTTTCATTGCTGCATCCGCATTGGTTTTATTCAGATTGCGTTCGGTAAGCATATAGTAAAACCGAACCGGCAACACTTCTCTCATAGCCTGCGTTCCTGAATGAAGTGCAGGGAATCCTGTTCTTTTGAAATCGGCCCATGATTCTGCTGCGGCCTGCCAGCTGGCAATCCATTTTTGCGTGATAATCTGCTCCTGAGTGCCATCATATACCACTTCGGGTTGAACAATATAACTGTCGTATGCAGCACTTATGCCCCAGGTATCAAAAGATGCCTTTATTGCCCTGTTGTAATAAATTTCTGCTGTTTCAGGAAGCGACATTCCTGACCAGGCTGCTTCAGCCAATATAAAATTGACTTCGGATGCAGATAAGAGTCTTGATTTTAGTAAAGGGCTGTTAAAAAGCCGGTACATATCGGCAAGCCATGAAACGTGTGGATTAAAAGAAGCCTGATTAACATCCGGACTAAGGTTATAGGCAGCTGGAGCATTATAGGCAGGAGGTAATCCTACATAATCAGGGTTTTGGCTAATATCATCGAGGGTTAAGCCCTTGTTGGATAATATATCGGGTGAAAGATACCGCACGCTATTTACAATTTCATCGGTGCCAGCAGGAAGGCCGGCGTCAACCACCAGAGGGATTTCCACTTTTTTAGCCCAAACTCCAAGTCTGGGGTCATTCACTGCCCTCATCGCCTCCACTAATGTGGCACACATCTTTATCCTTCTGTAATTACTTTCACTAACATCATATACGGGCGTCCAGGAAGGCATATTAGCGTCATCTGCCGCTTCGGTAATAATGGGATAAGTAGCAGGATCACCTGCAATCTTCTCAATACCATCTTTGGCAATAACCGGTTCTTTGGCAGAAATGCGCATCAGGTATCTCAGATGCAGCGAGTTTGCCAATTTGCGCCACTTAACGGGATCGCCTTTAAAATAAATATCCGCTGCATCAATACTGCTATTGTATTCATTTTTATTTTTAGACAAGAGGGTATTCGCCGCCTCCAGGTCTGCTAATATTCCTAAATAAATATCTCTTTGGCTGTCAAAAACAGGAAAAATATCCTCAACTCCACCTTTTTCTGCATTCAATGCCTGAGAATAGGGGGCATCGCCAAATAAATCCGTTATTAAACCAAATACCATACTCTTCATTACCAATGAAACGCCTTTTTGCAAATCATAGCCCAATTGCTCAGCTCTGTCATATACGAACTTATTGTTTCTTAAAATTCCATAATATCCCGACCAGTCATTACTCAAATCCCATTCATAATTATTATGCGAGCCGGCCCAGCCATCTTTTTGAGTATGCTGCATTACACCGGCCAGGTCGCCATAACCGAGGTTTGTAATAGTCATTCCTGTTGCAGAAAGTACCGTTGTTAAAACCAGGTTTGGGTTTGCGGTCTCCGGTTGAATCCCGTTGGGATCAATATTTAAATCTTTGAGATACTTCTTGCACCCCGAAAATGAAACGGCCAAAAAAATAGTACAGAATATAAAAATTTTATTACGTAACATTTTTTTCAATTTAGAAGGTTACACTAATTTTAAAACCAACAGGAATAACCCAGGGATATACATTATATCTTTCAATACCCTGTGCAAACTGCATTCCGCCACGATTATCGCCTATCCTTGGCTGAAAGGCATTTTCAGGATCAATATTGATTTTGGCAGCAGTCCACAGCATGATGTTCCGGCTATATACAGATATATTCAATTCCTGCATTTTTAATTTTTGCGTTACCTGTGTAGGTAGACTATACCCCAATGATATTTCTCTCAATTTCAGGTAAGAAGCATCAAATGTAGCGGTACGGGTAAAGGACCAGGGGGTGGCTCCGGCCAATGGGAGCGTTCTAGTGCCTCCAGGTTGTCCAATATTTTCCCCCAGATTTTCAATATAATTTGTTGGATCATTGGGGTCAATATAAACTCCCGGAATGAATACGCCGCCATAAGGAACGGTATAAGGCCCGTAAACAAACGGAAAGCTGTTGTATTCAGGTGTAGGTCCACCGACAAGAGGCATAGTATTTCCGTTCATCAATATCATCTTATCCTGATTGGCAACTAAATAATCCCGCAACTCTTTTCCCTGCATTGTTCCGGGATTGATCAGTTTATCTAAAGCAATTTGGGAACTTCCACCTTCTTCAATATACCGATAGGTTTGCGACATGAAATCACCTCCATTACGCCAGTCAAACGTCATATTTAAACTGAACCCTTTATATACCAGTGAAGTTTGTCCT
>CAZFGP010000094.1:0-17452 GCA_964518685.1 uncultured Terrimonas sp.
AAAATATACCTTTTTATACTAAAACCATTTTACCGCGGAGAACGCTAAGTTTTTCACGGAGGTCGCAGAGATTCTTTGTTTTCCACCTTGCGCTCTTTGCTTTTTCCTCCCTGGCGCACTTGCGGTTACAAACGCTAAAGACATGAAATTGTGAGATTGAGCATTTATTATAATATCTGGCTAAATGCTTTTTTCTTTTTTATTCTGTGAATGCTGCCTCTCAAACCATAGTAAATATTGGAATAGGTAAGGGATACTAAACATATATTAAAGTGATATAATATAATAAAAAGTTTTAAAAAATTGATGACCTTTTTCATGAATAACGATAAGTAAGGAGTAACACGTCATTTTTCAAACTAAAATTAAACAAAATGAAACAACCCTTTTTATTGTTAATTGCAATTTGCCTGATTGGTGGAACGCATTCTTTTGCTCAATCCACCTTTAAAGAGAAACTGAGTTTTGGCGCTAAAGCCGGTATCAATGCAGCTTATTTTGGTGTAGATAAAGATTATCGAAACAGTATAAAGGAAGATGGTGGAGGTATCCTACCCATAATTTCGTTCCAAATTGGAGGTTTTGCAGATTATGCTTTAAAAGATAATATTTCTATCCAGGCGGGTTTAAACCTCAATGGGAAAGGCTATCGCGAATTGTCGAGTGATGATTTTTTTGGTGAACAGGAGGATGGAATCTATACAGAAAGAGTATTGTATTTAGAAATACCAGTAAATGTTGTGTTTAAGACTGGAAAGTTATTCTTTGGCGCAGGACCTTACGCAGGTTATGCACTTTCCGGCACCTATAAAACAACCATTAAAACCTATGATGATTCAGGAGATTTGAAGGAAACAGAAAATTATTCGGGAAAGATAGATTTCCCGAATTATTCCGATTATGAATTTAATCGCCTGGATGTGGGAGTTAACTTACTGGCAGGCTATCAAATTACGAATCAGCTAAGCGCCGGACTTGGATTTGGCATGGGCCTGACCAATTTGTATAAAGACGCCACAAACGGAGCCTATTTGAAAAACAGAGTATTTTCTGTTACAGTCGGTTATTTGTTTAAAAAGTAAAAAGTAGGAGTCTTTGTCCATTCATCTTTTAGATTTGGCCTATCTGGTAGAGGTACCAGATAGGTCAGGTTAAAAATATTGTTGATAAATATTAAAAAATGCGGGTTGTAAATAATTGGGTTTTTATGGTTTGACAGGATTTATTATCTTTCTGCCCCAAATCAACTTTAACCCACCATTAGTACAAAGAGCATCATACAGGCAGACTGGACAACCGATTTTTTAAACAATAAGGCTTTATTGCAGCAGTTGTATAAGAAAAATTATTTCCCGGTTATGACTTATATTATCAAAAACAGAGGAAATAAAGAGCAGGCGGAAGATATTTATCATGAAGCTTTTCTTAGTGTTTGGCGCAACATGCAACTTGAAAAATTTATCCCTGAAAATGAGAACATTTTTTGCGCCTATTTGATCAGGGTGGCCAGAAATAAATGGATAGATTATCTGAGGTCTGGAAATTTTAAATATACGGTAGGGATGCCGGAAATGGAAAAATACGAGAATCATAATTTTGAAGAAATACATGAACACGAAGAACAGATTATTGTTGTGAAGGAAAATTTCAAAAAATTAGGAGAGTCATGCAGGAATATCCTTAAATGGTTTTATTACGAAAAGAAATCCATGAGAGAGATTGCTGCAGAGATGGACTGGACTGAAGCCACGGCTAAAAGCAATAAGTACCGGTGTTTGCAAAAACTGAGGGAATTAATCATTAAAGAATAGACTTGAAAAATAATATTTCCATATCTGATGAAGAACTTATCATCATCGAACAGTTTTTGACAGGAAAGCTGGCCGGACAGGATTTGGAGGCCTTTCAGGAAAAGTTATCTGTAGATACTGGGTGGCAAAAGAAAGTGGAATGGGTCAAGCTAACTATTTTGGGGATAAAGGAAGTGGCATTATCGGAAGAGCTAAAAAAGGTGAAACTCAATCATAGTACAGCAATTATAAGAAACATCTCAAGGAAAAGAATAGCCTTAATAGCTTCTTTGTCTGCCGTTGCTATTTCTTTATCAGTTGTTTTTCTTTCCATCTGGGCTTCAGGAGTTTTCAAAAAGAGCAATGAAAAACTTTTTGCAAAATTTTATACACCCGACTCTGGTCTGATGACGGCAATGGGAGTTACCGATTCCTACGATTTTGACGTGGCCATGATTAACTACAAGTCCGGTGAATACGAGAAGGCTATAAAAGCCTGGGGGAGTTTGCGTGAAGGTCATGAATCCAATGATACCCTGAATTATTTTATCGGAAGCAGTTATCTGGCACTTAATCAGGCTCCGCAGGCGGTGTCTTATTTCGAAAAGGTTCTTGAAAAAAAAGATGGTGTATTTTTTTACGATACCCAATGGTATCTCGGATTGGCATTGATAAAATCAGGAAAAGAAAAGGAGGCCATTCCCCATATTACTTTGTCAAAAAACCCCTTAAAGGAAGAGTTGTTGAAACGGCTGCGTTAATAACAGCCTTATCTTTTTAAATCATTCCATAATGAGAAGCTCTACCGGAAAATATCGGCTGCTGCTGCTAATATTCCTTCTGCCGTATTGCAGCACCGCTCAGGAGGCTGGTCTTACTGATATTGACTCAATGATCGCTTCCGGAAATTTTTCCAAAGCGCAGGAATTATTGAATTATAAGGTGAAAAGTTTTTCAGCTGCCAATCTTCCGGATTCTTTGGTAGCCTGCATTTTTACTATTGGAAAATTACATGCGGCACAGGGAAAAGTGCCGGCAGGTAACCAGGCAGTATCCCTTCTCATTACGCAAATTAAGTCGCTGCGTCCTTCGAATTCTACGCTAAGACAGGCTTATATTGAAGCTGGCGAGTATTATGGATATACCGGGAACAATAAAAAAGGTTACGAACAAAATGTAATAGCCTATGATTATGCGCAACGTGATAAAAGCAGCCCTTCTCATCTTGCGCTGATACAAAACAATCTGGCTGTCTATGCGCAGAGAATGGGCAAAATCGTATTGAGCAAAACTCATTCGTTAACCGCTATCGGAATTCTTGAAAATGAAAAAGAACCTGATTATATTGGTTTATACAGAGCACAAAACGGCTTGGGCAGCATGATGTATTATTCGGCAAACTTAGACAGTGCAGCCTATTATTTTGAAGCTGCAATACACTCGTTAGATAAAACCTCCGCAAACGATATTAACCGGTATTACCGCATGGCTATGTTGCAAAATAATCTTGCGGGGATATATAATCAACAGGGGAATTCCCAAAAGGCTATTAATGCCATGTATGCAACCATTGGGAATCTGGAAAAGTTTAACCGGTCAGATATTGAAAGGGCTAAAAAAGAATCTGCTCTTTCCTTTCAATTTGAAGCCATGGACAATCTTGCTGGAATTTATAAAAGTCTGGGAAATCTGAGTCGGGCAAAAGGCCTTCTGGAGCTTTCTTACGCACAAAAACAAAAGTATCTTCCACCAGGTAACCCGGCTATCTATATTTCGCAAATTCTATTGGGACAATTGTATTATGCTATGCTGGAATATGATGCAGCAATAAAAAAGATTAGAGGAGGATTAGAAAATTTTGAACAATCGGGCAGCCCCGACCCAATATGGATGGGTGACGGCTATTCAACGTTGGCCCTGATAAATGATGCCCAACAAAACAAGAAGCAGGCTGAGATATATTACAATCAGGCCGATAGTTGTTACCGGTTGTCGCTTGGGGATAGCTATGATGAGGTATATCTGGATTTGCTTAGAAATAAGGCTCAGTTTCTCGCCGAGGCAGGTAAATTCAATGCCGCAAGAAATGTAGCATCCCGGTCTTATCACTATGTATTGAAAGCGCAAGGCAGGGAAAGCCTTGAAGTGTTTTATCAGTTGTTGAATTTTTCTGTTATAGAATACCTTTCCGGAAACAATGAGAAAGCCCGGGACTATGCAGTTTCCGGCCTTCGTTTATTAAATCAAAAAATAAAGAATGCCCAAACACTGATAGACTCAGTTAAATTGGAAACTTTTAAACCCAGAGCCATTCTCTATGAATCCCGCGCTCTTTATAAATTGAAGCCCCGGAAATCGGTAGACGATATCAAAAAGCTCCTTGCTGCACTTTATGATGCTATTGAAATTATAGAGAAAAAAAAATCATTGGTCAATGATCCTGAAAACAATCGTATCATTCTTTCAGAAAATAAGGAAATCTTTGATTTCGCAAAAAGCCTTGAAATTGAGTTGTATCAGCTTACAGGTGAGGATGGGTATTTAGATAGGATCATGAATTTGCAGGAGTCTTCTTTGTATTCCCGTATCCGAAGCCGGCTAAATAACGACAGTATTCGATTTTCAGGAATACCGGATAAAGTACAACAAAAAGAAAAGAAGCTTAATGATTTTCTAAAAAGCACCCTTGAAACTACCAGGGATAGGAATACTTTAGTTGATTTTATCAGGGTATCTCAGGAAATCAATGATTTTAGAGATTCACTTAAAACGCATTATCCGGAGTATTACAGATTGCGTTATGAATCCTTCCTGCTAAAGAATATGAATATTCGGGAGATATTAAGAGAAGGCACTACTTTACTTCGCTACTTTTTTGTTGATTCCTCATTGTATGTTTTGGTGGCAGATAGAGACAGTAAGAGGTTGGTCTCTTTGGACGCCGCGAATCTTAAATCATATATCGAACAGGTGAATCTTCAGTTGAGTGATACAAAGCCGGTTTCAGAAGCCTTATTCCTATTGTATGAAAAATTGTGGAAACCGATATCGCCTTTTATAAAGTACAAAAAGATTGTAATAATACCGGATGGCGTATTGTTTAGTCTTAATATGGAAATCCTGACTTCGGAAAGGATTCATTCTTTTTCAGAATTAGCTCATAAGAGTCTTCTGTCCGACTATACGTTTTCGTATCACTATAGTATGTTATTGATGAATAAAATCAGCAATCCTCAGCATTATCGGGAGTTCTTTTCAGGTTTTGCGCCGGGATTCAGTGACGGAGTTAAGAATGATTACCGAAAAATTATAAGAGATTCTGCTCAGGCTGATTATGGATATCTCAGCCTGCTTCCTCAGCCCTTTACAACCGGCCTTGTAAAAAAGATTAAGAGATTATTGGGTGGACAAATTTACCTTGAAAGAGATTGCACTAAGGAGAGATTTATCCAGTCGGCAGGTGATTCCCGGATTATACATATAGGCACTCATGCTTTTTCAGATAATCAATTTCCTCAATACTCACGGTTGATTTTTACAAAAGGGCAGGAGGATGCAGTAAATAATGAACTTTATGTGCACGAACTATATCATTATAATCTGCATTCTGCACTTACTGTGCTTTCTGCTTGTGAAACGGGAAAGCCGGGTTATGAAGACGGAGAAGGTATGGTCTCTTTAGCTCAGGCATTTCATTATGCAGGTTGTAAAAGCATCTTAACCAGTTTGTGGAAAATTGATGAAAAATCAAGCGTCCTTATTCTGAGTCAATTCTATAATAATCTTCAGCAGGGGATGGATAAAGATAAAGCCCTGAGGGAGGCTAAGCTCTCTTATTTGACCTCAGAGCAGGGGCGCATGCTTGTTCCGGCATATTGGGCGGGATTGATAGTGTTGGGAGATATGTCTCCGGTAATTGCTGAACAACAGCACCGATTGCCTATAGCGTTATGGCTGATAGCAGGCGTATTAATAATGAGTCTATCGGGATTCCTGATCTGGAAATATGCGAAAATGAAAAAATGAGAACATTGTTGTCTATCCAATGCCCTCCCTGGCAGATAACAAGTGAAATCTGAAAGTTTTCTATACCAGGTCTGCCACTGTTTTCTTCTCAAGGATTTTTAAAGTTGCATCTCTTACTAAGATGAGGGTATCACGCAACCCGCAATTTTTTTCGTCACAATTTTTGCATTTTTCATAGAAGTTTAAACTTACGCAGGGGAGCAAGGCAATAGGGCCATCTAATAAACGCATGATTTTAGCAAGATGAATCTTTGAAGGGGATTCTTTAAAAAAATAACCTCCTCCTTTACCCTTCTTACTGTCGAGAATCCCCCCCTTTTTTAATTCCAGGAGAATGTTTTCAAGGAATTTGAGTGGTATATTCTCTTTTTTTGCAATTTCAGCTATGAGCACAGGTACATCCTTCTCCATTTTGGCAATATACATGAGCGCTTTGAAAGCATATTGCGTTTTTTTTGAAAGCATTTCAACACAAGGTTTATCAGAACTGCAAATAAATTCAATAATAAGATTACAACCCTAATACATCACTCATACTAAACACGCCCCGCTGTCCGTATAAAAATTCAGCCGCTAAAACTGCACCCAGTGCAAACCCCGAACGGTTATGTGCGGTATGGATAATTTCAATATCATCTGTTTCCGAATGATATTGAACCGTATGTGTTCCCGGTGTTGGATCAATCCTTTTGCTGGTGATCACCAAATCGGAAGTCTTTTCACTATGGGCATTTACCCAATGTTTTTTAAAAGGACTTACTGCCAATATTTGTTCCGCAAGGGTAATAGCCGTGCCACTGGGTGCATCTTTCTTCTGTGTATGGTGTATTTCTTCAATGGTAACGTTGTAATCGGATTGCGAAGCCATCAATTGCGCTAATCTCTTGTTGATTTCAAAAAAGATGTTTACCCCGATGCTAAAGTTGCTGGCATACAGAAGTGCGCCGTTCTGAGCCTTACAATTCCATGCTGCCTCCTCATAACGGTGAAGCCACCCCGTAGATCCGGACACTACCGGAACCCCGGCTTCAAAGCATTTATTGATATTGTCAAAAGCGCTGTCAGGCCCGGTAAATTCTATTGCTACATCTGCTTTACTAATGTTTTCAATGGTATTTTCTTCTGTATTTTCAATTGAGATTTTAAGAACGATTTCATGTTTACGCTGCAGTGCAATAGTTTCAATAGCGTGCCCCATTTTTCCGTAACCAATAAGTGCTATTTTCATTTGATGATTTTTCAACTGCTAAAGATAAGGCAATTTCGCTATCTGGAGGTTGTGGAATATTTGTGATTTTTCCCAATATTCAATATCAATCCCAGTCCGGCAGTATTGCCAACCGGCATATATCCCGGTTTAATCCGGATACTCAGATCGTCTGTAATATTGAAATCTTTTAGATGTGCATCTACCGTTGCATCTACTACGTTCAAACCCCAAAGAAGCATAAAAATCAGAACAGAATAATCTACATTACGCCGAAACTCGTTTCGATAATTTTGTAAGCTGGAAGTATATCCCTGCTGCACCATTACTAAAAGCTTAGGATCCACCTCCCCGTATCTTGCAGTGTCTTTTGAAAAAGCTATATTATAAGCAAATCTGGTTTTATTAAACCATTTGAGATTATCAAGAAAAAAGTAGGCGGGTATACCTAATGCGCCATAAACCAAAGGTACCTTCCAGTATTTTTTGTTATACACCTGACCTGCTCCGGGCACTATGGCAGACAGAAGTGCGGCGGTTTTTGGGGGACTTCTTTTCTTTATTGTGTCAACGAGGATTGAAACAGGTTTTGTTATACTGTCTGAAACACCTGAAGGGATGCTGTCTGGAATCGCTATTAATACAGCAGTGGTATCATTTTGCGCGACAGCGGTGTGAATACAACATATTATAAAAAAAACCCCAAAAAGAAGGTATTGCTTTCGCATATACTTGTAATACATTAAACGGCCGGAACATTCATTTTTTCCAGTATGGCATTTAGCTCCTGTATGGAAAAATATTCAATAGTAATGGTACCCTGTCCTTTTTGACTATGTTTCATTTTTACCCGGGTACCATAATGAGATGCCAGGTTATCCTCAATTTTTCTGAAAGAGGCTGAGAGTGCAGCTTTCACTGGTTTCTTGACGGGGGCTGTTTTATATAGCTTTCTTACTAATTCCTCTGTTTGCCGAACAGAAAGTTCCTGTTTTTTGATTTCATTAAAGAGAAACAATTGCTGATCAACTGTATCCACATTAATAATAGCTCTGGCATGCCCCATGCTGATGGTATTGTTTCGAACCGCTACCTGTATATCGGGGGGCAGCTTCAGCAAACGAATATAGTTGGTGATCGTACTCCTTTCTTTGCCCATCCTTTCCGCCACCTGTTCCTGGGTATAATCCAGCTCTTCCATCATTCGTTTATAACTGATGCCGATTTCAATCGCGTTTAAATTTTCGCGTTGCAGGTTTTCCAATAACGCCAATTCCAATAACTGCTGATCATCAGCCTCACGGATATAAACCGGAATATCTTTGAGTCCCGCTATTTTAGCCGCGCGCCATCTTCTTTCACCTGCAATAATTCTGTATTTATCACCAATTTTAGCCACGGTCAGCGGCTGAATGATGTCATGCAGTTTAATAGAATGGGCTAATTCCTTTAATGCCTGCTCGTCAAAATCGTGACGGGGTTGTTTTGGGTTTACTTCAATCTGATCAATCGGTACCCGAATGGTGGCAGTTACTTTTTGTACCACTCCGCCTTTCAGATGATCACCGCCGGCGGTTTTAAAGTCAGCATCAATACTTTGCAGCAAAGACCGGATTCCCTTGCCCAAAGCTTCCTTTTTATTTTTATTATTCGGACTGTTGGTCATTATCAAGAGTTAATATTCTTTCTTCCTGTGGGATAATCGTCATGTTGTTGCGTTGTAATATTTCCTTAGCGAGATTCAGGTAATTAATGGATCCCTTGCTTTCTGCATCGTATAAAATTGCAGGTTTGCCTACACTTGGCGCCTCACTAAGTCGTGTATTGCGATGAATAATGGTGTCAAAAACCATTTCTTCAAAATGATGTCTCACTTCATTCACTACCTGATTGCATAACCTTAGCCTGCCATCATACATAGTCATCAATATCCCTTCAATCACTAATTCAGGGTTCAGCCGGCTTTGTACAATTTTTATGGTATTCAACAATTTACCCAATCCTTCCAAAGCAAAAAACTCAGCCTGTACAGGTACTACCACACTGTCAGCGGCAGTGAGGGCATTAACAGTAATCAACCCTAACGATGGAGAGCAGTCAATTACAATGAAATCGTATTCATTTCTGATAGGATCAAGAATGTGTTTCAACACATTTTCCCTGTTGGGGTAATTGATCATTTCTATTTCAGCTCCTACCAGGTCAATATGAGATGGGATGACATCCAGATAAGGGATCTCTGTTCTAAGTACCGTTTCTTTAGCTGGAATTTCATTTACCATGCAGTCGTACAGGCTTTTTTGGATATTATGTAAGTCGAAGCCTACGCCGGTTGTACTATTGGCCTGAGGGTCGGCATCTACCAGTAAGGTTCTCTTTTCCAGCACCGCAAAACTTGCAGCCAGGTTGATAGCTGTAGTGGTCTTTCCAACTCCTCCTTTCTGATTGGCTATGCCTATTATTCTTGCCATGTGTTGTTTAACGAAAAATTGTTATATAAATAGGACCGCTGCTGTAAATATTCCTCAAATCGCAAATGTAGTTTATTATTTTGGCTGTTTCCTATCAAATGTTTAGGCCTTCTCCCGGCGCTAATAAATGGAGTTTTAAATGCTCCCGGGCAAAAGCCTCTTTAGCTTTTCCATGGTTAATTTTAATAAATCCAAAGGTATCATAGTGAACTCCAATAACTTCCCGGCACTGAATAAAACGGGCCGCTCTGATAGCATCCTCAACCCCCATAGTAAAATTATCTCCAATAGGTAACACGGCGAAATTGAGTTGGGTATATTCTGGAATCAACTGCATATCTAAAGTTAGCGCTGTATCTCCGCTATAATAAAAATTACCTTCTTCACTGGTAAAGACAAAACCCATGGGATTACCCCCATTACTGCCGTCTGGAAAACTACTGGAATGATGAGCTACAACGCATTTTACCGTTCCGAAATCAAAATCCCAATTACCCCCGGTATTCATGGGGTGTGTATTGGAGATACCTTTCTTATTCAGCCAGGTATGAATTTCAAAATTGCACACCACTTTAGCTCCGGTTCGCGATGCTATTGGAATACAATCTGCTATATGATCTTCATGCGCATGCGACAGAAAAATATAATCAGCATTTATCTTGTTGATATCAATACCCATGGCCAATTCATTTGGGGAAATGAAGGGGTCGAATAAGAGATTTTTTCCTTTAATATGAACGGAAAAACAGGAATGTCCATAAGATAGGTATTGCATGATATATAGATTATTATTAATATAATATTATTCCATCACTAAAACAGAGTTATCTTTGCACTATAAACTCGTATAGGTTCTGTTATTAAAGCAAAAATACAGTATCAGTGCTACATTCGTGAACAATTCACTACGGAAGACGATTTTAAGATGCAATTAGACTCTTATACAATTATTTCAGGAACTAACCGGCCCGGGAGCAATACGCTTAGGGTGGCAAAAAAATACCTGCATTTGCTTGAGGAGAAGGGTATCCCTGCAAATTTTGTATCGCTGGAAGGGTTGGACGTTAATACTAGGAATGACCAGATTCGGCAACTGGAACGGGAAGTGCTGATTCCAACCCGAAAATTTATTTTTATCATACCCGAATACAACGGGAGTTTTCCCGGCGTATTAAAAGCTTTGATAGATAATACGGATATAGAAAATGTGTGGTGGGGGAAAAAGGCTTTACTGACCGGAGTTTCTACCGGACGGGCTGGTAATCTCAGGGGTATGGAACATCTTACCGGGGTGTTGCATTATCTTAAAATAAATGTTCATCATAATAAATTACCCATATCGGTGGTGAACAAATTAATGAATAATGATAAGGATATTGTAGATGCTTCAACGTTGAAAGTGATCAGTAAACAGTTGGATGAGTTTATTGGATTTTGATCCTGAACTTCTTTCCTTATTGAAAGATTATATTTTTGAATTTGAAATCTATTTGAATGTTATGCGTGCTTTCTTTTTTCCATGGATATTGTTAATTATTATTTTTTTAATAGATTGGTATGTTTTTCAATCGGTCAGACTTACCTTTCAATCTGCTTCACCGAAAATCAAATTTGCTATTCACGGATTGTATTGGGTGATTAGTGCGGGTTGCATATTTACGTTAGCTGTATTACCTTACTTTCATCTTGAAAATTGGCCAAAGATTTTACGTACTTACTGGTTCGCCATAGTGATTGGAATTATTTTATCTAAAGCGTTAACCGGTGTCTTCCTTTTGGTTGATGACTTCCGCAGATTGCTGCAATGGAGCGGCGGAAAACTTTTTTATGGATATATTGAAAACCAGCCTTTCAAGGCTGCCGGGATATCCCGTTCAGTGTTTATGAGTTGGCTGGGATTAACAGTAGGAGGAAGTTTAATGGCAAGCCTGGTGTATGGTTTTTCTAATAAATACAGCTATAAGGTTAGAAAAGTGAAGCTAAAGTTTCCCAATCTACCCAATGGTTTTCGTGGACTTAAGATGGTTCATATTTCTGATATCCATGCCGGTAGCTTCACCGATGAAAAAGCAGTGGAGCACGGAGTGCAGATGATTTTAAATCAAAAAGCCGATGTTATTCTGTTCACCGGAGACCTGGTAAATGACAGGGCTACAGAGATGAAAAGGTATACCGGGATGTTTTCAAAACTGAAGGCTCCAATGGGGGTTTACAGTGTTCTGGGAAATCATGACTATGGCGATTATTCACATTGGACGGATCAGGAAGAGAAAGCACAAAATCTTGAAAGCTTAAAACAGCTTCAATCAGATATGGGATGGCGTTTATTGATGAATGAGCATGTTGTACTCGAAAGAAATGGTCAGCAGATTGCTTTATTAGGAATTGAAAATTGGGGAGCTAAGGCTAATTTTCCTAAGTATGGTAAGTTAGATAGGGCTTATGAAGGAACTGAAAAATATCCGTTTAAAATCCTGATGAGTCATGATCCGAGTCATTGGGATGCACAGGTAAGACCAGAATATGGTGATATAGATCTGATGCTGAGCGGGCATACTCACGGTATGCAATTTGGTGTGGAACTGCCAGGCTTTAAGTGGAGTCCCGTGCAATATGTATATAAACAATGGGCCGGATTGTATGAGGAAGGACGGCAGAAATTATATATCAACCGGGGTTATGGATTCTTGGGCTATCCGGGCAGGGTAGGCATTCTTCCCGAAATTACACTCATCGAACTCAGATAAGGCATGCCCTTCCGGATGCAGTCCGGAGATCGCGATACAGTATTTTTTTTTCAGGTTCTGAAGCCTATACGCCGTATCGTGACAACCTATATAACATTTCTCTCACTTTTGCTTAACAAAACATATTGATCCTTTCATTGCAGATTGGAAAGAGGTAAATTAAATTCACCGGACAAAAGTTTTATATGAGATGCATTATTTTCTGGGGAGCTTTTCTAAGTTTTCTATTAGGCGGTATTCAATCCTCTGCTCAGGGAGTTAAACTCGTTTTTCATGCCGGCGCTAATATGGGTAAGATAGAAGGACAGTCTTTCAATGAAGCCTATCAACTGGGCTATCATCTTGGGGTAACACCAGAAATTATGTTTACCCGTAAATGGGGTTTCCAACCTGAGATTTTGTTCAGTCAGACCAATACTACCATGTCTACCCAGTTTCAGGATATGTATAAGATTTCCATCAATGATCTGAAAGAAGTTAAATTAAATTATTTGAACATACCTCTGCTGTTATCCTATCGGCCAGTTTCATTTTTTACCTTTCAGGCAGGTCCTCAATTCAGTATCCTTATGAACAAGCATAATACCCTGCTTGAAAACGGAGGAGAAGCATTTAAAAATGGAGACTTTTCGGTTATTGGCGGGGCACAAATACAGATTTTCAACCTGAGGCTATATGGAAGATATGCCCTTGGGCTTTTTGATATCAATAATATAGACAACCGGGACTATTGGAGAAATCAGGCAATACAGTTAGGAGTGGGATTGGCGCTGTAGTGAGAAAAGATATTTTATTCTTTAAATCCCGAGTTTGTACCCGGGATTTTTTTTACTGGCATTAAACTTGTCAAATATATACGCTATATTTTCATAAGAGTATTTACGAAGAAAATATGACAAATTGACTATTGACAGAAGATTATGAATAGAACAGATTATTATTTACGGACGGAAGATGAAATGGAATTCATGCCCATCATACCCCTTAATGAAGACGACTCCGAAAATGTGGATGATATTGATATTCCAACAGAATTACCCCTGCTGCCTCTAAGAAATACGGTACTTTTCCCAGGGGTGGTTTTGCCCATTACTGTTGGCCGGGACCGTTCCATAAAGGCAGTTAATGATGTTTACAAGACTGACAAACTGGTAGGAGTAATAGCACAAAAAGACAGTTCCGTTGAAGATCCGGCAATAAAAGATCTGGAGACCACAGGAACGGTTGCAAGGATCATCAAATTGATAAAAATGCCCGATGGTGGTACTACCATTATTATTCAGGGAAGGAAAAGGTTTGCTATTGAAAAAATCCTGACAGAAGAACCTTATTTCAGGGCTGCAATCCGTTTGTTGGAAGAAGATAAAATTAATATCAATGAGGATCAAAATTTTGCAGCCACCGTTAGTTCCATCAAAGATCTGGCGGGACAGATTATACTGCTGTCGCCTAATATGCCATCGGAAGCCTCAGTGATTTTGAAGAATATAGAGAACCCTTCATTTTTAATACACTTTGTAAGCAGTAATATCAGCAGCGACCTGAAGGAAAAACAGGAATTGCTAGAAATGAACGATCTCAAAATCAGGGCGGAAAAACTCATGCACCTGCTGAACCGGGAACTTCAGTTTGCGGAATTGAAAAATCAACTTACTACCCGCACAAAGACTGAGTTGGATAAACAGCAAAAGGAATACTTTTTACAGCAACAGTTAAAAAGTATAAAAGAAGAATTGGGCGGAGATGCCAATGAACGGGAGATCCGCGAGATGCAAAAGAAGGCAGAAACAAAAAATTGGCCGGAACCGGCTAAAGAAGCTTTCAAAAAGGGCATAGAAAAATTGGAGCGGATGCACGTTTCTACTCCCGATTATTCCGTGGTTTACAACCATCTGGATTTGATGCTGGAACTCCCCTGGAATGATGGTACAGTAGATTCTTATGACTTAGTTAAAGCAAAAAAGATTCTTGATCGCGACCATTACGGGATGGATAAGATTAAGGAACGACTGCTTGAATACCTGGCCGTACTTAAGCTAAAAGGCGACATGAAAAGCCCCATACTTTGCTTTGTGGGTCCTCCCGGTATCGGGAAAACATCCTTAGGGAAGAGTATTGCAGCGGCTTTGGATAGAAAATATGTCAGGCTCAGTTTGGGAGGACTGCATGACGAAAGCGAAATCAGAGGACATCGCAAAACCTATATAGGAGCAATGCCTGGCCGAGTTTTACAATCTATAAGAAAAGTCAAATCTGGTAACCCCGTTATTATTCTGGATGAAATTGACAAGGTCGGTAATGATTTCAGAGGCGATCCCTCATCAGCTTTGCTGGAGGTATTAGACCCGGAACAAAACCACTCTTTTTACGATAACTATCTTGAACTGGAGTACGATTTAAGTAAAGTATTGTTTATTGCAACCGCTAATGATTTGCAAAATATACAGCCTGCCTTAAGAGACAGACTGGAGATTATTAATCTTAATGGATATGCAGTAGAGGAGAAGGTGCAGATTGCCAGAAAACATCTTATTCCCAAGCAAAAAGAATTGCACGGTCTGAAGGATAAGAATTTTAAAATCAGTGATCCTGTTTTGGAAAAACTGATTGAAAACCATACGAGAGAAAGTGGCGTACGGGAATTAGACCGACAATTGGCTTCTATTATGCGTTCCCAGGCAAAAGAGTATGCTACAAGAGGAAAACTCAAGGCTTCACTTAGTATGAAAGACCTTGAAAAAATGCTGGGAAAGCCGAGATATAGTAATGATCTTTATAAAATAGCCAATATGCCGGGAGTGGCTGTGGGGCTTGCCTGGACCTATGTGGGGGGAGATATATTATTTATAGAAGCCGCCCAAAGCGAGGGAAAAGGAGAACTAAAACTCACGGGAAACCTGGGAAATGTGATGAAAGAAAGTGCGATAACAGCGCTTACCTATTTGCAGGCTAATGCAAGAAGGTACGGTATAGATCCCGAATTGTTTCAAAAGAGAAATATTCATGTTCATGTACCTGAAGGAGCGGTGCCAAAAGATGGCCCCAGTGCAGGGATTACAATGATGACTGCAATAGCTTCTGCGCTTACAGAAAGAAAAGTAAAACCATACCTTGCTATGACCGGAGAAATTACGCTCCGGGGACAGGTTTTGCCGGTAGGGGGGATTAAGGAGAAGATTTTAGCTGCAAAACGCGCCGGAATGAAAGAGGTGGTGCTTTGTTGGCAGAATGAGAAAGATGTATTAGAGATCAACCCCGATTTTATTAAAGGCATCCAATTTCATTATGTCAGGAATATGCATCAGGTGTTAGACATTGGCCTGGTATAACCTTTCTCTCAGCAGATTGATTTCTTTGAGTTGAACTCTGCTTTTACATTCTGACTGGCTGAGGAGTTGATATTTGATAATAAATAATTTAAGTCTAATAATTTTTCGGAATAACAAGTAGCTTTACTACGTAATTATACGAATACTACTTAGTAAAAATACCCTAAAACGCACCCGGGAAATGATTAGAGTTATTATTGTGGATGATCATGCAGAAATTAGGAATGCATGGAATATGTATTTGCGAAGCTATGATCATATACAGGTTGTCGGGCTTTGTGCCAATGGATTGGAGGTGATGGATAAAGTCGAGGAGAGTCATCCCGATATAGTGCTTACTGACATTAATATGAAACCGGTATCCGGAGTTGAAATTACCCGTAAACTTACTCTCATCTATCCTCAGATTAAGGTCATTGCAGTTTCCTTTCATACATCGCCGGCATATATAAAAAGGATGCGGGATGCTGGTGCCAGTGGATATGTTTTTAAATCGTCCGTTGCAGAAGATTTGATCATGGCTATTGATGAAGTTTTCAAAGGCAATACTTTTTTTAGCAAAGGATTAAAGAACAGAGAGGATTAGGACGCAACAGGGATGGATTTTGATTTTTAGAGTATCTTTGCAGGTTATGGATACTTCAAAAACCGTTGCTTTTCATACCCTGGGTTGCAAACTCAATTTCGCGGAAACGTCCACCCTTTCCCGGATGTTGGAAAATGAGGGTTTTACAAAAAAATCCTTTGAAGAGGTTGCAGATGTATATGTGATCAATACCTGCGCGGTTACAGAAAATGCCGAAAAAGAGTGCAGGCAACTGGTACGCCGTATAGAACGAAAAGCGCCGCAGAGCGTGGTGGTGGTAACCGGTTGTTATGCACAACTGAAGGCTAAAGAGATTTCGGAAATAGAAGGTGTGGATATGGTGTTGGGCGCTGCCGAAAAATTTAATATTGTTACCCATCTGAAAGAGTATTCCAAAGGTGACTCTACCCGTATTTCCAGTTGTGATATAGATGAGGTTTCCGGATTCAACAGTTCATTTTCATTAAACGACCGGACACGAATATTTTTAAAAGTGCAGGATGGCTGTAGTTACAATTGTTCTTTTTGCACCATCCCCATGGCCAGGGGGAAAAGCAGAAGCGATACCATTGCCAACGTGATTGCCCATGCCCATGAACTGGCGGAGCAGGGAGCTAAAGAAATTGTGTTGACGGGGGTAAACCTCGGCGATTTCGGGATCAATGAAAACAGCGACACCACTGGCTCTCAGCGAAAAGAAAATTTCTTTCAGTTGATACAGGAGTTGGAAAAGGTGGAGGGAATAGAGCGTTACCGCATTTCTTCTATTGAACCGAACCTGCTTACGGATGATATTATCCGCTTTGTAGCGGCAAGTCAAAAGTTTATGCCGCATTTTCATATTCCTCTCCAGAGCGGGAGTAACCGTATTTTGGGATTGATGCGCCGCCGGTATAAGCGTGAATTATACGCCGAAAAAGTTGCCGTCATCAAACAGTTGATGCCGCATTGCTGTATTGGGGTAGACGTGATCGTTGGTTTTCCGGGAGAGACGGAGGAAGAATTTAAAACCACCTGTAATTTTCTGGAATCGCTTAACGTGTCTTACTTCCATGTTTTTACCTATTCCGAAAGAGATAATACTGCTGCATTAGATATCAAACCTGTTGTGCCGGTGCATACAAGACACGAACGCAATAAAACACTACGCGGAATATCTTATAAAAAAATGCGTGAATTTACCAAACTACATTTAGGACAAAGCCGCCAGGTATTATTTGAAAGCCGTGATAAGAGCGGTATGATGGAAGGGTATACCGACAATTACATTAAGGTGATTGCACCTTACAGAGAAGA
>CAZFGP010000095.1:0-17440 GCA_964518685.1 uncultured Terrimonas sp.
TGAATTGATAGGCTACAAAAACGATTTCCCTTCCCAGATTCCAGTTTTTTTGTGCAAAGACTTCAGGAAATCCTATGATCCAAAGCGTACTCAAAGCCATCATCATTAGTCCGGCTGTAGGATATAAAAGTGCATTTTTGAAAATCTGCCATTCCGAAGGTGGTCTTGATATATCGTTGGGGCGCATCAGGTATAAAACAAGAAAGACACCGATGGCTATGAACAGGATTGTTCGAAAATAAACCCTCAGATTATCGTAAGCCAGGTGTGGTTGTTTTAATAAATACAGTAGCTTTTCCATAATAGAATCTGAAATCAAACATCTTGGCTGTTTCCATAAATAAATTTAAAAGTACAATTAATTTATAATACTCTGAATTAGCAAGCTATCCATAACAGAGAGCCTCTGATATACACATAGTGTGAATAAGAAGCTCTTTGCGTTATGCTCTACTTGCAAACGGATGAGAACAAAACCGGGCAGTTGTTTTTTGCGCAATAAATGCTTGGCCACAGTATTCACAGAACTTCGGAATTTTGATTGTTGTACTCATTTGTCGCTGATTGGGTCTTTATGTCGCTGATCGGTGCTATATGGTGCATTATTTCTCCTCCCATGTTTCAATTAAGGATTAGATCAACAAAATAGCTATCTGGGCAACAAATAAGAGAAAGAATATTCTATAAGAAGTCAACAATAGCAGGTGATTGAAAAATAAAGGAATGGTGGTTACTTTCCGATACAAAACTTACTGAATATCGTTCCGAGGATATCCCGGTCTATTTCTACCCGTCCGGTGATTTCTCCAAGGCTATGCAAGCAATAGCGAATATCCAGCGACAGCAGATCGCCTGTAAGTTTATTTTTCAGCCCTTCCTGAATTATGAGCAAACCATTTTCTACTTTTTTTAATGCCTCATAGTGTCGGGCGTTAGTAATAATGGTTGCTTCTGTATTTACTGTTTCTCCTATTGCCTTATAATAAATAATGCTTTTCAATTCTTCAATTCCAAAATTCTCTTTGGCATCAATGAAAGGAGAGATTGGAGTTCTATTAATTCCCAAAGCATTCATTTTCCTTTGCCACAAAAGAAACTTATTATATACAACAATCGTTTTCCCCTCGTACCGGGTTAGCCATTCAAATCCGTATTCTTCCTCTTCATCCATCATATCTACAACATGTAAAATAATGTCAGCACGAGCGGCATTATGTTTACTTCTTTCAATACCTAAATTCTCAATCCGATCTGTACTGTGCTCGCGAATTCCGGCTGTATCAATCAACCTGAATAAAACGCCCTGGATATTCAGCATTTCTTCTATCGAATCTCTGGTTGTACCAGCTATCTCACTTACGATAGCACGTTCTTCGTTTAGCAGGGCATTCAGTAAGGTGGATTTTCCGGCATTGGGTTTACCGATAATAGCCACGCTAACACCGCTTTTGATAACATTACCTAAACGAAAAGACTCCTTTAATTGGATGACCTTCTGATATATCAGTTCTATTAGCTGTTTCAACAAGGTTCTGTCGGCAAACTCCACGTCTTCTTCTGAAAAATCCAGCTCCAGTTCAATCAGGGCGGCAAAATGAATGAGTTCTTCTCTCAGCTTGTTTAGCTCCTTTGAAAATCCACCCCTCAATTGATTTAATGCGGTTTGTTGCGCTGCTCTGGATTGAGAGGCAATGATGTCTGCTACCGCTTCAGCCTGCGTCAGATCCATCTTTCCATTTAAAAAAGCCCTTTGGGTAAACTCACCGGGGAAGGCTGATCTGGCGCCTTGTTGTATGCAAGCTTCCACAATACGCTGGATAATATATGGAGATCCATGACAACTGATTTCTACTACATTTTCTCCGGTATACGATTTGGGTGCGCGATATAAAGATACTACCACCTCATCAACCAGTTCATCTCTCTCCTTAATAGTTCCCACATGGAGGGTGTGGGAAGCTTGCTCTTCCAATCTTTTGCCAATAAATAATTTAGACACGATGGTAATACTCTGAACCCCGCTAAGCCGTATGACGCCAATCGCTCCAATCCCTGGCGCTGTTGCAGGCGCTACTATGGTATCATCCCAAAATGAAGCAAGCTGTGACATCTCTCAAAATTACAATTTGATTTAAGCAAAAAAATCCCCGCTGTCAGATAACACCGGGGATTTGCAAAAAAAGTATTTAAACACTACTAACTATCTGCAATCTGGAAGGTAACAGGCTGCTTGCGATAGGCTTTTACCTTTCTTCCATTCTGTTCGGCAGGTGTCCATTTGGGTCCTTTCCTGATAGCATTTACACAGATTTCCGCTAATTTGGTACCCTTCATTGTCAAAGCTTCTACATCACTTATATTTCCTTCCCTGTCTACGATAAACTGAACCACACAGGTACCAGCTTTACCGGCATCCTGCAGTTCATCAATATACCGGTTAATTTCTCTGGAAATATATTTCGCCCATGCCTTGTCACCTCCGGGAAACTTAGCCTCAATTTCTACTTTTTGAAACACCTTGTCATCATCATCTTTTACCGGCGCTTCTACCACTCCACCTTTGTCTTCAACCGGTGGCGCCACGATTCCTAAATCTTTAACCCCTTCCTGGTTGATGGTGCTGATTGTTGCTTCTTTCAATTCTTCCACGTCCTTCATTTCTTCTTCGGGCTGTACTTCCTCATCTTTCACCACCTTTGGAGGAGTAAACTTAGCCATTTCAATCTTCGGCGGATCCGGTGGTTTGGGGGGAGGAGGTGGTGGTGGCTCAAATTGTTTTTCCTCCTGTATACTCGTCAATTCCACATCTTTAGCCTGAATAACCACGGCTTTTTTAGTGCCCTCCAATTTAATTCCAAGAACTGAGAATAATATAAACAACGCAGCTGCTGCGGCAGTGATAGACAGCGCAATTGTAAGCCGTTTTCTATATTGGGTTCTAAGTTCATAAGCGCCATAGTTTTTATTCCTCCCATCAAATATGATGTCGAGAAGACTGGCGTTTGGTATTTTACTTACATCCATAATGAACCTTTTAATTGTATTTAAGATGCAGGGATTTAGAAAATCCACAAACGTCTTTTATTCTATACCATTTGCTTTTTCAGTAATCAATAACAGGTCATTCTCCACCTGTGAAATACTTACCAGGGCATATTTCTTTACCTCATTAATGGCCATCTCATCCAATAAGGCCACCACATTCTGATAGTTAGCCTCATCATTGGGTTTAATAACCACAACGAAATCTTCCGGTTTGGTAGACTTCTTTTTGTTAATAATCACTTCCCGTATTTTCTTATAACTGGAACTCTGTAACTGTGTGGGATCATCTCCCTCATAGTAATAGACTCCATTTCCCTTTCCCAGCAAAATTGTCAGCGCTCCGGAAGCCTTCACCTTTGTTTGTTCTTCCTGGTTTTGCGTGTCCTTAGGCATAATCAACTGCATTGCAGTTGGCTGTGACATGGTTGTAGAAAAGATAAAGAAAGTGATCAACAGAAATCCAAGATCCACCATTGGAGTCATATCCACACGTGTAGATAGCTTTTTGGCTTTTTTGACGCCTGGTCCTTTTTTGCCACCACCGCTATCGGCAGTATCCATTGATGCCATAAAACAAATTTTTAATTAATACTAAAATAATCTCACTGACTGATCTTCCATTTTAACTACTGGCTCCTTTTCCGATTAGCTCCTGCCGTGTGTTGTACAAAGGAGTACCCGGAGGCGCATCCTCAAAACTAGTTACCAGTTGAAACTTGTTGATATCATTACGCATAAACGCTTCCAACACGTTCTTAACTACCGGGAACTTTGTTTCATTATCCGCTTTGATCAGCCAGGAAATTTTCTTGCCCGCATAAGTGGATTTAGCATCTCTTATCCAATAGTATAACTCCCCACCGGTAGAATCGGGAACAGGAATACCAGGTTGCCTGACATTTTTAGCCTCCTCCGGATCCATTGAAAGTAATTCTTTCATTCCTGAAAACGGGACGCCTAAGCTGGGCGCATTGGTAAACGCTTTGATATTAGCGGCGGAAAGCCCCAGTTGCCTTGTTTCATTTAAGTTATTGGCAATGGACTGACGGGCACTGGGATCATCCATCTGAACGAATACCCTGCCGTCTTTATCAATGGTTACCAAAAAAGCATCCACCTCCGGTACTTTATCCGCAGATACCGAACTGGGTGTTGTTACCTCTACCGGTTCTACAGGCTTAAATTTGGTAGCAAGTATAAAAAAAGTCAGGATCAGAAACGATACATCCACAAATGCAGTCATATCTACCCATGTACTTTTTCTTACCAATACAGCTTTAGCCATTTGAAAAATATTTTTATTGACTTATAAGATGAAATACTGACCTTATTCCATACACTTTTCCCAATTTTATTTGTATTGGGAAGCAAAACTCTGTGTAAGGGTAAATCCTGATTCATCAATACCAAAAGTAATGGTGTCAATTTTAGTGGTAAAAATGTTATACATAATCAGGGCAAAAGCAGAAGTTGCAATACCTAAAGCAGTATTATACAATGCTTCAGCAATACCAATAGCAAGTTCGGCAGCAGCACCGGCACCACCTTCTTCGCCCAAGGCTCCAAATGACCGGATCATTCCCATTACCGTTCCAAGCAGGGCCACAAGGGTACCAACGGATGTAATAGTAGAAAGAAAAACCAGATTCTTTTGCAGCATCGGCATTTCCAGTGCAGTAGCTTCTTCCACCTCTTTCTGAATAGCCGCTACTTTTTGCTCGGTAGTGAGGTTGGCTTCGGAAACCATTTCTTTATATCTCCGAAGTCCGGCTTTCATTACATTCCCTACGGATCCCTGTTGCTTGTCGCATTCGGCTAAAGCAGCGTCAAGATTTTTATTTGCCAGGTGATATTGCACCTTTCTGACAAATTCAGCATTTGACCCTTTTCCGGTTGCCTTTTTAATAGAAAGAAAGCGCTCAATAGAAAATACAATTACCATGATAAACATCCCGATCAATATCGGTACAATAATTCCTCCTTCATAAATTCCGTGGAACTGACCAATAGGACCTGAATGGTCGGGCCAAAATCCACCTTCCGGATCCGGCTTGCTAAAGCCTGATGGATCTCCCATAATGTATCTCCAGATAATATACCCTACAATAATACAAAGAATAGGGGCCAGCCATGAAATAATATTGCTGCTACGCTTTGGTTGTACAGGCGCAGATGCTTTCACGGCAGATGCGGTTGCGGTTGGTTTAGTTTCAGCCATAACTCTTGATTTTTTGAATTAAAGGTTTTACAATTTTTAATTTGTGTGTGGTTTTGATTCACAATTCTACAGAAAAACAACATAAAATGTTTAAATGCCGATAGAAATATTTATTTGGGAGGCACAATATAGGAAATTTCTAAAATCCAACAAGAGTTTTGTCTTTTGTTTTTAGGGCCTTTGTCTCTTTTCAACATATGTCAGTCCGGCCTTCTGTCTGAAACAGAGCTTGATTCCACAAAAAATAGCCTGATCTTTGGGTTATTACTAATTTCACCTGCTCAATATTAACCTGAACAAATATGAAAATTAAAACCCTGTTCTTTACCCTTACGCTACTACTGGCCCTTGTAACAGGCTTTGCCCAGGATAAAAAAAAGACCGTAACACCTGGTTCTGTAAAGCCCGCCTCAGAAAAACCAACAGTAGAAAAAAACGGGCCAAAATTATATGCCGAGGTTATTACGGCAAAAGCGAAAACAGATAGCGGCCTATTCATGGTACATAAAATAGAAAACAAATATTTTTTTGAGATTCCGGATTCTTTATTAAACAGGGATATCCTTGTCGTTAACCGGATTTCAAAAGGAGCGGCGGGAATGCGCAATGTTTTTTATGGATATGCCGGCGATCAAATCGGGAATAACGTTATCCGTTTTGAAAGTGGACCCAATAATAAATTGTTTATCAGGAAGGTTTCTTACGATGAGATTTCAAAAGATTCAACTCAGGCAATGTACACAGCAGTAGCTAATTCTAACCTGCTGCCTATTGTGGCGTCTTTCGATAAAAAAGTACTATCTACCGACTCTACCGGAACGGTGATTGACTTCACAGATTATATTTCGGGTGACAATGACGTATTGTTCTTTTCCGGAAATGCTAAAACGATTTACCAGGTGGGCGGCTACCAGTCTGATAAATCCTATATCAACGAGGTAAAAAGTTATCCGCTAAATATTGAGATCAAAACCGTAAAAACCTATACCAAAGGGGGAGGAAGCAGCCTGACTATAAGACCTCCTGCAACAGGAACCTCCTCACAAAATGTACTGTACACCCTGGAACTCAACAGCTCCCTGGTGATATTACCAAAAGTGCCGGCCAAACAACGCTTCTTCGATCCGCGGATTGGCTATTTTGTAAGACGATATACTGATTTTGATGCTAACCCGCAGGGAATTAAAGAAATTTCAGCGGTGGTGCGCTGGAAACTGGAACCCAGAGAAGAAGATATTGAAAAATACAGAAGAGGCGAACTGGTGGAACCCAAAAAGCAGATTGTCTATTATATTGATCCGGCCACTCCGCGAAAGTGGGTGCCCTATCTCATCCAGGGAGTCAATGACTGGCAGGCAGCTTTTGAGAAGGCCGGATTTAAGAATGCAATCGTTGCAAAACCCGCCCCCAATCCGCAGGAAAACTCCACCTGGAGCCTTGAAGACGCCCGTTATTCCGCCATTGTATATAAACCCTCCGTGGTGGCTAATGCTATGGGCCCTAATGTACATGATCCCAGATCAGGGGAAATTCTGGAAAGCCACATCAATTGGTATCATAATGTAATGAACCTGTTACGCAATTGGTATTTTATTCAATGTGCGCCAACAGATCCAAGGGCGCGTAAAATGGTGTTTGATGATGAACTCATGGGTCAATTGATTCGTTTTGTGTCTTCTCATGAAGTGGGGCATACCCTGGGATTACGCCACAATTTCGGCTCCAGTTCCACCATCCCGGTGGAAAAACTGAGAGATAAAACCTGGGTGGAAGCCCATGGACATACGCCGTCCATAATGGATTATGCGCGCTTTAATTATGTGGCACAGCCAGAAGATGGAATTTCTCCCATAGGGTTGTTGCCCAGAATCGGAGAGTACGATAAGTGGGCTATCGAGTGGGGATATCGTTGGTTTCCCGACACCATTACTTCCGAAGACGAAATTTCGATTCTTAATCCCTTGACGATAGAAAAGCTAAAAGACAACCGCTATTGGTTTGGTACAGAATCCAATCCGGATGATCCTCGCTCACAGAATGAGGATCTGGGCGACAATGCAATGAAAGCAGGTACATACGGAATAAGGAACCTGCAACGAATCATGACTCACCTGATGGAATGGACCAGCGAACCTAATAAAGGATACAGTAATCTTTCTACCTTATATAATGAACTGACCATGCAATATGGCCGTTATCTGGGTCATGTGGTCAAAAATATTGGCGGCATATATGAAACGCCAAAAACGGTGGAACAGTCCGGCCCAATTTACAGCTATACCCCCAAAGCCGTTCAGAAGGAAACCATGACCTTTTTAACCCGGCAATTGTTTACAACCCCTACATGGCTGATTGATAACGAAATTTTAAATCGTATTGGAAACACCGGTTTATCAGTCGTTAGCGCCCGGCAGGATGCTGTATTGAACAGAATTATAAGCACCAATACTTTAAGTAAATTATTAAGTATGGAAGCGGAAATGGGAAAAGGAGCCTATAAAGCTTCAGAAATGCTGAATGACCTGAAAAAAGGAATATGGAACGAACTGTCTATTAAAAAACCGATTGATATCTATAGGCGGAATCTTCAAAAATCTTATGTTGAAAAAATGGGACAGATTATAAGCCCTGCTTATTCTCCCCCGGTTGGTGGTATCTCTTTTAGGATAGGCGCTCCGGCAGCGATGATGGATACCCAAAAAAGCGATATCATCTCTTTGCTGAAAGGGAATTTGCGATTGCTGCAAACAGAAATAAAAACGGCCCTGTCCGGAGTAAATGACCCAATGACGCGGTATCACCTGCAGGATGTTAGCGACAGAATTGAAAAAACATTGAATCCATCCAAATAAGAGACCCGATACTGCCGGTACTATTTTTTAATTAATTCTTTTAACATGAAGACCATAATTATTACTGGAGCCAATGGAAATTTAGGTGCTATCACAGTGAAGAAATTTTTAGACCGGAATTATCGTGTTATTGCTGTAGCCCGTTCAGGCAGCGAATTAGGGTTTGCAAAAGACAATGACAATTTCGAGTTGCACAATCTGGATCTTACCGACGAAAACGCATCAGTTGCTTTTGTTCGGGAAATCATTAGTCTTTATGGAAAAGTGGAAGGAGGCTTGTTTCTTGCGGGAGGGTTTGCTACAGGTAATCTGGAGCATAGCTCAGGGGCGGATTTGAAAAAAATGATGGCACTTAATTTTGAAACTGCCTATCATATGTCCCGCATTCTGTTTTCCCATATGCTTGATAACGGATATGGCAGAATTGTATTAATCGGCTCCAAATCTGTTTTTGAATCAGGAATGTCAAAAAACACCGTTGCCTACACTTTATCTAAGTCCTTACTCCTCAGTCTTGCCAAAATAATGAATGCGACTGCGAAAGGGAAAAACGTTACCGCATCCGTTGTTATACCCAGTATTATTGATACTTTACCTAACCGGGAGAGTATGCCCGAAGCCGACTGGGGCAAATGGGTAAAGCCCGAAGCCATTGCAGAGATACTGGAATTCATTTGCAGTGAAAAAGGAATGATTGTAAGAGAACCGGTTTTTAAGGTTTACAATGATGCATAAGCGCTTTATGGAACCGCCGTTTGAATTCGCTGATGAAACGCTTTACGATAAGGTTCGCCCTCTTCACTGAAATGAGTGACCTCCTCCCGTGAAGCAATACGACTAAACTTTTCATAAGTTCCGTCCTGTTTGGCTGAAATCGGCGCTTGCATACACTTCAGATACAAAATTGGTAAAGAAGCGAGTTCAACCCGATGTAAAATTTCAACATTATCGGCTACGCTTTCTGCTTCCGCGAAAAATCCTTCTGCCTGATGAATAAAGTCTTCTGAATATATTTCATCGGATGGCTGGATACCATACGCAAAATGTACATCGGGTTTCACCAGACTTTGTAATAAATCAAAATAACGACGGATAGGCGCACTGGCCCGGCCATAGTAGCCTGCCAAAAAATCATTAATCACTTCCTCCGTATTACAATCCGGATTCCATAATATTTTAGAAAGAAGATATGATCTCAGCTCAGCAAACTCACCTCCCCTGCTCTGATAGGCAGCCTGCTCCATAATACCAATAGCCTTATGCTCCTGAAATGTTTTGATTTTGGGCTGTAATGCAGCAAAATTAGGGAGTGGGGCCAGATAGTGCCCAAAGTTAACTACATAATCCCAAATATACAGGTGCGGCGACATGCCAGACCACTCCTTTAAGTCTGTTAAAAAGGATTGGTTTTCGCGACAATGAAAATCGTGAGCCACACAACACTCAATACTGCATAAGCGCACCACTACGTTATTGCGTGGTGCAATATCCCGTGGCGCTGAACGGGTATACTGATAAGCCAGCGTCCCGATAAATTTATCAGGAAACTCGTTTGCTACAGCATCAGCCACCTGGTTAACAAACCATATGATTATTCCCGACTCGCCACCATATCGTTTTACGATCGCCTGACAGTTATCGCACTGACACGGATTAGCCCAATCGTTTTGGCTGACATCATAAATCAGATATTCAGGACTCTGTCGCATCCTTTCTTTGATCCGTTGGGTTATAATCTCCAGTACGTTAGGATTTGACAAACAAAGTTGTGCCCGTTCATAAATACGCTTACCGTCAATAAGACTATAATACTCAGGATGTTTTTTGAAGAACTCTTCAGGCGGCATCAGTGGAAAGAAAGTATGAACCGCCCAGTAAGCTTCCACACCACCAGGTTGTTTACGATATGACATCGCCCCATTCACCCGGTTACGGGCTGCCCATATAGGTTCAAAAGCCTCATAATAAAAATCATTCCGAACTCTTACACCCGGTTTTTCTGCATGCTCAAGCCAGGTAAACTCAAATTCATTACGTTTTGGTATCATGGAAACCTTTGGAGTGTACCACCGGCAGCCTAATTCACGTTCTAAAAAAGAAAAAACACCATACATGGTTCCACGCGCCCTGCCGCCCCATATATAAATGTCAGCTCCTGAATTAAAATACCGGAATGATTCGTCATTTATATCCGGCTCCTTTTCTCCCTTTGCAGACAACCCGGGATAGCCGATCACAATCCGTGGCGATGGGGTGTTATCTGCCGACTCAGTAATGGACAACTCTGCTCCTCCAGCCTCTTTTATCCAGCGCTGCAATTCCTTAGCCGCCCATCTTTCCGATGCTGATGCTCCGTTTGAAAGAACTATGTGATAATCACTTCGTCTTTGGTTAAACAAAGAATATGCTACCCGCTTACCTGAAATAAAATCAATTTTCCTGGACAAAACCTCACCTGATGTTAGTTGAAGCCATAGTTCGGCTGAGAAAGGTTTGTAATCTGCCTTAGGCAAATCAAGTAAACCACTAAAGTCCTTTTCTCTTTTTTCGTCCAGCACAATTTTTCCCTGCTGGTTGCGAACGGTAATCCGCACCTGCTTAAGCAATTTGGACAACACTTCGGCTGAAAAATCCGAAACTAATTTACTATCGCCATCTTCTGAAGTGCTTACCTTAAAAAAGTTGCCTCTCTGTAAAGCCGCTTCAGCAGAGAACGGATGAAACCTGAAACAGAAGCCCCACATATTCCCACGCTGTTCCACTTTCAATAAAATAGTATTCTTCCCCTTTTTTAAAATTACCGGAATGAGGTCGGAATCAGGCTTCACGCCTCTGGCGGGCTGATAATCCCATTGACGCACTCCGTTAATCCATAGGCTGCCACCATCGTTGGTGCCTAACGCAGCAAGCCAGACTGCTTCTTCAGGACATTCCACTTCCGAGTAAGCGTAAGCGGCTGCCGGCGATATCCTGGAAACATTCGCTACTAAATCAATAACCGAATCAGGAGAATTGACAAATTTCCACCGGATTGAACTTCCTTTCAATCTGACTATATCACCTGCCTTTACTTTCAGCCCAGCCTCGCCCCCGGATTTTAAAAGATAATCTGTTGCAAATCCGGGGTAATGTTCTAACATTTTTGCCGGAGAAGGGTCGGACTGCAGAGGAATAGGACCACAAAGCAGCCATGAACGAAACCACTTTCCCGGAACGAGTTCGTTGACGGCTTCCTGTGCAGACACGTTTAATAATACAGAAACCAGAAAGCACAATAATAAAATTCCTTTTTTCATATAAAAATTTATTTCTCGTTATTCCAGGAGTCTTTAACTCACCCCCGATCCCGGCGCTATGTCACCGTCTGAATGAATGAAATGAAGTTTCCCTTCTTTATCTTCTGCCATCAAGATCATCCCATTGCTTTCAATGCCCCTCATTTTACGTGGCGCCAGGTTGGTCACCACTACCACTTGTTTTCCGATGATATCTTCCACCTTGAAATGCAAAGCGATGCCGGAAACGATGGTACGTTTTTCAAACCCCAGGTCTATTTCCAGTTTCAACAACTTATCTGCCTTCTCCACCTTTTCGGCATGCAGGATCTTGCCGGTTCGCAGGTCCATTTTCGCGAAATCGTCATATACTATCTGAGGTTTGAGAGGCGGCCATTCATCCACAGCGTCACCGGTTTTCTCTGTAACCTTTTGATTTGTGTCTTTTGTCGCATCAATCACATTGGCCCTCAGCTTTTCCACCTGGGCTGAAATTTCACTGTCTTCGATTTTTCTGAACAGTAATTCAGGCGCCCTTAAGCTGTAACCCACACTCAGTAATTTTAAAGTGCCCGCATTTTTCCATTCCAGCATTCTTTCCACCACTTTCAGCATATGCCGTATCTTATCAGCGGTATTGGGTAAAAACGGATGGACCAGGATAGCAAGATTGGCTGTAAGCTGCAGGCTAAGATGAATACAATTGTCTATCAAGTGCTGCCCGTTTTCTGTATCCCCTTTTTTCCAGGGTTCCTTTTTCTGCAGGTATTGATTGCCTTTTCTGCTGAGATCTATTACTTCAAATAGAGCCTCCCTGAAACGATATTCTTCAATGGATTGGGTAACTTTATCCTTGGCCGACCGGATTTCATCCATGAGTTGTTTGTCATCGTCGTCAATGAGGTCATTATGAAAACGAGGTACCTTACCGCCACAAAGTTTGTGCATCAAAACTAAGGAACGATTAACAAAGTTGCCAAATATAGCAACCAGTTCATTATTGTTCCGATCCTGAAAATCTTTCCAGGTGAAGTCGTTGTCCTTGGCTTCGGGGGCATTGGCGCAAAGCACGTATCGCAAAACATCCTCACAACCGGGAAAATCTTTCAGGTATTCGTGTACCCATACCGCCCAATTACGACTGGTGGATACCTTTTCTCCTTCAATATTCAGAAATTCATTGGCAGGCACATTATCCGGCAGCACAAAATTGCCGTGAGCTTTTAACATTGAAGGAAAAATGATGCAGTGGAAAACGATATTGTCCTTGCCTATAAAATGTACCAGTTTGGTATCTTCTCTGCACCAATAGTCGGCCCATTGGTTAGTCAACTCTTTGGTAGCGCTGATGTAACCGATGGGCGCATCAAACCACACATATAACACTTTGCCTTCGGCATTGGGCAAGGGCACTTTTATTCCCCAGTTGCTGTCGCGGGTCATTGCACGGCTTTGCAGTCCATTGTCAATCCAACTCTTACACTGCCCATACACGTTGTGTTTCCACTCCTTATGTCCTTCCAGCAGCCACTCTTTCAGCCAGGGTTCATAATGCTGAAGAGGGAAATACCAGTGTTTGGTCCATTTTTTTACAGGTACGGCATCGCTTAAAGTGCTGCGGGGATTAATGAGCTGTTCCGGACTTAAGGAAGAACCACATCTTTCGCACTGATCGCCATAAGCGCCTGGATTTCCGCATATCGGGCAAGTACCCGTGATATAGCGGTCGGCTAAAAACACACCGGCTTTTTCATCATAATACTGTTCAGTTTCTTTTTCTTCAAACAAACCTTTGTCGTACAGGTTTTTGAAAAAATCTGATGCTGTCTTATGGTGAATAGCATTGGAAGTCCGTGAATAAATATCGAAAGAGATCCCTATTTTCTCAAAACTGTCTTTAATTAACGCATGATATTTATCTACAATTTGCTGTGGACTCACCCCTTCTTTCATGGCTCTGATCGTAATAGGAACTCCATGTTCATCGCTCCCCCCCACAAATTTTATATCCCGCTTCTGTGCCCGTTGATAACGAACATAAATATCGGCAGGCAAGTAACAACCCGCCAAATGTCCAATATGAATAGGACCATTTGCATACGGTAAAGCTGCGGAAACCAATATTCTTTTATAATCTTTCATATCACTAAAAAGGAATGCAAAAATATACCAATGCATGGATATCCCCTACATTAATAATCGGGCAATTGGTTTAAGGTTTTACGTGAGGCAGCAAATCACATTTTTTATTTACTTTGAAAGATGAATCGAAAATCCTTTCTCTCGTCCCTGTTTACAGCGGGAACCACCTTCTCTTCTCTTGCTATGCACCCTTATGATCCTCCTTTCCGGATTCCACCCTATTTAAAGAAAGGTGATACAATAGGCATCACTTCTCCTGCCGGGCCTATAACCAGAGAAGAACTTCAGCCGGCAATCAATCAATTAGAAAGTTGGGGACTGCGGATTCAGATTGGGCAGACCATAGGAAAGAGAGATTTCAATTTTGGTGGTACGGATGATGAGCGTGCCACAGATTTTCAACAAATGCTCAATGATACAACGGTTAAGGCTATCCTTTGTGCCCGCGGCGGATACGGTTCTATCCGCATAATAGATCGTCTGGATTTTTCAAAATTTCTAATAAAGCCAAAATGGATACTTGGTTTCAGTGATATCACAGTATTGCACTGCCATATTAACAGCAATTTTAAGATGGCTACAATTCATTCTAAAATGTGCAACAGCTTCCCGGAAGACTGGAGCCTGGCAGATACCTTGCAGCAGAAAACTATTATATCCATCAGGGACGCTATTACAGGTGTGAAAATGAAATATAAGGTGACTGCACATGAAAAAAATAAGACAGGCATTTCAGAAGGGACATTAGTAGGCGGAAATGTAAAGACCATTGAAACCCTCGCAGGAACAAAATCTGAAATTAAGACCGCAGGAAAAATTCTTTTTGTTGAAGATACCGGGGAATATCTTTACGGTATTGACCGAATGTTCTGGAATCTGAAACGTACGGGGAAGTTATCTCAATTGAAAGGCTTAGTGGTTGGCGGCTTCCAAATTAAGCCCGATGATCCCGGAGAAGAGTTTGGTAAAACGCTGTATGATATTGTCCTGGAAAAGGTGAAGGATTATGCGTATCCGGTTTGCTTTGATTTTCCGGTAGGGCATCAAAAAAACAACTTTGCTTTGAAATGTGGCGTGCAACACCGGCTCAGCATCACAGGAAGCGGTGTTGAATTGACTGAATTGTAAAAATTTCGGAATTATATATAATAATATTAACCCGATCAAATGATAAAAATTCCACCCTATCTCAAGAAAGGCGATCTCATAGGCATTACCTGTCCCGGGGGATATATGGCTGAAGAAAAAGTGCAAACCTGTATTAAAACCCTGCACCAATGGGGCTATAAGGTATCCATTGGAAAAACAGTTGGAGGAGATTCCGATACTTATTTTTCCGGCCCCGATGCGGAAAGACTGGAGGATCTGCAACAAATGCTGGATGACTGCCGGATAAGGGCTATTCTTTGTGCCCGGGGAGGCTACGGTACAGGACGCATCATTGATCAGTTGGATTTCAAAAAATTCAGAAAAAATCCTAAATGGATTATTGGCTTCAGCGATATAACAGTTTTACATTGTCATATTCATAACAATTTCAGCATCTCTACCCTTCATGCTCCCATGGCGGCAGCCTTCAATGATGAGGGGTACAAAAACGAATATGTTTTGTCGCTTAAGAAAGCGCTTTCCGGGAAAAAAATAAAATACAATTGCGCCCCCCATTCGCTCAACCAGACCGGGGTGGCTTCAGGAAGCTTAATAGGAGGTAATCTGTCATTATTGGCAAACCTTACAGGTACCCGATCTGATATAAAAACCAGGGGTAAAATACTTTTTATAGAGGAGGTGGGTGAATATATATACAGTGCAGATCGAATGATGCATCAGCTGAAGCGAAACGGAAAACTAAACGGATTAGCCGGACTGATTATTGGTGGGTTTACCAATATGAAAGATACAGAAAGACCGTTTGGAAAAACCATACAGGAAAGTATATACAACCTGTTGGAGGGATATGAGTATCCGGTGTGTATGGACTTTCCGGTGAGCCATGATAAAGAAAATTATGCGCTAAAGACAGGCGTGTATTATCAATTACAGGTGTCGAAAACAAAGGTGGCACTAACGGAGTTAACAACCTGATGGCGAACCGGGGGAACAGAATGTAAAAGGCTACCGATCCAAAGAATCAGCAGCCTCATTTTAACCATCCAATAAATATTTAAAATAGGTTTATTGTTTAATGACTTTTGTGGTGGAGTACGAGCCATTTTCTCCATTTACACCAATTACATAAATTCCTGTTTTCCACCCTGCCGACTCAGTAACAGATATTGTGTTAGCCCCTTTATGCACCTTTCTTTGACTATGATATTGCAGTTGTCCATGAAGATTGAATACCTTTATTACAATCGTTCCTTCTGTCGTTGCCCGATAACCAATCTGCATACTACTATTAAAGGGATTAGGGGAAACCCTCATGGATCCCTGGTTTTCAGCCTGATGCAGGCGCACCATTTTCATTTCAGTATAACTTTCTTTTCCATCAGGAAGGCTTGCTTTAACACGATAATACACTATTGCAGTTTGATTGAGATCTATCGTTTTATCTTCAAACCTGTAATTTGCCTGTTCTTTCAATTGTTCGGAAACAGACCTGAAATCTTTTCCGGTAATGCTGCGTTGCACATTAAATTGCACACCTTCAGCCTGTTTGACAGACCAGTTTAATACCGGATTATTACCGTTTACCAGTAATGAAAAATCCATCCATTCAAAAGGCAGGATCTGTAAAGATTTTTCATAACAGGGATAAGAGGAAGACGTTAAGGTGTCGGGTGGAGCAAATGAAGCATAAATCACATTGGGATAAAGCGTTCCCCATTCATTGTCAAATATCTTGTTTTGATTACTTCTGTTTACCGTATACACCTTTAAAGTGTCTGTGGTACTCCCATTTTCTCCAATTACACCATTTGCGGTAGCCAACCCTGTTAAATATAGAAAACCATTTCCCTTAAAGGTACCGCCATTTGTGAATTTAACAGATTTTATGACCCCCTGGTTCAGGCTTATGATAGTACCATTATTATTGGTGAAAACAGACGCATTTTGTTCATTGGAGGCCCATAATAACCCGCTATTATACACCGTGCCGGAATGTATGGTAAAATTTTTTCCCGAAACCATTCTACAGGTATTAGTAATAGTGAGATTTACATTTGAAGTAATATTCCCTTTAGCGTACAAATAGCCTTCATTCTGAAATTGACCATTGGTGTTATTCAATATGAAATCACCGCCCATTAACAGGTTCCCCCGGTTCGTGTAGCTGCCATTGCTTCCATTAATTCTAAAAGTTCCTCCAAGGATAATATCCCCATCATTAATCAGGGTGGACGCACTGTTAATGGTTACAGTTCCATGGAAATCTATAATACCACGGGGATTATTGATTAATAAAACTGAACTATTTGCTATGAAATTACCATTAAAGGTTGTTGTGCCAAAATTCTCCAGACTAAAACCCTGTAATACAGATACGTTTCCAGGGAAAACCGCTGAGCCATAAATCTGGTATGCAATGTGGTATGAAGTAACTGAAGAGGGGTTGAAGGTGGCATTTGGCGCAACTGTTATTTTCGCTCCTACTGATTGATCTTTAATCTTTCCGGTAAAGGTTCCCTTACTAATAAAAAGGCTGTCTCCGGTATTTAAGGTATAAACAGTAGAACTGCCTACATCAACATAAGTAATCTGCCCATAAGAAATCTCAAAAGTGCATAAAGATAAAATAAGGACTAAGGTATATTTCAGGTTCATTCTTCAGGGTTTAGATTCGATGATTAAGTGCTTACTATCTGGTAACTCTCATTATCTTAAACAAACTAATACCTATTAAATATTAGTAGTATTCACTTATTGAACTGCAAAATAATAGTAGATTTACGAATAATTCAAGGGAT
>CAZFGP010000096.1:0-15063 GCA_964518685.1 uncultured Terrimonas sp.
CTACATGCCGGATGTCTGGCGCGGCTGGTGGGCCTTTGGCACGGGTGCGTTGGGTGATATGGCTTGTCATATTATGGATCCCATTTACCGGATTCTTCCAATAGACTATCCCTCTTCAGCAGAATGCAGTATTGCTAACCAATGGACAGGTATGAACCAGGAAGCAAATTATACCGATAGTTGCCCGGTGGCATCTATTATTCATCTGGAATATCCGCGAAAAGACGGCAGAGGAACCTTAAAAGTGTCGTGGTATGATGGTGGATTGCTGCCCAAACGTCCTGATGAATTGAAACCCGAAGAAGATTTTGGCAACTGGGATGGTGGTGTATTGTTTATTGGAACAAAAGGAAAACTGCTCGCCGATTGTTATGGTGCTAATCCGCGTCTGTTACCACTTTCTAAGAACGACAGTACAAAAGCAATAAGAGAAACCATTCCCAGGGTTCCCAATGAAGATCATTACCTGCAATGGGTAAATGCCTGTATGGCAGGATATGGAAAAGGGATAACCAGTTCTCCATTCGAGTATGCCGGACCCTTTACAGAAAGCATTCTTATGGGTAACCTGGCTATACGAAGCGCTTTGTATGTAGATCCAAGTGTGAGCGGATGGGGAAAGAATAAATTCACCGGCCGTAAAAAACTGCTGTGGGATGCAAAGAATATGAAGATTACAAATTTTGATGAAGCCAACCAGTTTGTAAAGCGACAATACCGGGGAAGCTGGGATCTTACCCTGTAATATTGATATTTTGAATTTTAAATGCGGGTTTCCGGAATTGAGGAAGTCCGCATTTTTTATTACGATGGGGTGTGGTAACGCTTTGGTTCCGTGAATACAGTGTACGGAAAATTTTATTCTGGATTCCCGTTTCTGGTCAACAATAAACATGCACTTGTCAGCGTATATTCATTTGCACAATTCTAAATAGAAAAACGTAACCATGACCTTGAAATTATTTCTTCCCGCTGCGGGTATTTTTTGCGCTTTGTTTTCGGTTAATGGACAAACGGGTACAGCACAAAATACTGCCATCAGTTCCGAAAAAGTTAAAAGCAATAAAGCCGGCAAGGATTTGGACACGCCAAAAGACCAACCTGCCCGGTCGAACAATGTATTCAAGTTTAACCTCACCGGTCTGCTGGTTAAGAATTATGCTTTGCAGTATGAAAGGGTGTTGAACAAAAGGATCTCGCTGGCGCTGCAATACCGGTTTATGCCCGAGTCGGGTATTCCGTTTAAACAAACCATTTTAAAGGCTATGAAGGATGATGATCCGGATACCCGGAAAATAATTGATGAATTCAGAATGAGTAACTATGCCATTACTCCGGAAGTAAGATTTTACCTCAGTCGGAAAGGGTATGGCCGTGGCTTTTATATTGCCCCTTTTTACCGCTATGCTTCGTTCACCTCTAATGATCTCAATGTTTTTTATACCGATGAGTTTAATGAAGAACAAAGCATAAAGATGAGTGGGAAACTCACCAGCAATACCGTCGGGCTTTTGCTGGGTGTACAAAGCAATCTGGGAAAACATATAGTACTCGATATATCCTTTTTTGGGCCGCACTATGGCGCCGGCAAAGGAAACTTTAAAGGAACGTCATCTCAACCGTTATCCCAATCTGCACAGGATGACTTAAAACAACAGTTGGAAGATATGGAGATTCCGCTAACCCGTAAAACGGTAACCGTAAATGCTAATGGAGCAATGCTCGACCTGGATGGACCCTGGGGCGGTTATCGCTTTGCCATTTCACTGGGGGTGCGGTTTTAAACCATTCAAAAGAAAAACCCGAAGAAGATCATTACTCCTCCGGGTTTACATCAAATCCTTTGTCGTTACAATCATACAAAAACTGTATAATTTTTTTTGTAGAAGAAAATACTATTTGCGGTCGCTAATGGTAAATGCTGTACAGGGATAAAATGATCCATATATGATTTTGCCACCGGGAGCACTTTTGCACTGTGGAGGATCCTTCTCCGTTTTACAAAGGAATACTATGGATGGGTTTTATTGTTCAAACGCCCACTCCAGGAAAAAAGGCAATTGCTGTTTCCACGCCTGCACATCGTTGGATTGTCCATGGTGATAGGTGATGTCGGCATCAGCAATAAAGGTTTTGTTTTTGAGCAGTGAGATAATAGAATCGGTAGCCGCCATGATTCTTGTTGAATGCTCATTAGGTAAACCTGTTGTTCCGGTAGCCCCTGCATAAAACCAGTATTGTAAATGAGGACGCTTTCTGGAGCTTTTCAGCTTTTCAAACATCATTCCGGTTAAAACAGTATCCGTAGATTTTTTATTATTGAGTGAAAAAGCACTCGAAAATGCAGCTACCCTGTTAATCTTATCGGCATGGCTCCATGCCAGGTCCAGCGCCGATAATCCGCCGGCACCAAATCCCGCAACAACAACCGACTTAAATTTTCGTACACCGGCGTTTTTCTTTACAAAAGGATACAATTCGTTATTGAAAAAACTATCGTAATGGTCAGCCTTTCCACCTGCATCAGCTGTACCCGCCTGATCGGCAACGCCATACTCCTGGCTGCGGTTTCCCGCATGAACACCCACGATTACAAGAGGAGGAATTGATTTTTTCCGGTACAGACTGTCTGTGATGGCTGCAATATTCAACTCCTTCAATAGCTGGCCGTCATTGCAAACCAGGAGGTGGATAGCCGACTTGTCATCCGGGATGGGTGTATGGATTACTGTTAATGTCACTTTTCGCTGCAAATGCCTCGAATACAATTCATCATCCTGTTGTTTCACTCCTTTTTTGCATGAAAACAGGATGCAACAAAACAATGCGGGTACAACAATCCGGCACAGGCTCCTCGATTTGTAGCAGTTCATAATCTTATTTTACGGATGATCTTTATATGTAAAAAGGCGAAAGCATTGGAACGCTTTCACCTTTTCGATTACTATGAAACAACATAAAATGTTAAGCGGTTACTGCCTTATTCACCAGGTGGGCAGCTTCGCTGAGCAATATGGCAGATTGCACCTTCAATCCGCTTTCTTCAATCAGTTTTTTAGCTTCTTCGGCATTGGTACCCTGCAAACGTACAATAATGGGAACGTGGATGTTGCCGATAGAATTATAGGCATCTATAACACCCTGGGCTACCCTGTCGCACCGTACAATTCCACCAAAAATATTAATGAGGATGGCTTTTACTTTGGGATCCTTTAAAATGATCCGGAATCCCGCTTCTACGGTTTGTGCATTGGCGGTTCCGCCCACATCCAGGAAGTTTGCCGGCTCGCCGCCGCTGAGTTTAATCATGTCCATGGTAGCCATGGCCAATCCCGCACCATTTACCATACATCCCACGTTTCCGTCTAACTTAATGAAATTTAGATTGTATTTGTGTGCTTCCACTTCTGTGGGATCTTCTTCACTGATATCGCGAAGCGCTTCTAAATCGGTGTGCCGCATTAATGCATTGTCATCCAAATTCATTTTGCAGTCAACCGCGATGATCTTGTCGTCGCTTGTTTTAAAAAGTGGATTTATTTCCAACATTCCGCAATCGAGATCTACGTAAGCCTTGTATAAATTGGTAACAAATTTTACGCAGTTCTTAAATGCTTCTCCACTCAGTCCGAGGTTAAACGCAATTTTTCTCGCCTGAAAAGGAAGTAAACCTCCTGCGGGATGTACCCACTCCTTGAATATTTTCTCAGGGGTATCGTGGGCTACCTGTTCGATGTCCATACCACCTTCGGTGCTGTACATGATTACGTTCTGCCCTTTACTGCGATCAAGCAAAATGGAAAGGTAAAACTCCTTAACGGGATTGGGCCCCGGGTAATACACGTCCTGAGCCACCAGTACTTTACTCACCAATTTACCTGCGGGCCCGGTTTGTATGGTTACCAGGGTTCCTCCAATAATATTTCCTGCGATGGTTTTTATTTCTTCAGCACTTTTCCCTACAGCTACTCCCCGTTGTTCCGACCCGTTGATTTTTCCTTTTCCGCGGCCACCGGCATGAATTTGCGCCTTTACAACTGCAAAATTATTTCCGTATTGTACTTTCAGTTGCTTATATGCTTCCTCTGCTTTTTCGGCAGTATCCACCGGTATGCCATCCTGAATGGGAACATTAAACTTTTTTAATAGCTCTTTAGCCTGGTATTCGTGCAGATTCATGAGTAGAAATTTCAGCGAAAATAACGCAGAATGGGGGAATAGAAAAATGCAACAGAAAATGGAATTATTTCAGGTTTCAGAGGGGATCAGTCTGATTAATTCTGTACATTTTCTGTTGCAGTAAAAGTTGCAATGATTTGAACGGACGGTTACAAGCACTGCGGTTTTCCTAAAGGTCTCGGATGAACGGGCGTTTTTTCATCAGGGCATCGGTTTTTCAAAGGAAAGGATTCAGGGTTTTGGGATATTGGATAAGGATCAGGATTTATTGGATTCGGTAAACAAATTAACAATCTTTCCCCACCGATAAAAATAGGTTAATCTATTATTGTTAAGTCATTGTAAAACTACATTAGGGGAAATATACGATAGCTATTTGCTAAGCAAATACCTTTATTTAGTTACTAAAAAAACAGATGATAGCTGTGATGCCGTACAGTACAGTATTCTGTGCTTCTGAGGTGTCAGGTATTTTTACCCCGGGAGCCGGGGAGGTTGCGAAAAAATACGAGTGTCTAACTTAATATCTCACAAAAATAAAGAGAGTTGGGTGGGTTTACCTGCCGGTTGTGTTCGACTGAAGTTTTTACCGTTCGCATTATTTTGAACCAAATATACCTGTGTTTCGTGATAGCGCGAAGCCACGGTAATGGTGGTGTTGTGTGCTACCTGCCGGAATAAATGTTCCACCAGTTCCGGGCGGTTGTTGTTTTTGGAAAGATGGGATAAAATCAGTAGCGAGAGGTTTTTCCCACCGTGCTGTGTAAATAAATCCAAAGCCTGGGTGTTAGACAAGTGTCCATGTGTTCCGCTGATGCGTTGTTTTAGGTGATGCGGATAGCTGCTCTCCGCCAGTAAGCCGGCACAGTAGTTTGCTTCAAGAAACGCTGCGTCACACCGGGCGAATTGCTGAATAACATTTGAACAAGGAGTTCCAATATCGGTGAAAACGCCAACGTTTACGCCATTTCCGGATACAATAAAACTTTGAGGGTCTCTCGCATCATGTAGTTTTGGAAAACTCACTACGGTTAAATCGCCTATCCTTGCGGGTTGGAACGGAGAAAAATGATGCAGGAGATGGACTTCTACCTGGATATGCGAAGCGTGAAATGTTGCCGGAGTAATATAAACCGGAATCTGATATTTTTTTGACAGCCTGGGTAAACCGGTGATATGATCGGCGTGCTCGTGTGATATAAAGATGGCTTTCACCCTGTTAATATCCAGCCCTTGTCGCTTCATTCGCTTTGCCGTTTCCCGGCAGGATATGCCCGCGTCTATTAGCACTGCTTCATTAGTATTGCCAATATAATAGCAGTTACCATTGCTTCCTGAATTGAGAGAGGCGATATGGAGTGACATGAATGTGCAAATATAATCAAGTTGCTCACGGATCAGATTTATTTTGCTCCCGGTTGAAAATGTTCCACTTTGTTTTTAATGGGTTTGATCGTTTTTAAATAGGCATAAATGGACTTCAGGTCTGCGCTGTCCATGCCGGCATACATAGACCAGGGCATCACTGTATTGACCTGTTCCGGTGAAAGTTTGGGCAAATTAGCTGTATCAGCGTACGATTTAAACCGGGCCACAAATACGTCTTCCGACCAATTTCCGATTCCCGTTTCAGGGTCGGACGTAATATTGGCGGAACGCAAGACGCCCGAAGGCATTTCAAATACCCGTCCGCCGGCATACCCCAGCTCGCGGATGAGTTGTCCTTTTTCGACGGGAGTATGACATTCTATGCAAGCCGCTATTGTGGTGATATATTCGCCGTATTTTATGCGGTCCGTTTTGTCCGGACGTTCCATCGGAGTGGCATCGGTGGGAATCGTATTGATGATGAAGTTCATCGGGAAGTCCGGATTACCCGCAGGCGTGCTGCTATTGATGGGAGGAAGTTGCCTCAAGTAAGCGATGATATCGTACACATCCTCCTTATCCATTTTTCCGTAATGCAGGTAAGGCATTACCGGGAACAAAGCCTTGCCGTCTTTATCAACGCCGGTAGTGATGGTTCTGTATATTTCGCCGTCGGTCCAGTTGCCAATGTTTTGCGGCGTAATATTTCTCGAGTAAAATGTGCCCGGGAAGCCCGCCTCTCTTCCAAAATATTCTCCTCCTTTTCCCAGTGTACCGGGGATGACAGGACCGGAAAATCGCGTCCAGTCCCGAGTGGAATGACAGTCCATACAAACCAAAATATGGTTGGCCAGATATTCTCCATGCGCAATACGTGCCGGAGAAATGGAAACGGTAATATCGGGTGCAGGAGAAACATCGGGTAACACGAATTTGAGATACCCGGCAATGCCGCCAATGGCAATTACAATTACTACAACACCGATCAGAATAATCTTTTTCATACTTAATGAACTTTATAAAAAATGAAGAATGCAAAAGAGGTGGGTAGCACAGGATGCATAGTAGCGATAGTAAAATTAAAATATCCTGGAAAAAATTTTCAAACTTTTCAAAAAAGTTTTGCTGTTTTTGCTACAAGCATCTATCTGCACGTTGTTTATGCGTCATGAAGCACGGTTGTCTACAATAAACCCCAAGCGCCATTTTTTTGAATAAACTCAAATTCACGATGGAAGAGGAAGGGTTTTCGTAATTTTGCGCCTTTGTTTAAATTCCAAAAAATTTTATTATGAATTTTTCTTTGATTTTCCGCCGGATGGTGACCGCGTTAACTGTATTTCCGGCTCTTGCTCTTGTATTCTCGTGCAACAGCCCCGCAAGTGACAAATCAGCTTCTGACAGTGCTCAGGTGACTGAGGAGCACCAACATCCTGCCGGCGATAGCGCAAATGTTCCGTTAGTGAAACATGCTGAAGCGATATTGACCGCAACCTATGCAGATACTACATTATCAGGTACTGCAAAGTTTGATGCTAATGATAGTGGCAAAGTGAAACTGCAACTTGAAATCACAGTTCCCTCCAAAGCAGGGAAAAGCGTTGCCGTTCACCTTCACGAGCACGGCGATTGCGGTGACAATGGAAAAATGTCGCACGGGCATTGGAATCCTACCAATCAGCAGCATGGCAAATGGGGCAGCGCCAGCTTTCATTCAGGTGATATCGGCAACGTGCAGTTAGATGCCCAGGGAAAAGGTACCCTTACGTTGGAAACTGACCTCTGGACTTTAGGTGGCAGTGCTGATAAAAATATTTTGGATAAGGCGGTGATTGTACATGGTGGTGTGGATGACTATACTACGCAGCCCACTGGCAATGCCGGTTCACGGATTGGTTGCGGTGTAATTAAATAATACGCGACACACCCTACGACTATTTTTTCGGGTGCCATTAACAACAACTGTGAGGTGTTGTTAATGGCATTTTTATTGGGTGCATTGCATCGTTGCTGTAGACGCATGAGTCCCCGCAGGTACAATTTAATAAAAGTGTTTGCCGTATTGCTCGTTTAGTTGCCCATGTGGTCAGTCCTTTCATTTTCCAAACTTCAGATAAAACGAAGGTGTTATTTTCGGGTACACACTTTGATTGCATTGAAGTATCTCCCTTTGGACTACGATTCACCAATAAAAAAGGGTTGGGCATTTGTGAGCTGTATTCGATCGCTTCAAGTCGGATGCATTTTGCTGGCAACTGAAAGATTAATGGCATTTGTGAGCTGTATTCGATCGCTTCAAGCCTGTTCATCCTCAATGCCCAAATTGGCAATGTTGTTGAAAATAGCAATAGTTATAACAGCAGCTGCAATGGTTTTATTTGTCTTCGCCAGATGGCATGGCGTATTGTTTTGATGCATCATCCAATATCAATACCCAATCCTGTCCGTACCCTGTTGAAGGAGGAGTAAAGCGCAGCGTACCCGTATTGGCGTATTCGGTTACGGAACCAGATTCGCCATTTCTTGGATTATACCAGGAAGCGTTTAACCGGTTGCCGGTTAATTTTCCACCATAAATCGTGAATGGCTTTCCTGCAGCCGTGTAAATAAAAGCGTAATCTTTCCCTCTTGTTGCCTGTATGCGTTTGGAAGCTGCCTGATTATTTTCTAAAATGAGCGACTGATCGGGAACCCTGTCTGTAAACGGCCGGGAGAGGATGAGATTTTTGAGGTGCTGCATTTGTTGTGCACCAGGAAGGTAGAGTGCATCCCGCCAATACATCCCCGCTCCGTTAATGGCTTCCCGGCCCGGAGCGTAAAACTGCCATACATCGTGGCAGCCGTAGGTATGGCCGAATGCACCCGAAAATACATCCAGATAGGCGTATAGTCTAACATCGTACGCGCTGCTTATTCCCAAATCTTTTGCATTAAAACAAACCGGATGGTCTTCATAAAGGGGTTCACCATCCATAACAGGTTTAACGGGTGTCATCTGATAAACCGATTGAATTTTATCATAGACCGACGTATTACGACAATGACCGTTTTGAAACATGTTAAACGACAGCCAGTCCTCTCTCATAAACCATTCCGCACTTCCGTGCCGGTTAGGTTGGGGATGAAAAGTGATGAGTGGTTTTCCGGCAGATCCGTAACCGGCAACAATGCCGCGCGCCATACTATTCCAGATCGCCACGTCGTTTTCATTTCGCGGGTTGCGGTCGCCACCTACAATCCAAATGATATTGGTTTTGTTCCTGTATCTTTTTGCGAGCCATTCGCCATATTTGCCGGCATTTTCCGGGTTAAAAATCTCTGGACCTGTTCCCCAGGTGTTTTTAAATACTTTATCGCCCCAGGAGGGAAGCAGGCCAATAACCAAATTGTACTCCTTTGCTTTTTCAATTATATAATCCACATGTCTGAAATAGGCTTCATTGGGTTGTGTTGGATCATCATTGCGTAAAGGAAGATCGCCGTAAGCATTAGGGGTGTGCAGTCCATCTAATTCGGCCAATATGACGGCCTGAATTACCGTGAATCCCTGTGCTGCTCTCGTTTTAAGGTAATCATCTGCTTCTTCCCGGTTTAGCCGGTGAAACAGTTCCCAGCCTGTATCCCCCATATAAAAAAACGGTACATCGTCACGCATCAAAAATCGCTTGTTACCACTTAGAGAAAGCTGAGCATTTGCTGCGAGGTACAGCAAGAGAAATAAAAGGGCGAGACTACTTCGCTTCATAACAGCAATTGATTGCGGGTTTATCGCATGTCGTTTTCACTTTTGCATTGATCTCAAATCTCAAATCAATAAATCAAAAATCTTTTATTATCCCTTCCTAACCAGCCATTTCCACATTTCTTTCCAGGTAACTTTTTTTCCATACAGCAGAATACCGGTACGGTAAATTTTTGCGGTTATCCAGGTGAAAAATAAAAAGGCGAGTACCAGCAGAACCATAGAAAGCCCCAGTTGCCACCACGGAACTCCATAGGTTATTCTGCCCATCATAACGATAGGCGAGGTAAAAGGAAACAGGCTCCCAAATACCGCTATATTGCTATCCGGATCGTTTATAGCTTTGGTCATAATAACAAAACCCAGGATTAATGGCATCATTACCGGGAGAAGCAGTTGCTGGGCCTCCTGTTGATCTTCACTAACCACACTGCCGATGGCAGCAAAAAGAGCTGCATACAAAAGATATCCTCCCAGAAAATAAAATATGAAAACAAAAATAATTAGGGTAATTGGCAGAGATTTTAAACTCTCTATAACCTCCGCTATTTTTCCCGAACTCACCTGTTGTGATGCCGTGTTGACCAATCCAGACTCGGGAATCTGATGAAAAACTTCTGGAAATATTAAAGAGAAGGAAATCTGTAGTAGTGCCATTAAAACAATCCAAATGGCAAATTGGGTTAAGCCAACAGCACCGATACCTATTATTTTCCCGAGCATGAGTTGAAAGGGTTTTGCCGAACTAACGATAACCTCTGCAATGCGGTTGGTTTTTTCTTCCATTACTCCTCTCATCACCATCGTACCATAAATCAGCAATATCATATATATTAAAATACCTCCAATAAACGAGATGGCATAAGCAACGTCGGCATTACTCTTCCTCTCTCCTTTTCCCGAGTCAACGATATTTTCAATTTCAACATCCGCTTTTATCTTTTTGTAAATTCTGGGATCAATCTTTGCGACAAGTAAGCGTTTTTGCTCAATAGCCGAATTGATTTTTTTTTCGAGAGCCGATTTGACGAACAGATTTGCAGCAGACAGGCTATGAAGTTTAATTTGAGGGTTAAGACTATCCTTGACTTCCGGGATATACAGTAATAAATTAAAGCCTTCGTTTTTATATTTGGATTTAAAGGAAGTCTCAGTTTCATTGTGAATGAAAGTATAAGTGGATTTGTCGTTGTTCTGAATCTCTATTCGGTTATTGAACAGGTTAGCCTCATCCAAAATGGCAATGTGGTAAGTGGTGCTGGTTTTCCCGCTGATAGACACAACGATAATTACCGCATAAAAGGCAATAATCACTAACGGCACAACAAGAGTTGTGACCAAAAAGGATCTTCTTTTTACCCGTGTCAGATATTCCCTTTCAATTATCAGTTGGATTTTTTTCATTTTTTAAAAGAGTCGGGATAAATAGATATTTTGTCAGCTATTATGATTTTTATAATGCCTCCTGAGCGGAATGAAATTTACGTGCCAGGGGGGTACCCTCAACAAGTTTGATAAAAATGTCATTCAGGGAGGGGAGAATTTCATTAAAGGAGGTGATTTCGAGGTGTTGCGATAATAAGTACTGTAATACATCATGGGGCTTATAGCCTTCATTAATCTTAACCACTAATCCATTTCCCTTTTCCCCCGTTACTTCAAAGATGTTATTATTGCTTAGCCTGTCCGGTCTCTTCTCAAACCCTATCTGAAAAAGGTTTTCTTTAAAATCCTGTTTGACATCTCTTACAGATCCATCTAAAATTTTTTGTCCTTTGTTGATTAAGATAATGTGATCACAAATCTCTTCCACCTGTTCCATTCTGTGCGTACTGAAAATAATCGTGCTCCCATTTTTTGCAAGCCTGAAGATCTCATCTTTTATCAGGTTGGCATTAAGCGGATCAAGCCCGCTGAACGGTTCATCTAATATAATCAGGTGAGGATCATGTAAAACCGTAGTAACGAACTGCAGTTTCTGGCTCATGCCTTTACTTAGATCCTGTACTTTTTTATTCCACCAACTGTCCATTTCCAATCGCTGAAACCAAAATTTAATTTTCTCCAGGGCCTTTGCCTTACTGAGTCCTTTAAGGCGTGCCAGATACAAAGCCTGTTCGCCAATTTTCATTTTTTTATAGAGTCCTCTTTCCTCTGGCATATACCCGATACGGATAATATCTTTAACCGGATCAAATTTGTTGTTCTCAAAGATGATAGCGCCGCTGTCAGGATAAAAGATACCCGTGATCATTCTCAATAGCGTGGTTTTGCCTGCTCCGTTGGGGCCGAGCATCCCGAAAATTGAACCTTGTGCAATATTGAAACTTACATCGTCCACGGCCTTTTGCGTGGTGAAATATTTTTTAAGATGTTGGACTTCTAAAATATTTTGCTGCATATAAAGGTTTCTTACATCGGATAAATCTTATAGGAGAACAACACACGCGGTTTGTTTAAATGGCAATATGATTATAAAGGTTCTAAAAAGTCCTGGTATTTCAAAGGAATATTGAGTTTCTGAAAAATAAAAAATAATATTACTGTTTCTTTTCAGAATTTAGGGTTTCAAAACCGGTTTACTGCAATCAAAAAATGAATAAGTTTCTTAAACGCCACCCTTTTTATTAAAAAGGAAGATCATTATCCGCTTCGGGAATTTTTGTTTCAGCTGCATTAACGTACACCTCGTTTGGTGGCGCTTCCTGTTGCTGTAAATTCACTGATTCCATCCTCCAGGCATCCAGATTGGTAATATATCCCACCTGACCATTTTTTTCCCAGCGACTGCCTTTAATATTAAAATATACTTTTACGGTTTCACCAATGCTAAATCTGTCGGGCATGTCTGTCTTGTCCTGAACACATTGAAATTTGGCATAATTGGTAATGATCCTGCCTCCTATATCCTTCATCGTTTCAATAACAAATTCTCTGGTTCTAAAAGTTGCCGTACGTTGCACACTTTCATATTTGGTAGTTAATATACCGGTTAATTCGTAGCTCATTAATAAATATTTGATAGGCAAATGTAGGAGGAAAATTGAAGCAAAGGTTTTTGAAAATTGTTTTTGTTTTTTGTTGAAAAAACGCTACCTTTCAAATGCTTTGTGAAAAAGAATCCATAAAAAAGGGGGGATTAAGTTAGCCCTTTTTAATCTTCATTTTTACTATATTCAGTATACCTTCAGATCAACCTCATTCAAGTGAGTAGTTAGCCGTATCAAAAGAAAAAAGTGGCAAGGAAATTGAGATATATAAAAACCTTATCGGGTAAAGTCCCTTAGTAGTTTTACGAATATTTTTGTTATGTATAAAGTCCGGGAAAATAGGTTAATACCTTATATTTTGAAGGGATAAAGACCTGTGATAACATACAGACTTGAATTATAATTTATGAAAGAAAATTTTTTAAATTGGTATAAACATCAGTTGTTTTTAATGAGAAAAAATCCAGTGAATAAAAAATTTTTTATTCAAATGGAATTATAGATATTCGCTGCCCTACCCTATTTTTTTGATGCAATATTTGCTGCAAAAAGAGTAGAACCTTTCCTGTAATAATATACATCATTCAATATATAAACTGCTTTACAAATAATGGATAAAAAACATGATAAAGTATGGCAAAACTGTCTTAGTATAATTAAGGATATTGTAGAGTGGCAACATTTCAAAACCTGGTTTGAGCCTATTAAACCCGTTGAGTTAAGAGAAAAGGTATTAATCATTCAGGTGCCGAGTCAATTCTTTTTTGAATACCTTGAGGAGCATTATGTAAATTTATTGGCTAAAACCTTGAAGAGAGAATTAGGAAAAGATGCCAGGCTTGAGTATCGTATTATGGTAGACAGTGGCAATGAAAAAAATAAGCCACTGACAATGGATGTTCCCGGGCATGGTTTTAAAACTTTTTCAAATAATGAAATGGACTTCCCATTAGTAATCAACAATCCGGTAAAAAACCCGTTTGTTATTCCGGGGTTGAAGAAGATGCAAATAGATTCGCAGCTCAACCCGATCTACACCCTTGAATCCTTTATTGAAGGAGATTGCAATCGTGTAGCCCGCAGAGCCGGCAAAACAGTATCTGAAAAGCCGGGCACCACCTCCTTTAATCCGCTTGTGGTTTACGGTGGGGTGGGTCTGGGAAAAACCCACCTTGTGCAGGCGATAGGTAACGAAATTAAAAGACTTCATTCTCATAAGGTGGTGTTGTATGTGAGTTCTGAAAAATTCATTAATCAGTTTCAGGATCACGGCCGGAATAATGCCATCAATGACTTTATTCATTTTTATCAGATGATTGACGTTTTGATTGTGGATGATGTGCAGTTCTTTAATCGCGCAGAAAAATCACAGGATGCGCTTTTTGCTATCTTCAACCATTTGCACCAGAGTGGAAAGCAGCTTATCCTTACCTCCGATAAGTCACCTAAAGATTTGGAGGGTGTACAGGAAAGATTGTTGAGTCGCTTTCGTTGGGGTCTGAGCGCGGATATACAGTTGCCTGATTATGAAACAAGGGTGGAAATCCTGGAAAAGAAAATGAAGAATGACGGCTTGGAAATGCCGAAAGAGGTGGTTAAATACATTGCCTATAATGTGCAGAGCAATGTGAGAGAATTGGAAGGAGCCCTGATCTCACTTTTGGCACAATCTTCGCTCAATAAAAGAGAAATTGATCTCGAATTGGCAAAGAAAGTATTGAGAAACTTTATAAAGACGTCTTCGAGAGAGATTACTATTGAAACCATTCAGAAAATGGTATGCGATTATTTTAATCTGCCTTATGAACGATTGCTACAGAAAACGAGAAAGAGAGAAATTGTTCAGGCACGACAAATTACCATGTTTCTGGCAAAACAGTTCACTAAGAATTCATTAAAAACTATTGGAGAACATTTTGGAGGGAGAGATCACACTACGGTAATTCATTCCTGTCAGACAGTAAAAGACCTGATGGATACAGACGGACTGTTTCGGGAAAGTGTGGTGGAACTACAGCAGAAAGTGCAATTGGCGGCCATGTAAAAAATATTCAAATATCTAAAAGAAGACCCCGTGAATTTTCCGGGGTTTTTTATTTTAGTGTGTCAATTCATTTCCACCGCATGATTATAAACAGGATTATAAGCATTACCGGAAAAGTACAGGGAGTATTTTACCGGGGCAGCACACGGGAAGAATCGGAGCGCCTTGGCGTATATGGAGAAGTAATGAATATGCCGGATGGTTCCGTATTGCTGATTGCTGAGGGAGATGAAGAAGCGGTTGCGGCATTAATTGCGTGGTGTCATTATGGTCCTCCTCGTGCCGAGGTTCGGGAGGTATCGGTTAAGGTGGGAGAAGTGAAAGGGTTTAAAGATTTTAAAGTAATCCGGTTTTAATGTTTGGGATATTTGAAGATTCACCCTATTTTTGCCGTCCTTTCAGCAGAGGTGAGGTGGATGAGTGGCTGAAATCAACAGTTTGCTAAACTGTCGTACGGGTTAAACTGTACCGCGGGTTCGAATCCCGCCCTCACCGCAAATCAAACAAAGCCCCCATTAGGGCATTTTTGTTTTCAGGAGCGTTCAAAGCTTGCTTTGTAAGCGGATGAAAATAAAAATGAAAGGCACAACGTGCCGGCTTTGTTTGATTTAAGCCCGCCACCGCAGGCACAAGGGATCATGTGAATCATCCCGCCCTCACCGCAAATCAAACAAAGCCCCATGAGGGGCATTTTTGTTTTCAGGAGCGTTCAAAGCTTGCTTTGTAAGCGGATGAAAATA
>CAZFGP010000096.1:15163-17424 GCA_964518685.1 uncultured Terrimonas sp.
AAAATAGAAGGCACGACGTGCCGGCTCTCCGCCTAAAAACGCTGACAGCGGAATGACTAAGGATCGGGAAAAGGATGCCATTGACATAAAACTTTCAGGACTGCTAAAATTTTGAAACTGACATAGTTTGAAAAACAGATTGATAATCAACGCCCGACAAAGCGGGTAGTATATCTGCCATGGAATATCCCTTTGCATGGGAGATGCATGCAGCCTGGTTGTTTTATAGAATGAGTGGCCATCTGGTTTTTGATGAAAATATCAAAAAGGTGCCGGAGTTCTGGCAGTACATGCATACTCCTGTTGGACAAATGCTTCGTGATGGGGATGGATTCGGCGCAGGTCCGGAAGCACATGGACATCGGATAATGATTTCACCAAAAAGGGAAAATAAGCAGGATCATTTTCTCTCCGTTTTTCAAATGGCAGATGGAGATACTAAGCCGCTTCCCGTTGCATATTACGAAACGGCTGAAAGTTATGTAGTCACCCCTGCTGACCGGATGGTAAGTATGAACAAGGGAATTGATTTTATCAATAAAAGATTTACCCTAAAGATTCCTGCTGCTAAAAAGTTTCAGATTATTTTGAGTGGGTTGAAGGCAGGCCGTTGGAATATCAGAAGTAAGGATAATATAATTAATTTCAACACAAATGTTAAAGAGGGGAACAATACAATTTTCTTTCAGAGTGAAGAAGATGAATATGTTTTAGCTCCGTTTGTAAATTAGAGAATATCTACTTCTTTATAAATTTAGTCATCAGATGTTTTTCTGCTCCCTGCAATCGCAGGTAGTACATGCCTGTAGGCAGTGTCTCTATGGAGATGGTGGTTCCTGAAATTTTTCCAATAAGAACTATCTTTCCCACGAGGTCATATATGGTATAGGTATATTGATGTTGAAGCATTGGATTGTTGAGTGTGATCTGGAATGTTGAGTTAGCAGGATTAGGAAATACAGTCAATTGTGATGGTATTTCATTTGATGATTCAGAAAGGTAACCTGAATTGACAGGCGCCTTTAACCCTGGAGAATATAACAGAGAATTTCTGGCGCCATTATCATCAAATAAACTCAACATTCTTTTTTTTTGTCCTGCGGTAAACATTTGAAGACAGGCATCATTTGAAAAATCCATAAAGTTCATAAACATATCACCGGAGGCAAGAGGATTGCAGCTATTAGCGGTCAGATGAGGGAAGGACGGACAGCCGCTACTGAAAGTTTTCTGAGGAGGAGTATCGTCCACTCCGTCGTCACCACATTCGATATCTCCCCAAAGATGCTTCAGATTTAACCAATGTCCGATTTCATGCGTAGTGGTTCTGCCTTTATCATAAGGAGTGCCGCTCTTCCCGATGGTTCCAAATACATCGCTTCTGATTACCACTCCGTCTTTTTCGTGAGCGGCGCCTGGAAAAGTGGAATATCCCAGCAAATTCCCGGAGAGATTACAAACCCATATATTCAAATAAGAATTACTGTCCCAGGCATCGCTGCCTCCGGAAGAAGAAAATTTCATATTATCATTCTGTTGCCAGAAGATTTGAGGGGTTTTTTTTCTGATAATTCCATTGGTACGCCGTCCCTGAGGGTCGGATTTCGCCAGTGCAAACTGAATCTCACAATCAGCCGCCAGAGAAGCAAATGCTACCGGAATTTTTATTGTATCTTCATTTTGTTTTCTGAAGTCTTTGTTTAAGACAGCTAATTGAGATTGTATTTGAGCATCGGTTATATTTTGTTCAGAAGTGTTATATAATACATGAATTACAACAGGGATGACAATGACAGGTTGTATGGCACCTGCGGCATCAAATTTTCTCTTTGATATTTTTGATTTCAATTGCGTGACAGCTTCAATTTGATTGTGTCGCAACTTCATTGCGGGATCCCTGCTTAACTCTTCCTGCCAGTAAAAATTAGTGCCGCAATTGCGCTGTGCGCTCACCATGAGTGCATGACTGCATATTAAGAATAAGAGGATAAGATACTTCATGGGCTGATTTTTTAGAATCAGCTTTTCAGGATGATATTAAATTTAAAACGGGAACAAAAATCTTACTGCCAGAGCGTACTCAAGCTCAGAAATTTTCGATTTTAGATAGGAAAAATGGATAAGGAAAGAATCAGGAGGATATTGAATGATTGCTGAGTTAATCAGAGCAATCCTGGATAAGCAAAGTAATTCAAAATTTGTGGAATATGCAATTATCGGAAATGCTTTTCGACCATTGGTTGATAAATGGCGGTTAAAAG
>CAZFGP010000097.1:0-17129 GCA_964518685.1 uncultured Terrimonas sp.
TACACCCCTAAGCAATACAAATCCAAAGCGATAAAAGCGGTAATTTTTTTATCAATCCGTCCGTAAAACCGTCCGTAAATTTTAAAAGCAAAGACATAAAAAATCCCCAAATGCTTTACTGTATTGCATTTGAGGAAATTTGTTGGGTGGTGTGGGGCGGCTCCGAAGTTTCGGAGGAATTGCAGGAAACAATTTCGTCCAATAAAAAGCCTCAACATTTCTGCTGAGGCTTTGTGGTGTGGGGCGGGATCGAACCGCCGACACAAGGATTTTCAGTCCTTTGCTCTACCGACTGAGCTACCGCACCATTATTTATCTTGCTCTATCCCGATATCACTATCGTTCATCGGGATCTTGTTTTTCTGAAACTCCTGTCGTCGTTTCGAAAAACTACGACCGACTGAGCTACCGCACCATTCCCTGAATAGGGCTGCAAAAATAATGGAATAGAAATTAACAACGAAATTAATTCACGGCAGATTTTTTTGAGCCGTATTCGATAAATTTCCAGCTGAAAGCATCTCCCTTTACCGAAAACAACAGAAATCCCCTCGCCCCATGATTATTTCCCCTCCACGAGGGGCGTCCGGCAACTGCTCCCCCGGTAATAAAATGCGTTCTGTTTTCAACATTAACGTCTTCCAGCCAATGGGTATGCCCCTGCAATACCATCTTTAACTGGTGCTGTTTAAAAAGCTGAAGTATTTCGTTACGGTTACTGATCCATGGACGATCCTTATCTGATCCATCTTTAGGGGGATATACCTGATAAAAAGAGGACACAAACGGCAGATGGGCAGCAACTACCACCGGAGTGCCGGCATCAATCTGGGCTAAATCCTGTTTTAGCCATTCTATTTGCTTTTCGTCAACCCTGCCGATGTATTTTTTATTGGCAACGTCCAGTACGTTCAATACAATAAAATGCCAGCCTTTATGATTAAACGAATAATACGGATTGCCGAGATATCGCTTAAACATGCCATACTTATAATCGCTATGTGTGGAGTCTATGTCGCTTTCAGGGTAAATGCCAAACAGCTCATGATTTCCCATACAACTGTGCACCGGCACTTTAATTTTTGCTATCTGTTCTTTATACAAGGTAAACAGCGAATCTCCTTTCTTAACATTACCCCGCATTACATCAAACACCTGGTCGCCGCCGGTTAGCACAAAATCTACCTTCATTCTGTTGATGGTATCAATAAGCCGGGAAAACTCGGATAATACAAACGGATCATGCTTAATATGAAGATCCGTCATGAATACAAAGGAAAATTCCTGTTTGTTGGAGGGTTTGTATTGTGCTTCTGCATCAAATAGGAATCCGGTAAAAAATAGAATGATAATGGCTTTACCTAAGTTATTCATACTGCCAGGAGTTATGTCACGACTTTTATATTGCAAATGATCATATGAAGTGTAATAAGCAACACTTTCCTTTGAGTTTTACAATTATACTATATCAGAGCATAGAGATTACATGCCGTACTCATTCAAAAACTTAATGCGCATAATTTTTAACTGCTCCCAGGTAAAGTTACCATCACTCAATTCCTGTTGGGCCACCTGTAAAGAAGAGGTTTCGCAACTTTTAAAATAGTCCAATATGTCATCCTGATCATATTCGTCTACCATTTCGTCAATAGCGTAATCGAGGTTGAGTTTGGTACCGCTGGCGGCAATGGCCTCAATTTCTTCAAGCAAGGCGTCCAGTCGGAGGTCTTTATTTTTTGCAATGGTTTCTAAAGGAATTTTCTTGTCTGTTTGCTGAATGATATATACTTTCAATCCGCTTTTATTCACCACACTCTTCATTACAAAATCATCCGGCCGTTCAATGTTGTTTTCTTCAACATAACGGGCAATCAGCTCTACGAAAGGTTTCCCGTACCGCAATGCTTTTCCTTTACTTACCCCCTGACACCTTTCCAGTTCGGCAGTGGTAGTAGGATATAAGGTTGCCATATCCTGCAAGGAAGACTCCAGGAAAATTACAAAAGGAGGTAGTCCTTTCTTTTTAGCTTCCTTCTGGCGCAATTCTTTCAGCATCTCAAACAGTCTGTCGTCTGTACTGCCGGCAGACGCAGCTTCTGCATCTTCCTCATCATCTTCAGTGGCCTCCTCATATATATTGTTAAGTACAATTTTGAAGGAAGACGGTTTTTTAAGGAATTTGTTTCCTTTAGCGCTGATTTTTAAGACTCCGTATTCTTCTATGTCTTTCTCCAGAAGCCCGTCTAGCAACATTTGCCTGATGAGGGAATTCCAATAGTAATCAGGCTGGTCATTTCCAGAGGCAAATTCACCTAAGGCTCCGTGACGATACATGTTTATCTGTGGAGTAAGCCTTCCTATCAGAATATTTACCACATAATCGGTGGCAAAACATTCGTCTAATTTTTTAATAACTTTCAGCACCTTTACTGCGTCATTCTTGGCTTCCACCCTTTCTTTAGGGTGCAGGCAGTTGTCGCAGTTGCCGCAACTTTCATCGCCATATTCTTCACCAAAATAACTCATCAGCACTTTTCGCCGGCAAACGCCTGTTTCTGCAAACGCTACCGTTTCGTTAATCAGTTGTGCCCCAATTTCTCTTTCACTCAGGGGTTTGTCACGCATCAGGTGTTCAAGTTTAGCCACATCTTTATGGGAATAATATAAGATGCATTTCCCTTCAAGTCCATCCCGTCCTGCACGTCCAGTTTCCTGATAATAATTCTCTATAGATTTAGGAATATTATAATGGATCACATAACGGATATCGGGTTTATCTATGCCCATACCAAATGCTATTGTAGCCACAATTACCTGAACGTCTTCATTCATAAACAGATCCTGCCTTTCGGCTCTCAGCTTACTGTCGAAACCCGCATGGTAGGCAACGGCTTTTATCCCGTTGGCCACTAAAATATCAGCCAGTTCCTCTGTTGTTTTCCGATTAAGCGTGTAAATGATACCGCTTTTCCCTTTCATGTGAACGATGAAGCGCACCATGCTTTTTATCGTCTGCTCCTTGTTTACCTTCGGCTGAATTTCGTAATACAGGTTATCCCGGTTAAAGGAAGAAATAAAAATCTTAGGATTCTTTAAATGCAGGTTTTTAATAATGTCGCTCTGCACTTTAGGGGTGGCGGTGGCAGTAAGCGCGATGACCGGAATCTTCGGGTTAATTTCTTCCATCATTTCGCGAAGCCTGCGGTATTCGGGTCTGAAATCGTGCCCCCATTCTGAAATACAATGGGCCTCGTCCACGGCAAAAAAAGACACTTTCAGGTCGCGGAAAAAATCCAGATTCTCCTGCTTGGTAAGGGTTTCGGGCGCTACATACAATAGTTTGGTGTCTCCGCTTAACAGATCATCGTGAACCTCTTTAATTTCTTTCTTGTTCAGGGTAGAATTCAGAAAATGTGCAATATTATCTTTACTGCTGTAACCGCGAACCAGGTCCACCTGGTTTTTCATAAGGGCAATCAGCGGCGACACAATTATGGCGCAACCTTCGCTGACAATTGCCGGCAGCTGGTAGCAAAGACTTTTCCCGCCTCCTGTGGGCTTGATAACAAAGGTGTCATTGCCGGAAAGCAAACTTTCAATGATAATTTCCTGATTACCTTTAAAGGCGCTAAAGCCAAAATGTTCCTGAAGGCTGGCTTTGAGGTCTATGTTGTTTTTTGTTGTTTTGGATTTACCGTTTTCCTGTTTGCTCTTAACTGAAGATGCTGCTTTTGCAGATGTTTTTTTTGTTGCTGTTGGCATGTCAAACTGTTTTCCTTCTCACTTTATATAACGCTGTCTCTTGAATTTCAAAAAGCGAGCAAAGGTACTATATTAACCGCTATAACGGAAGTTAATATGTACATATATAAAGTTCCAGATAGAATTTTGAATTTATATTAATTGGATAAGTTAAGAATAATATTGAACATAAAAAAATTTGAAAATTTTTATTTATCAGAACGGACATTGAAATCCGTCTAACGATTGGCGGTTTTGTTAACCAATATTTTTAAATTAGGTTTGTGGGATATAAGTATGAGACCTCTTGATATACAAACTATTGCCCGGCAAACGATTGTTCAGGAGGCGGAAGCTGTCATGCAATTGTCTGCTTTTATTGATCAGGGATTTGAAGAAGTTGTAAAACTGATAGCTTCCTGTGAAGGGAAAATAATATTCAGTGGGATAGGAAAAAGTGCGGCGGTTGCACAAAAAATTGTGGCTACTTTTAATTCTACGGGAACGCAGGCTGCATTCCTGCATGCAGCTGATGCTATTCATGGAGATTTGGGAATGGTACAGAAAGAGGATATCATTATCATTTTAAGTAAAAGCGGAGAAAGCCCCGAAATCAGGCTATTGCTGCCACTGATAAAAAATTTTGGTAATCTGGTGGTTGCTGTTACGGGCAATATAGCTTCCTTTTTAGCTTCAGGAGCGGATTATTGTTTAAATACTTCTGTTCCTTATGAGGCCTGCCCTAATAATTTGGCGCCAACTACCAGTACCACGGCGCAGATGGTAATGGGCGATGCATTAGCGGTATGTTTAATGGAATACAAGGGTTTTAGTAGCGAAGACTTCGCAAGATTCCATCCGGGAGGCACCCTTGGGAAACGTCTCTATTTAAGAGTGAGTGATTTATTTGACAAAAATACCCAGCCCCGCGTAGTGCCTGAAAGCAATCTGAAAGAGGTTATAGTAGCGATAACAAAAAATCGTATGGGCGCAACTGCTGTCATCAAAGAGGATTCCATTTATGGCATTATAACCGATGGCGACCTGCGTCGTATGATGCAGAAAGGGGAGGATTTGTCGGAAATAAAAGCAGCAAACATTATGAGCAAGAGCCCAAAGTGCATTGAGGAGGATCAACTGGCGGTAGCTGCCTTAGATATGATGCGAAAAAATAATATTAATCAATTGCTGGTAACCAGCAACGGACTTTATACAGGAGTGCTACATTTGCACGACCTGGTAAGAGAAGGGATCATTTAGAGGATAAAACCGGGTCAACATCATAGGCTTTAATTAAGGAACTAATTTTCAGAACAGTACATGAACAGAAATCACTATGTAGCTATTATGGCTGGCGGTATTGGCAGTCGTTTTTGGCCAATGAGCAGGACGGCTTTTCCGAAACAATTTCTGGATATCCTGAATACCGGCAAAACACTTATACAACATACCTTCGATCGGTTTGCAGATTTCATTCCCAGGAGTAATATATTTATCATTACTTCGGAGGAATATATTCCTATTGTAAAGGAACAGTTACCAGAAGCGCTGCCAGAAAATATCCTGGGCGAACCCTCGCGAAAGAACACGGCTCCATGTATAGCGTACATCTCCTATAAGCTCAGGAAATTGAATCCCAAAGCGTGTTTGATTTGTGCTCCTTCAGATCATTTGGTTTTAGAACAAATTGCATTTAAGAAAGTATGTTATGAAGCCCTGAATTTTGTAAGAGAAAATAATGCCCTGTTAACGCTCGGCATAAAACCCTCCTTTCCTAACACAGGTTATGGCTATATCCAAATAGAACAGTATGAGGTTAGTGATAATGTGTATAAGGTGAAAACATTTACAGAAAAACCCAGCCTCGAAATAGCCAGAACCTTTCTCGCCAGTGGCGATTTCTTGTGGAATGCCGGCATTTTTGTATGGAAGGTGCCTCATATTATACAGGCATTTGAAAAATATTTACCCGAAATTCATGAATTATTTTCCGGCGAAGAAGATGGGTTCAATACGCCTTTAGAAAAGGAAGCAATTGGAAGAATATATCCTCAGTGTACAAATATTTCCATTGATTACGGCATCATGGAAAAAGCAGATAACGTTTACCTTATCCCTTCCAGTTTTGGATGGAGTGACCTCGGAACCTGGAATTCTGCTTATGAAAATATGGAAAAAGATGAGAAGGGCAATGCCGTTTCCGCTTCTCAGGCCATGCTTTTTAATGCGTCAAACAACATGATTAATATTAAAGATGAAAAGCTGGTGGTATTGCAGGGTCTGGAAAATCATATTGTAATTGATACAGGAGATGTTCTATTAATTTGTCAAAGGGAGAAAGAACAGGAAATAAAAGAATATGTATCGCAAATAAAATTAGCAAAAGGAGATAAATATCTGTAATTTTGGAGGGTTTGAAATTCCTAAGGAATTTTGGCTTTTAAAATCGAACATTCTAAACCTTATCCTTTTATGTTGGCGCATGAAACATCTGCATCAAGTAAGACTACCATCTTAATTGTTGACGATCACAAACTGATCAGAGATACCTGGTCTTTTATTTTGAACAGTGACCCCAATTTTCAGGTAATAGCAGAAACCGATAACGGACAGGAATCCATAGAACTTGCAAGAAAGCATAATCCTGATGTCATCCTGATGGATATTAATATGAGCCCTATGAATGGCTTTGATGCTACAAAAGAAATTCGAAAGGTTTCTTCAGATTCCAGAATAATAGGGGTGTCTATGCATTCGCAACCGGCCTATGCAAAAAAAATGTTGCAGATCGGGGCTATGGGTTATGTCACAAAAAACTCCTCCAGAAACGAAATGATTACTGCCATAAATGAGGTGGCAAAAGGTAACAAATATATTTGCAACGAGGTTAAAACCATACTCTCCGAGCAAATTCTGGAAGAAAGCGACAAGCCGGATATCAACCTTTTATCACAGCGGGAAGTGGAGATTATTGATCTTATTAAAAAGGGAATGTCTTCAAAGGAAATTGCGCAAAATCTGAACATTACACTTAAAACGGTAGAAGTTCATCGTCACAATATCCTCAAAAAACTGAATCTGAAAAATACCGCAGCATTGGTAAATTTTATCAATACGTCTGGAATTATATAGGGAACAGGTGAAGTTATAATATATAAAGCCGTTTTTTCCTCTCTGTCGGCATAAACTTATAGGCAATTCTGCCTAATTTGCATTCGCTATGTCGGCACTTGTAATCACCAGTATTCAAACCCAATTGTTTTGGGAAGATAAAACAGCGAATCTGCAGATGCTCAGGGAAAAGATTCTAAATGTTCCTGAACATACTGAGATCGTGATTCTTCCGGAGATGTTTAGTACAGGGTTTAGTATGGATCCTCGGCTGTTGGCGGAAAAGATGGACGGGTACACAGTTGACTGGATGAAGCATCTGGCTTCCCGAAAAAGAATCATTCTTACAGGCAGTATTATTGTTGAAGAGGGCGGCAAGTATTATAACCGTTTGATCTGGATGTTGCCCAATGGCAATTTTGGATACTATGATAAACGACATTTGTTTGCCTATGCATCGGAAAATAAGCAATATACTGCTGGAAATAAAAGACTTATCGCCTCTGTAAAGGGATGGAAAATCAACCTGCAGATATGTTATGATCTGCGTTTTCCCGTATGGGTAAGACAAAAACCCAATGATGGCCTGATGGAGGAAGTGAATGCACCGGAATACGATTTGATTATCTATGTGGCTAACTGGCCCAAAAGCCGAACTCATGCATGGAAAACCCTTCTTCAGGCCAGAGCAATAGAAAATCAATGCTATGTAGCAGGAGTGAACCGGGTAGGAAATGATGGTAATGGTATCTATCATAATGGCAACTCCATGGTGGTAGACCCCTTAGGTAAGGTATTGTATGAAAAAGAGGACCAGGAGGAGGTGCATACTATTATTTTACAAAAAGAAGAATTAGAGACTACAAGGAAGAAATATCCTTTTTGGAGAGATGCAGACCATTTTTTAATAAATCCATGAAGCTTTTTTGAATGATGCAGGCAGCATATACTAATTGTACCATATTTACCGGTAGTCATACAGAGAAAGACAAAGCCATTTTAGTAAAGAATAATGTGGTGGAGAAGATGACTGATATCAACCATATTCCAGCAGGTTACAAAATTGAAGACCTGCAGGGTATTAATGTGGCGCCGGCATTTATTGATTTGCAGATATATGGCGGTAATGGAAAACTGTTTTCTGCAGAGTTGACGACAGCAGCCATTGCGGCCACCTATCAATACTGTGTAAGCGGTGGATGCACGCAATTTATGCTTACAATGGCTACCAGCAGTATAGAAGACTTTCTAAAAGGCATGGAGGCTGTAAGGGAATACCAGACGAAGGGAGGTAAGGGCTTGCTTGGATTGCACATGGAGGGTCCCTATATTAATCCTGCAAAAAAAGGTGCGCATGCTTTACAACACATCAAAAAACCTACGATTGAGGAAGTTAGAATGTTGCTCGATAAAGGGAGGGGAATACTCAAAATGATGACGCTGGCTCCGGAAATGTGCGACGAAAAAATAATTCGTTTGTTAAAGGATGAAGGGATACTCGTTTCTGCAGGTCATAGCAATGCCACTTATGCCGAAGCTTCTAAGGGTTTTGCAACAGGCATTCCTGCAGCCACTCATTTGTTTAATGCAATGTCCGCCTTCCAGAGCCGGGAACCCGGAATGGTAGGTGCGATTTATAATAATGATGCAGTAAGATGCAGTGTTGTTACTGATGGTATTCATGTAGATTTTGTATCGGTGCGCATCAGTAAGAAGCTCATGGGCGAACGCTTATTTTTCATAACGGATGCGGTTACTGAAACAACCAAAGGCAATTATAAGCACGTGTTTAATCGTGATCGTTATGCGTTACCCGATGGCACTCTTTCGGGCTCTGCTTTAACGATGATGCAGTCTGTAAGAAATGGAGTATATCACGTGGGCATTCCGGTTGAGGAGGCTTTGCGTATGGCCTCTAGTTATCCTGCCCAATTATTACAATTGCCGGTTCCTCTTGGAAAAATAGCGCCTGGTTATGCCGCAGAGTTTGTTTTGTTTAATGACAACCTGGAGTTGCAGGGAGTGATTATTGGCAATAATGTAAAAATATCATCAAAAAGTCATGTCTGAACTGTTTTATGAAATTATCGCAGCAGTTTATTCACAAAGACCTGACCTGGGGTTTGGGTCTTAAGAAAATAATAACCCTGAGGTAAGCCCTGCAATCCGTCAATCAAAAAATCATAACTTCCCGGAGTGCATTGTATTTGTCTCTTTAGGACAACCCTGCCGTGTACATCCATAATACTGAATTGAACAATCTGCCATTTCTGGCTGAAAAAGCGAATCTCTATCTTTTCCCGGAAAGGGTTAGGTTTTACAAGGAGATCGGATTGAACTGTTCCATCGTTGCTTACGGAAAGGGTTTTGCTGTATCTCATTTTTCCATCAGGGGAAATCAATTTTATACGGTAAAAGCGGCTGCCGGAAAAAAGCAGTTTGGGGTCAGAAAAATTAAATTGACCTGAAGGATTATCAATGCAATAAACCTTTCCTACAGTATGATAAATACCGTTGGCTTTATCGGAAGACTCTACCTCAAAAAGTACAAGGTCCTGGTTGGGGTAAACCCAGGATAAAGTGGATTGATTGTTATAGTAATGGACGGTGAAATCGGTGATGCTGAAGGGGAGCACAAATTCCGGTGTCCATTTATCACTGTTTAAGGCATACAGGGTCGGCTGAATTTCTATAGGCGGAAGAGGTGGGAATATCTCTTTATAGGTATATTCATTGGAAATCAATACCCGTGTTGGCTTTACGGCGGTAATACTTTCCACCTGTCCAATGGAAACGGCGCTCCCCAAATCAATCTTCCTTTTGTTTCCGGTTGTAAACAGTTGATCCATTTCGGAATATCCGGAGATCATCCAAAGTGTACAGGGATAATTTCCTCCCAACTTATATCCCAGCAACATCACAATGTTATTATTCGTTTTTGCTGCACCGGTGATCAAAATACCTCCGGTGTCAAAGGTCTCCAGTTCTTCTGCGATATATTCACCCGGTTGCGCAGGCACCGTATAATGGCTGGTAGTATTTCCGATCCAGTTTTTAGTAAAAAAATGAAGTTTTCCATTATCATATAATACCGACTCACAGTCGAATGCGGTATGATTTCCACTCTGGGAAGAAAAATCAGTCTGATCCTCATAGCTGAAATAAATGATATCAATATCGTCCTCAGGTATGGTACCAGCAGGCTGTGCAATACCGTTGATGCTTTGTAAAGGAACCCTGTAAAATTTAAGATCCGTACGATTGCCATGGGCATTATTCCCAAAATCACCTATATAAATATAAGTGCCATCAGCAGTAATATCTTCCCAATCTTTATTGGTAGCACCTTCTAAAGTAACGATTTTCTCCACAGCGCCGGTTAAAGTGTCAATCACATAAAGGCTATTGTCATTACCACCGTCGTTGATGGCATATAGTTTACCATTGATATGAACCATCCCGCTGATTTCCTTTAACTCATTATTAAAGATACCTTTTTGAACAAGTGTCGCGCTGGTTGGGGAGTAAGAACAAGAACCGTCATTGATAGTGGCAGGAGCATTGTAATTAATAGCCAAAGGGTCCATACAGCCAGCCACTTCCTGTGCATAGGATGGTATGCGAAAGATAATTAAACATACGGTGAAAAAAAGGATTCTAATTCGCATTTTACGAATAGGGTTTTTGATGTATCCCAGAGTGGTAGTAGTTTAGAAAGCAGACAGAATTTTAAGAAGATATTGGATCTGGTGTAGCTGGAGTTTATTCACGCAAAAGGTTAATACAGGGTCTGGGATAATACATTGGGATATAGAAACCTTGACTGCTGAAAACAGGATGCCAAGGTAAATTAATTTTTCGGAGAATGCAAGGAGAACAAAGCATTCAAAAAATAATAGTTTGTTAATGAGCCTGAGCGTGTTAAACAATCAGAGAGCAATTGCCGGCGGGTATTAGGGGTTTGTGGATGAGATCTGAATAATTTCCAGCGCCTTTTCCATTTTCCCATCTCGCCTTTTCCTTATGTTGTCTACGGTTGGCGGCACGCAAATATCAGGGATAACTCCTCTGCCGTTTTTACTGCCATGCAGATATTGCACCAGTCTGAATAGTGGCATTCTCACCTTCATTTTAGTATTTGGTAATACCACCTCTGGAATGAGTATGCCACTATTGCCATAGGCGCCGCCACCCGCTTCTTCTCCAATAAGCAAAACATTTTCCTGACCTTTTACTCCATGTGCAAAAAGGGTGGCTGCTGAAAATGTGGGGCCACTGATAAGAACGAATACACGTCCGTTGTAAAAGTTTCTTTTGTGTGGACGAAAGAAGTGTTTTTCCCAATATCTGAAATGGTACTCATTATCTTCCGCCTTGCGGATAGTAAAAAATAAGACCATCGAATTGAGCCATCCGCCTTTAAAGTAACGTTTATACGATCCCAGTCCGTTGTGTTTTGCCACCGCAGAATCTGCCACTTTAAAGGAAGTATTACGAATATAACGGGCGAGAGCAGTGTAATTATTTACCCGTCCGCCTCCATTCAGACGCAGGTCAATGATCAGATTGGGGATATTGGCTTTACGTAATTTTCTGAAGGATCTCCGATAAAAAGAATGAAGCCTGCCTCCGCTGCCAAAACTGTTGATGGTCATTTCTGCGTAAGTATGTGCTGTATCTATTTCAAAAGTTCGGATGTTTTCCCGGTTCGCACGCCTTTTGTGGGGTTCCAGTCTTGTGCTTCTATTACGAATATACGTACTGGCTGCACTGTCGGTGGAGGGATCAAACAGCGGGACCGATATTGTTTTTTCTTCGCCGGTACTGTCTATATACCCCACCGCAAAATCTTTCCTCAATCCTAAGATGTTTTTGAAATAGAATGGAAATGCCGCACTGAGCCGCACGTAATTCACATTTTCAGCATAGCCATCTGTGGGCATAAACTGAAACAGGGTATCAGTGAGTTGTGCTTCATCATATCCATTGATGTGGCTGATTATTGTTCCGTATTTTAGTATACTGTCCTTTTTGTTCAAATTAAAAGTAACTACCATAGTGTCAGGCCATATCTTCATAAAAAAGGGAAAAGAGGCTTGCAGATGATCCTGTTGTCGTTTGGAGTAACCGCGCGGAAAATTGAAGCTGGTATGCCCGCAATGAATTTTAGTAGTAACAGGAGCCAGAACTGAAAATCCAAATTCCTGCCTGGTCATGGAGTCCTTTATAGAATGAAAATACTTATCAAAGAAATAGTCCATGCTGTCTTTAGAGGTATACCAATACAATGCGGGATGGAAGCGTTCTAAGATTTCTCTCATCAGGTTATAATCGTTGCGCAGCGCTTCTGCCGGAAACTTTTTTCCAGGATTCATCGCCTTTTTATAACTCTGACAGCTTATTGTAAACCAACTTATTGCTATTAATAAAGCACAGATTGACCTCTTAGTCATGTGGGTAAAAATAAGTCCAAAAACCCTTAATTAAAAAAGCAGATATAATTTGTCTCTTTTATTAGATGTCCTCATCCTTGCCTGAAGGCATTCCAACCCTGTGCAGTTAAAGGATGTTTTTTGTTCGACCGGCTGATCAGTTGTGCCCCTTCTTCAGGCTCAGTGATATAACCGATGACGCTGATTTGTTCATTGAGAACTAATTTGTCATAATCTTCCTGCTTTATGGTAAAAAGCAACTCGTAATCCTCTCCCCCACTCAGAGCGCAGGCGGTGGGATCCATTTCCAGTTTAAAGGCAAATTGCCGCGTTGGATCGGCAATGGGAATTTTATCCTCATACAAGATGCAGCCCTTATTACTTTGTTTGCAGATATGTAATATATCGCTGCTCAACCCATCGCTGATGTCCATCATGCTTGTGGGTTGAATGCTATTTTCTTCAAGAAAGGCAATGATATCTTTTCTGGCTTCCGGTTTCAGCAGCCGGCGTAAGATATAATCCTGCCCTTCAAGGTCGGGCTGGACTGAAGGACTTTCCAGGAAGATTTTCTTCTCCCGCTCCATTAGTAATAAACCCAGGTAGGCCGCGCCCAAATCTCCACTTACACAAATCAGGTCGCCTTTTTGCGCACCATCTCTTTTTACAAACTGATCCGGCGCTACTTCTCCTATAGCCGTTACGCTGATAATGAATCCTTTGTTAGAAGTACTGGTGTCTCCGCCTACGAGATCTACATCATATTTCCGACAAGCAGCATATACACCTTCATAAAATTCATCCAGGGCTTCCACGCTAAACCGGTTACTGATTCCGATAGCGAGGATGATCTGAGTGGGGATGGCATTCATGGCATAAATATCACTCAGATTTACGATTACACTTTTATATCCCAAGTGAGTTAATGGGGTATAGGCCAGGTCAAAATGAACCCCTTCGATCAGGAGGTCCGTTGTAATTACCATTTGTCTGCCGAAGGGATCCAGCACAGCCGCATCATCGCCTACGCTTACCAGGGTGGAGGCTTGCCGGGTTTCATTATTTCGGGTAAGATGCTCTATAAGCCCAAATTCGCCGAGAGTGGCAATTTCTGTACGAGAAGACATAAAAATAATTTATAAAAAAAACAGACGGATAAAAGATGATCTTGTTTAAAGAGGCAAAAAATGTTCCTTCTCAATTCGCTTCATTAATAAAGGTGCGCAGTTCTTCGTGTATTTTTCCGTTGGTAGCCAATATACGGGCCTGATAGGGAGAATAGTGATTTCCCATGAAATCGGTTACCTTACCACCGGCTTCTTCCACTATAAGAAATCCTGCAGCACTATCCCATGCTTCTAATTTATGCTCGTAAAATCCATCGAACCTGCCGGCGGCCACCCAGCAAAGGTCAATTGCTGCTGATCCCATCCGTCTTAGCGGGATGCCTTTTCGAATCAGCCGGTTAAAAACATCCAAAGGGCCATTCGGTTCATCCAAGAGCTGATAAGGGAATCCCGTAACCAGACAGGCGCTGTTCATTTCCGCTTTTTCGCTTACCCGTATCGGCTCATCATTTAAAGTAGCCCCTTTGCCTTTCTCTGCAAAGAACAACTCGTCAAGGAATGGGTTGAATACGGCGCCAAGAATTATCGTTCCTTTATGTTCAACAGCGATACTTACGCAGCATAAAGGAATACCATTGGCATAATTTACGGTGCCGTCAATGGGGTCAATAATCCACTTATAATCAGAGTCCTTCACTATTTCTCCAACTTCTTCACTCAGGATAAAATGTTCCGGATAATCCTTTTTGATGATTTCAATAATTGCTTTTTCCGAGGCATGATCAATGTCTGTAACTAAATTATTGATCCCCGTCTTATTTGAAATTTTAAAGGAGCTATGAAACGACTCTTTCATAATGGCCCCCGCTGAGTTCACAGCTTTTAATAAAACAGATTTTAACATGGGACAAAGATAGGTACTTCAAAAAAGATTTATCTTTACCTTCAAACCTAAAAATACTTTTATGGAGTTATTGAAATCGGGTAATCCCACACTCAGTGAAAAAATGTTTGACCAGGCTATGCCAATAGATAGCGATCAGGTAATGACGGTACGGGGTACTTTAAATAAGTTTGGTTTTCTTTTTTTAATGGTGATGGCTACTGCATTTTTCAGTTGGTATAATTTCAATAAAGGAGTAGATGTTACCTCCTATATGTGGGGTGGGGCCATCGGAGGATTTATTGTGGCGCTGATAATTGTATTTAAGAAAACCTGGGCGCCTTTTCTGGCTCCAGCTTATGCTTTGCTTGAAGGTTTGTTTGTAGGCGCTATTTCTGCGTATTTTAATCATGCCTTTGCGGAAACCGCACCTAATATCATCATGCAGGCAGTGGGATTAACCTTTGGAGTAGCAATTGCTATGTATATTTTGTTCAACCTGCGGATTATTCGGGCTACGGAAACTTTTCGTTCGGTAATCGTCACTGCTACAGCAGGAATTGCAATCTTTTATCTTATCTCCATCGTGCTTCGCTTTTTCAATATAGAAATGGCTTTCATCCACCAGGGCACCACCTTTGGGATTATTTTTTCTCTGGTGGTTGTAGCCGTTGCAGCGCTTAATTTGATTCTCGATTATGATATGATTGAAAAGGGGGCAGCAGTCAGGGCGCCTAAATACATGGAATGGTATGGAGCTTTTGGGCTGCTGGTAACCATTGTATGGCTTTATCTTGAAATTTTAAGGTTATTGGCCAAAATGAACAGCCGCAAATAATTCTGTTTTGAACTTTGTTTATACTTTTTTTGAAAGTCCAACTTATTACAGATGAAAACCTGGAAATTTGGAATTATCGGTGCCGGTGCGGTGGCTGAATTTCATGCTAAATCTATTCAGCATTTGCATAATGCTCGATTGGTGGGTGTTTGTGGCGCCGGTTCGGGAAGAGCAGAAGCCCTTGCGAAGAAATACGACTGCCGGGCTTTTTCCGACTTTCATGCCCTGCTGGAAGATCCGGAAATAGAGATCGTTACTATTGCCACGCCCAGCGGATTGCACATGGAGCCCACTGTAGAAGCAGCAAAACGGAGGAAGCACGTATTGTGCGAAAAGCCGATGGAAATTAGGCTGGAAAGAATTGACGCCATGATTGCGGCGCATGAGAAGGCAGGAACAAAATTAGGAGGTTTTTTCAACTACCGGTTTACGGAAACCACCCACCTGCTGAAACAAGCGCTGGCTGAGGGACGATTTGGCGCTCTCAGTTTTGCATCCATCCATGTACCCTGGTGGCGAAGTGATGAGTATTATCAGCATAAATGGCGCGGTACATTGGAACTGGACGGTGGTGGGGCCATGATGAATCAGGCGATCCATATGGTGGATTTGTTGCAATATATTATGGGTCCACTAGAATCTCTCCAGGCGTATACGGCTACGCTTGGACACGATATAGAAGCGGAAGATACCGCAACGGCAATTTTGAGATTCAGAAATAAGGCCCTGGGTTCTATTTATGGCACTACAGCCTCTTTTCCCGGACAACCACGCCGAATTGAAATTACAGGGACCGGAGGAACTGCGATCCTTGAAGACAGTAATCTTAAATTGTGGCAATTTTCGGTAGAAACTCCGGAAGATGCAACGCTCCGTTTACGCTATGCGCCCACGGGAAATGCAGCCGGAGCATCAGACCCCACAGCCATTCCGTTTGAGTTGCATGCAGCTAATATTGCAGCTTTTATTTCCTCTGTAGAAACTGGTAGCCCTTTTGAAATTGACGGGAGGGAAGCTCGTAAGGCTGTTGAAATTGTACTGGCGATGTATACTTCTGCTATAGAAAATCGCCCATATCGGTTTTAGATTTTCATATTAGATATCGCCTAACTGAGGTCGTAAAATAATGTCCTCCACACAAGCGCTGGGAGAAAGCTGTGAAGCAGCAAAAATCATTCTGGCCACGTCTTCTGCCGTCATAAAGCGCTGGGCTTCAATACCGCTTTCTGCCCACGAATCTGTGTATGCTGCTCCTGGATATACAGAAGTAACTTTGATATCAAAAGGCTTCATTTCCTCCCGCAGGTTTTTGGAGAATCCCGCTAATGCAAACTTGCTTATTGAGTAAGCGCCCCCGTTCTTATACGCCTGAAAGGAGGCAATGGAACACATATTAAAGATATGTCCGCTGCGTTGTTTTATCATAGCCGGTATCAGGGCTCTGGTAAGATGATAAGCGCTGAAAAAATTGGTATTCATCATGCTTTCCATCACGCCTTCCAGCTCATTATATACGCTTCCCGCTTCAAAAGAACCGGCATTATTAATCAGGATATCTATGGAAACATTTAACTCCAATAACCAGTTGCTCAATTCGGCCACCTGTGTTCTTCGGCTTAGGTCAAAGGCTCTTGCTTTGATATTTATAGTCGGAAACCGGGTGGTAAGGTCTTCCATTGCTTTATACAATGCAACTTCACTTTTAGAAGTCAGATAAAGATTATATCCATTGGCTGCAAAGAGTCCGGCTATCGCCTTCCCAAAACCTCTGGAAGCGCCAGTGATAATGATATTCATAATGAATGCAAATTTAATACGAATGACATCAAATATAAGTTTCCCGTGGTGATTTAGTCCGGACCACAAACTGGTCGGCACGCACCAGCGTCAGACTGGTTTGCTTTGAGGGTGTTTTTCGGTTTTGCGGCTGACCTTCGGTGCCGACCACAAACTGGTCGGTATGCGTTAGCGTCCTGACCGGTTTGCTTTGAGGATGTTTTTTGGTTTTGCGGTCTGACCTTCGGTGCCGACCGCAAAACCGGTCGGTACGCACCAGC
>CAZFGP010000098.1:0-17073 GCA_964518685.1 uncultured Terrimonas sp.
GGTGATTTAACCAAGAATCATACGGTAGTAGGTCTTAATTATAAACAAGTAATAGAACTCTTGGGCACTCCCCAGTATGAGGACAGTTCACGAATTTCTTATGAAGTTTTAAACGATTATGGCAGTGATATTGACCCTGTACATACAAAGTATTTAAATCTTACTCTTTCAAGGGACTCTATTATTACTTCGTTTAAAATCGATGAGTGGAGGAAATAATAAAACAAAAGCCGCAGTGATGCGGCTTTTGTTTGTGTGTCAGGCATGTTCTTTATCTATAGGGTGTAAGTCCCGAACGAGAGTTGCAGTACTTATCGTTAGCCAAGAGCAAGGGTGTTTACTGCGAGGTAAAATCTGAAGGAAGCTGGCGGCAAATATCCGAACCTACGAACAGAAACTTCATATGAGGCGTAATTATGCGGGTGATGTTGCAAAAGAAACAGAAGCCCAATACTGCACGGATCGTAATTGCGTAAATGAAGAGGTTACATGGATAGAGAGAGAAAGAGCTTACCCTGAGATATCTGTTTATCTAAACTGTCTGCGATATGAGCGAATGTCAAAGAAGTAAACAAACAATAGAGTATAACAGCAATATTGCAATGGGATAAACAGAAGTCAGCCGAGGTCATAGTATTAGCTTAATGTCAAAGCTAAGAAGGACTGAATGTTAGAATTGCGATTGAACTATGGCGTTTTCTGCGAAGCGTTTAGCACAGAAAAAAAAAGTAACCTATGTATATGAAAATAGGGCAGTACCCGAAGATAAAATATGCAAGGAGTGTAGCTTAGCAGAGCAATAAGATAGGGAGAGCGCAGAAGTTACAGTACAACAAAAGGTAAAATGCTACATGCAATCTTAGACATCAGAAATATTACTCATGCACTCAAACAAGTGTGTAGTAACAAAGGAGCCGGTGGCGTGGATGGAATGCAGACCGATGAACTTCGTGACTTCATGTCCACACACTGGTCATCCTTAAAAGAAGCATTGCAATCAGGCACTTACCAACCGGATGCGATACGGAAAGTAGAGATACCCAAACCCCATGGGGGAACACGAATGCTCGGTATTCCTACCGCCAAAGACCGCCTTATCCAACAAGCGATAGCCCAATGGATGAGCGGACTGTGGGAGAGTAGTTTCCAAGCAGACAGTTACGGTTTTCGTCCCAACAAGAACGCCCACCAGGCAGTACTACGGGCACAATCCTATCTAAAGGAGGGCAAAACTTATGTTGTGGAACTGGACTTAGCCAAATTCTTTGACGAAGTCAACCACGACAAACTGATGAGCCTTTTAAGTAAGAAGATAACAGATAAGTCCACTTTGAAGCTGATAGGCAAATATCTTCGGAGCGAAATCATGACAGGAGGAGTAAGTAGTCAACGACTTAAAGGCACGCCGCAAGGCAGCCCGCTAAGTCCTCTGCTATCCAACATTCTGCTTGATGAGTTGGACATGGAACTAAGCAGAAGGGGGTTAAGCTTTGTACGCTATGCTGATGACTGTAGCATTTATGTAAAGAGCAGGAAATCGGCAGAACGGGTAATGCGAAGTATCACAAGATACTTAGAGGAAGTTCTGCTTCTACAAGTAAATCGTGAAAAGAGCAAAGTCAGCCGTCCGATACAAAGTACGCTCTTAGGTTTTTCATTCTACAAAACCAAAGGTGAATGGCGGATACGGATAGCGGACAAATCTACTCGTCGTATTAAAGAGCAGCTAAGGAAACGACTACCGAGAAACAAAGCCCAACAAGTGGAAGTATCAATGAAGAACTTAGCCCCTATGATAAAGGGCTGGGTACAATACTTTCAACTGGCAGACCTGAAAAGTACATGTCAGCGGCTGGACGAAATTTTGAGAAGTCGGGTTCGGAAACTGTTTTGGCAGAAATGGCAAAAGACAAAGTCCCGAATGCGTAACCTCATCCAACTTGGTATCCCAAAATATCAAGCCTATCAATGGGCCAATACCAGCAAGGGCGCGAGCAGGACGGCACACAGTCCAATACTGCAACGAAGTTTGAGTAAGAGAGTGCTGGCGCAGAAAGGGCTACCCGGTTTTTACCCAACGTACCGCAACAGCGTTGAATTACAACTTAAATTGTTCTAACAAACCGCCGTGATACGAGACCCGTACGTCCGGTGGTGTGAGAGGACAGGTAGCGAACTAATCGCTACCTTCCTACTCGATTGTATGTAAAGCCGTTATGAATTTCAACTTTATAAAATGCGCTCTGTTAATTATCTGATCCAGGTGTTGTTAGAATCATCCACATCAGGGAATACATGGTCTGGATCAATAACCACTTTGATCAGAGGCTCCCGGCTGTCTACCTTAAAAGTCCAGGTGTCATTGCTTTGCCAGATTTCCACCGGAAGATTTTTTCTTGCTGTTTGCCCACTCGCCGTAGTATATTCAACAATTACAGGCATGGCCATTTGCCCGGCGTTTTCAACCGTGATTAACGCCCCCTCCTGTGGATTTCCATTTACATATTCTACTCCTTTCAACACCTGATCCAACGCATAACTATTGAGGAAAAAACTTTTCCAGAACCAAGCTAAATCCTCGCCTACACTATTTTCAATACTGCGAAAGAAATCCCAGGGTGTGGGATGCTTATAAGCCCAGTCATTGATGTACTTTCTGAATGCATAATCAAAGCGATCCTGTCCTACGATCTGATTACGCAGCAGGTCTAAAGCAAAAGCCGGTTTATAATAAAGCAGATTTCCTATATTCCTTTCTTTCATGGCATCTGGAGTATTGAAAATACTTTCTGATTGATTCCCAAACATATAACCTATCTGATGAGCATCTCTTTTTCTGCTAACATACTCCCCGTTATTGAAATCATTTGTTGCTATCGCATTGATAAAAGTATTGAGTCCTTCGTCCATCCATCCATATCGTCTCTCATTACTGCCAACAATCATTGGAAACCAGGTGTGTCCAAACTCATGGTTGGTAACTCCCCAAAGTCCTGCACCGGAAGACCTGGCGCTGCAAAATACAATTCCCGGATATTCCATCCCTGCCACATTGCTCGCTACATTCACTGCCGAATAATAGGGGTAAGGATACCATCTTTTAGAACAACTTTCAATGGAGGCTTTTGTATATTCGGTAGATCGCCCCCAGGCGGTTCGGCCACCGGCTTCGGGTGGATATACTGACATGGCTAACCCTTTTTTCCCATCCGGCAAGTTCATTTTTGCTGCGTCCCAAATAAAGGATCTTGAAGCGGCCCAGGCAAAATCACGGGAATTATTTATTTTGAAATTCCAGGTTAAAGAACTTTTTTGAGGTTGGGCCTTCTTATTTTTGATTTCGTCTTTTTCCCGGATAAAAATGGTCTTATCACTTTCTTTAGCAAGGCTGTAGCGTTCATATTGTTGAGCAGTAAGCACTTCCCTGGGGTTTTGTAATTCGCCCGAACCTGCCACAATCATGCCCGATGGCGTAGTAATATTCACATCGAAATCGCCATATTCGAGGTAGAATTCACTTGCGCCAAGGTAGGGGTCAGTATTCCATCCTCTGATATCATCAAACACACACATCCTTGGATACCATTGTGCTACAGCAAAGATATCGCCATTTGGGGTGCTGAGCACTCCGGTTCTATCCGCGCCATACTGAGGTATCGTATACGTATACACCATTTTTATTTTCAGTTCTCCCTGTTTTGCCTCAAGAGGTTTGTCGAGCCTGATCTGCATCCGGGTGTCAGATATGAAATAGTTTACAGGGGTTTCTTTTTGCCCGTTAACAATGGTTACAGAACGGAACTGAAATCCCCCTTTAAAGGTGCTGTTTACATCTCCATAACGGCTTCGACCCGTTGCAGGTATTTTAGCATGTCCTCTTGATGTATCATTGAATAAATTTTGGTCTAATTGCAACCACAGATAGGGAAGGTTTTGTGGACTATTATTCTTATAATGAAGGATAACCGTAGCGGCTACCTCGCTCTTTGTTTCATCCAAAGCCGCATTAATTTGATAATTGGCTCTGTTTTGCCAGTATTCCGGTCCGGGTTCTCCGTTTGCAGAGCGGTATGCATTACCGTTATTAGTATAAAATAGAGGTGAAAACAACGCATGATAATCATAACCGGAAAGCGTTTCGCGAGTTTCCTGCGCATTAAGGGTAATACAAGCCAGAAAACCGGCTAAAATCAGGAGATTTTTTTTAATCATTTCATCACAGTTTTTGCAACGTTATTAAAGTATTCAGAATTTGTATGGGATTCAACTTTAGTTGTATTTTAAAATTAAAAATAAGCAAAAGAATAAATTTATCCGGGATTCCTGAGTGCATTGTTATTGCAGAGACGCCAGAAGTTTTCTACCTTCCCCTTTAAGCGCTTCATCATCTCCGGTCCTGGGTGGCATCTTCACCATTTTATTGAGAACTTCTATTGCCCTATCAGTCCGGTGATCTTTTACATAGGCTTTTGCGAGGTCCAGATAATTTACAAGCATCCACTGGTTAGCAATTCTCGCCTTTTCAAAATATTGAATAGCATCCTGAAGAGAAGCTTTTGGCATTCCTCCAAACAACACTTTTGTAGCTGTTTTCTCCGCAGGGTTTAATTCTTCAATCTCTATATTCCATTTTCCGGTAAGATATAATGATCCTGCATGAGAAGGGTTGTAAAGCAAAGATGAATCTGCATAGAATTTCATATCCCGGAGATATGCGGCCTTGTCTTTCCCCTTATTGACTGAAGCTAATTGTAAAGAAGATAAGGACATCACATAATAAGCCTCAGCCAGATTCTCTTTTTGTTTTAAGGCTCTCTCTGCGTAGTATCTTGCATTTCCATAAGCGGAAGCCTTTTGCCTGCTGTCCTTAAATCTGCTTCCAATCCTTCCTGATAGTTCTGCTGCTCTTAAAAGCGCTGTATTATTTGCCGGTTGAAGTTTGAGTACCGATTGATAAATCTCCAGGGCTTCATTTTCTTTAAGATTTTTCTCGAGTTGTGCGGCTTCTGCTAATAGAGGTTGCATATCCTGAGCTATGACAATGGAGTACAGTAGAATAGTGCAAAGCAGCGTGATAGAATATTTCATCCCTTGGTTATTTGTTTTTACGCTTTTATCAGATGCAACTCCCCATTTACATTTCTCAAAAGGAGAAAAATATATTATGCTCCGCTTCATATTTGGATCTGAATTTTTAATAATAAATCAACGGATATCACAACTGGTATCGTTTACTGAAGGTAACGGTAGCCTGGCCCATGAAGTTAGACAGTGGTGGGTTGCTTTTGCTTATGGAAATGTTAATTTCAAGAACTTTTGGATATTGCTCCTTTATCTGGCGTGCTATATCCATAGCAATGGTCTCCAGTAAGGGTGTCGGAATATTCATCCTTTCCTGTACAAGTTGAAATAGTGCTGCATAACTGATGGTTTCCTCTAATTGGGAAATGATTTCAACATTTTCGTTGAAAAAGACGTCCAAATTTATTTCAAACTCATTGCCTGTCAGTTGTTCTTCTTCGTAAACTCCGTGGAAAGAATGAGACTTCAGGTGTTGAAGAGAAATCTTTAACATGTAAGAAGGTATTCAGAATTACAAAAAATGGGACCAATATGCTGGAATTGCCCAATGCTTTTTAACGCTGATCTACAAACGAAAAACCTTTTCTTTCAATCGTTTTTCCGCCTATTCAATTCCTTTTTCTCCTAAATACCTCTCTGCATCAAGTGCAGCCATACAGCCCGACCCCGCTGCAGTTACAGCCTGTCTGTATATTTTATCCTGCACATCGCCGGCGGCAAATATCCCTTCTACATTGGTCTTGCTGGTGCCGGGTGTTGTAAGGATATATCCGGAGTCATCCATATTAATCCATTCTTTGAAAATTAAGGAATTGGGTTCATGCCCTATTGCCACAAAGAAACCGCTGACCGGAATGGTTTGTATTTCGTTCGTCTTATTATTTTTTATTCGAATGGCTTCCGTTTTATTCTCCCCTACAATTTCTTGTGTCTCACTATTCCAGTATATTTTAATATTAGCTGTTTTCAATACCCTGTCCTGCATCACTTTGGATGCACGCATTTCGTCACGACGAACGATCATGTGAACAGTGGTGCAGAGTTTGGAAAGGTAAAGCGCTTCTTCTGCCGCAGTATCGCCGGCGCCAACAATAGCCACTTCTTTTCCGCGAAAAAAGAACCCATCGCATACCGCACAGGCACTCACGCCAAAACCATTCAGTCGTTTTTCACTTTCCAGACCCAGCCATTTTGCAGATGCACCGGTGGCTATAATAATGGCATAGGCTTCAATCAATTTTTCATTATCTATCCACACTTTATAGGGCTGCTTTGAAAAATCAACATGAGAAACAACGCCAAAGCGGATATCAGCCCCCATTCGTTTGGCTTGCTTTTCAAAATCTACCATCATATCAGGTCCTTGTACACCATCAGCATACCCAGGGTAGTTCTCCACTTCGGTGGTAATAGTAAGTTGTCCTCCTGGTTGTATACCCTGATAGAGCAAAGGTTTTAGATTAGCGCGCGCAGCATAAATTGCTGCTGTATATCCGGCGGGTCCTGATCCGATAATTAAGCAAGTCACTTTTTCCTTATTTGTATTTTCCATGCTGAATGATTTTGAGAAATGATTGGGTGTAGAAATAATTCCTTTTATTTAAGTAAGGAAATGCCGCAAAATTACTTGTATTTCTTTAATTAAAAGAAATCCCGATACCTGAATGAATTCAAATACCGGGATCATTTATTTGGGTACGTGGGTACTGTGTTTCAGACTTATTTTATCCAAGATAAGCCTTTAAAGAACTGCTATAGCGTGCTTTTTGTAGACGCTTAATAGCTCTTTCTTTAATCTGGCGGATACGTTCTTTAGTAAGATCATATTTTTGTCCTATCTGTTCAATTGTTACCCCATTTTCGCCGTCAAGTCCAAAATAGGCATTCACGATTTCAGCTTCACGCGGGCTGAGTGATCTCAGTACCCGACGGATTTCATCGCGTAAAGAATCTTTCATTACATCGTCGTCTGTTTCTGAACCGCCTTCCAGCAGATCGCCCATAGCTACATCCTCTGCCTCATGCACGGGAGCATCAAGAGAGGTATGACGGGTATTGCTCTGGAAAATATTATTGATTTCTGTTTCACTCATCTCTAATAATTCAGCCAACTCTTCTGTGCTGGGTTCTCTCTCATGCTCCTGTTCAAAAGCCATATAGGCTTTATTGGCTTTATTATAGGTGCCAATCTTGTTTTGCGGTAAACGCACCAAACGACCCTGCTCAGCCAAAGCCTGTAAAATGGATTGACGAATCCACCACACTGCATAAGAAATGAATTTAAAACCTTTGGTTTCATCAAATCTTTGTGCAGCCTTGATTAAGCCCAGATTACCTTCATTAATCAGATCACTCAGCGATAATCCCTGGTGCTGGTATTGTTTTGCAACCGAAACAACAAATCTAAGGTTGGCCTGTACCAGTTTGTCTAAAGCCCGCTGATCTCCCATTTTGATTCGTTGCGCCAATACTGTTTCTTCTTCTGGCGTAATCATGGATATTTTAGATATTTCCTGAAGATATTTTTCAACCGCCTGCGAGTCGCGGTTGGTAATTTGTGTTGCAATTTTTAACTGTCTCATACCCCTTAAATTATTATAATTACGATTTTAATCAATAAATAGCAATAGTAACAGACTGAACGGATTAGCATTGATGCCTGGCGTCTGGAGAGAGACAGATTTACGGGCTGTTAAGTTGCAAACTGTGTGCAAATGATATGTTATTTAATCCCGAGAACTGTGACCGGAGACGATTTGCAAAGTTAATACGTAATTTTTTTTTCTCATAATGTTTTAATGAAATGCTGTAAAAAAAACAAAATAAAAGCTAATTTTAACGTTTTTTATTCAATGCAAACGTTTGTTTAGTGAGTTGCATCATGGAGTGTCCTGCCCCGTTACTTTTAAAAAAGACTTACTTAGGTTTTTCTTAACAAATTTTATTGGGTTTTAAATGCACTCAAAGACTCCTTTTTGCAAACGGTGATCTTTAACAGCTTTATGTTTTAATTTTATCTTTTGATGATAAAGCAGACAAAATGAGTACAATTTCAAGATTATTTTTCCTCCCGGCAGTTTTATGGGGAATGGCAGCCTGCGGTTCGAATAACACTCAACAAAATAAGGAGCGGGAGAAAACGCCTGTTTTTGATCAGCAGGCGCACCGGGGCGGACGCGGATTAATGCCGGAAAATACAATTGCCTCCCAAAAAGACGCTATTGACTACAGCTGTACGCTGGAAATGGACCTGCAAATGAGTAAAGACAAAAAAATAGTGGTGTCTCATGATGCCTATTTTAGTAGCAATTTCTGTTTGACCCCTGAAGGAGATACCATGTCTAAAGAGGATGGCAATTCGAGACTTATCTTTAATATGGATTACGATAGCGTGGCTAAGTATGATGTGGGTATGAAACCTCATCCTGAATTTCCACGGCAACAAAAAATACCTGCTGTCAAACCGTTATTAAGTGTATTAATTGATTCGGTGGAAGCTTATGCAAAAGAGAAGAACCACCTTAATCATTATAATATTGAAATAAAATCCAGCCCGGAAAGTGATGGAAAGACCTATTCCAGCCTTGAAGAATTTGTTGACTCTGCACTGCATATTATAATTGTTAAAGAGATTGCTTCCCGGACAATGATTCAATCGTTTGATATAAGAGCATTAAGACTGGTACACGAAAAATATCCGGAGGTAAAGACTTCCTATCTCATTGGAAAAGCAGCGCACGAATCAGCACAAGGCTATATTGATGATTTAGGGTTTAAACCTGATATTTTCAGTCCTCATTATTCGTTGGTCACTCCCGACCTGGTAAAGGAATTTCATCAGCTGGGTGTACTCATCATTCCATGGACTCCGAACAAACTGGAAGAACTTCAGCAATTAAAAAACATGGGCACAGATGGTGTTATTACTGACTATCCCGATCTGTATTCGCAATTGAATTGATATTTTCCGTTTCATTTCTGACCGCTTCATCTTATCTTTGACCAAATCAAAGTTTATGTCGTTTCCCCATATTAGTCCTCTCCAGACCGGTGCCTGGAAATCTCTTGCTGAACGGTATGTTTCTGCAAAAAACACCAGGATTAAAGATTATTTTAAAAATAATCCGTCAAGGTTTGAACAGTTTTCAATTTCGTTTGAGGATATTCTTTTCGATTATTCTAAAAATATAGTAGATGAAAAAACACTGAGCCTGTTGTTTGATCTTGCGAGAGAATGTAAATTGAAGGATGCTGTAAACGCCATGTTTGAGGGTGAGAAAATTAATCAGACGGAAGGGCGGTCTGTGTTGCATACTGCACTGCGAAATTTTTCCGGTAAGCCTGTTATGTCCGAAGGAAAAGACGTGATGCCGGAGGTTCAAAGGGTGTTGCTGCAGATGAAGAATTTTTCAAAGCGAATTCACAGCGGCGAATGGAGAGGTTATACAGGCAAGAAGATACGATACATTGTAAATATCGGAATCGGAGGGAGTGATTTGGGTCCGGTAATGGTTACAGAAGCATTAAGGCCTTATTGGGTTGAGGGGATGCAGGTATATTATGTGTCTAATGTGGATGGTACACATATTGTGGAAACATTAAAGAAGGTAACTCCGGAGGAAACCCTTTTCCTGATTGCCTCTAAAACCTTTACCACACAGGAAACCATGACTAATGCACACACCGCCAGAGATTGGTTTTTAGCGAAAGCTAAAGATGAGATACAGGTGGCGAAACATTTTGTAGCCTTATCTACCAATGAAAAAGAAGTGGTAAAGTTTGGCATTGATAAAGCTAATATGTTTGAATTCTGGGATTGGGTGGGTGGAAGATACAGCCTTTGGAGTGCAATCGGTCTTTCAATTGTATTAACCATAGGTTATGATCATTTTGAGCAATTGCTGAAAGGCGCCCATTCTGTTGATGTTCATTTTCAATCCACTCCCTTTGAAAAGAATATTCCGGTGATTATGGCGCTGATAGGTCTGTGGTATACGAATTTTTTTGGTGCGCAAACGGAAGCAATATTGCCTTATGATCAATATATGCATCGGTTTTCAGCTTATTTCCAGCAGGGAAATATGGAGAGCAATGGAAAGCATGTGGACAGGAATGGTAAGGGAACTGACTACGCAACGGGCCCTGTAATTTGGGGCGAGCCAGGTACAAACGGGCAACACGCATTTTACCAGTTGATTCATCAGGGAACCGTGTTGATCCCCTGTGATTTTATTGCACCGGCTATCAGTCATAATCCTGTTGGAGATCATCATCAAAAACTATTGTCTAATTTTTTTGCGCAAACAGAGGCTTTGATGAACGGAAAAGCTTTGTCTGAAGTGGAAGCAGAATTAGGTGGACTCAGTGACGAAGAACGAAGCCGCATAGCACCTTATAAGGTTTTTGAAGGGAATAAACCGACCAATTCCTTTTTGATAAGAAAGATTACCCCTACTACGCTGGGACAACTCATAGCTTTGTATGAACATAAAATCTTTGTTCAGGGCGTTATTTGGAATATTTTCAGCTTCGATCAGTGGGGAGTTGAATTAGGAAAACAATTAGCAGGAAAAATATTACCTGAATTAAAAGGAGCAGAGAAAGTTACTTCTCATGATTCTTCCACTAATGGTCTCATTAATCAATACAAGCAGATATGCACGTTGTAATTATTGGGGGTACGGGCCATGTAGGTTCTTTTCTGGTGCCAAGGCTGGTGAGAGCAGGACATGAGGTTACGGTTGTTTCCCGTAAAGAACGAAGTCCCTATGTTACACTACCTGAATGGGATAGGGTGAAGCTGGTTAAGAGGGATAGAAATGCTGCGGAGGAAACAGAAGGTTTTGGAAAATTTATTGCAGAAATGAATCCGGATGTGGTAATTGATATGATCTGTTTTGACAGACGTACTGCTGAGGAAATGGTAGGTGCTTTAAGAGGTATTGTAAAACAGTATCTTTTCTGTGGCACAATATGGGTATATGGCCGCAGCGTAATGATTCCCACCAGGGAGGATCAGCCACGCAAGCCATTGTCTGAATATGGACAACTCAAAGCAGAAGCCGAATCCTATTTTTTAGAAGAATTTCAACACCATGGTTTTCCGGTAAGCATCTTACATCCAGGTCATATTGTAGGGCCGGGATGGCGTCCGGTTAATCCGGCAGGCAGTTTAAATTTGGAGGTATTTAAACAATTGGCAAAAGGCGATGAAATTGTTTTACCTAATCTGGGTATGGAAACCCTGCATCATGTTCATGCGGATGATGTAGCACAGGCTTTTGAATTGGCGCTTGACAACCCGGAGGCAGCCAATGGGCAAAGTTTCAATATTGTAGCTGCTCAGGCAATGAGTATGCGGGGCTATGCAGATTTGATCGGCGAGTGGTTAGGTAAGCCCACAATGTTGAAGTTTTTGCCATGGGAACAATGGAAGAATATGGTAAGCGCTGAAGATGCTGAAATTACCTGGGATCATTTGCTTCACAGCCCTTGCTGTAGTATTGAAAAAGCAAGACAATTGCTCCGGTATCAGCCTCGTTATACGTCTATTGCAGCTATTCAGGAATCCATTCAGTGGCAAATGACCCATGGTGATTTATTAAACATAACTTGAGGTTATAATGCAGATATGAGACGAATTCGCTGGAATTTTTTTTGAATGGGAGATAAGTCTGTTTTTAACTATACGCGTTTAGCAACTGGGTGTACCTAATATTTTTGCCATTAGTTATTATCTATATTTTTACATGCTTGAAGCGGTACTTTTTGACAATGCTATAATATTATTTATCACTGGATTTTTGGTAGGCACCATTGGAACGATGATTGGGGCAGGTGGTGGATTTATATTAGTGCCTTTATTGTTGCTTACCCATCCACATTTTTCTCCTGAAATAGTTACTGCAGTTTCTATTGTTGTAGTTGCCGTTAATGCCATTTCCGGTTCGGTAGCTTACAGCCGCTCCGGCCGTATTGATTACAGGGCAGGGGTGTTTTTTGCTTTGTTTACCATTCCGGGTTCTGTTTTCGGCGTTTTTACAACTAAATACATTCCTCATACTATTTTTAATATCATCTTTGGAATCTTGCTTCTGCTGTTAGCTGTTTTCCTCTTGTTTAAGAATAAGAAATCGGATAAATCGGTTTCAGTAACAAAATCAGGTAATAAAGGTCAACGACCTACAGTGCTTATTGACACTGAAAACAATACTTACCATTATAGTTATAATGCTTATACGGGAGCCATTATCAGTGTTTTTGTGGGATACCTTTCCCCCCTGCTTGGAATAGGAGGAGGCATTATTCATGTACCGGCAATGGTGCACTGGCTTCACTTTCCCGTTCACATTGCTACAGCCACCTCCCATTTTATTTTGGCAGTAATGGCCAGCGTTAGCGTGCTTGTACACGCCTTGCAGGGTAATTATGATGATCCGTATATTTTAAGAATGGTGGTATGGATATGTATAGGGGTTATTCCCGGCGCTCAGATGGGAGCCTGGCTGTCTCATCGGGTTAAAGGAAATATTATTATCATGGCGCTGGCAGTTTGCCTGGCAATTGTGGCCTTAAGGCTTCTCTGGTAAAGGGTATTATTGTGAATTTCTATTCCTGAAAATTACTTTTGTCAGGAAATATCTTCCCAGAGAGTATGAGTTTTATTCTCCTGTTGTTTTAGCCTTTTTCATAAACCTGAAGCCCAATAGAATACTGGAACAGGAAAGTCCGATAATAAAACCAATCCAGATTCCCGAAGCGTTTAATTTAGAATGGAATGCTAAAAAATACCCTACCGGTAAACCAATTGCCCAGTAGGCAATACCTATAAGCAGGGTGGGTACTTTCACATCTTTTATGCCCCGCAATAAGCCTGCGGATGTAGCTTGTGTTGCATCAGAGATCTGAAAGATGGCAGCAAATATCAGCAGAAGTGCAGCCGTTTTTATTACGTCGCTATTGTTATTAAAGGCCAGAGGTAAAAGGTTTCGGAATAAAATGAAAATGATGGCACAGATGCTTCCATAAATAAGAGCGGTAATGAGTGTGCTCTTTCCAATGGTCATTATTTTGATTCGGTTTTTTCTTCCAAATGCATTGCTCACCCGGATAGAACTACCCTGAGCAAGACCTACGGAAACCATGAAGGTGAAAGCGGCGCAACTCAGGGCTATCTGATGGGCCGCCTGCTCTGTTGCACCAATGGTACCTATAATAATACCGGATACGGCGAAAGCTCCACCCTCCATTCCAATCTGGAGGCTGCTGGGTACGCCTATATATAATAATTCCCGTATGGTTTTTAGTCTTAATTTCCATTGGTTTTTTCTAACGATGATATACCTCCGAAACAGGGGATGCCAGAGGATAACAGCGCCAAGAGTTAGAAACATTAGTGTACGGGTGATTAGCGTTCCCCAACCTGCGCCCGATAACTCAAGGCGGGGAAATCCCCAGTTTCCAAATATCAGAAGCCAGTTCAGAAATAAATTAACCGGCAAGGCAATTACTGAAATGACCATAGCCGTTCGCGTATATTCTAAACCGTCAGTAAATTGTTTTAGCGCCATAAACAGCAACATGGGGATGACGCTCCACCCCATTAGTTCGAGAAAGGGAACTGCGAGCCTTGCCACTTCTTCGTCCTGTTTTAAATGGAAGAGAATATTTTTCCCCATCACCAGACCTCCGGAAATGATTACAGCTGTGGTCACACAAAGCCAGAAGCCATTATAAAAGTAATGGGATACTTTCTGTTTGTCATTTTGGCCATAAGCCATTGCCACCATTTGTGAAACTGAAATCGTCATACCGATACCAATTACAAAAGGTACGTTTAATACGGCTAGTACAAGTGAGCCTGCTGCAAGCTGTTTGTAACCTAATGCACCAATCATAGCGGTATCAATGATGTGCAATGCCATCTGAGCCAGCTCGCCTAAAATAATCGGAAAGGATAAACGCAGGGTTTTTCTTGCTTCGCCCCATAATGATAAGTGCATATAAACCGGGTAAGGAGCAAAGATGAAATATTTTTAAACAAAAGCCGGCAATCTTTGAAAGAGCATATTCCGGCTTTGAAAATTTACCACGTTACAGATCAAAGGTTAAGAATACTGTTTGCCCCGCCGTATTCATTGGGTTGCAGACCGTCGGCTTCGGGATCGTTTACCCATTCACTTTCGTTTATCCGGTATTTAAACTCGTGTTTAGAGTCTTTGGGAAGGTTTACTTCTGCAGTAAAAGAACCATCCTTTTTCTTTTTCATGATGATAGAATCCTCCCAGTTATTGTTTAGTCCTAAAATTTCCACAGTCTCAGCATGTTCGGGTTTAAAAGCAAATTTTACTTTGCAATAGTCTTTGGTTTTGTAATAGGTCTTTTGTACCATGTTCTCTCTTTTAATTGTTAGAAAATACTTTCCTATGGCGACAAAACATTCGCGCAAAGGTAGCAATTATTTAACATTCCAGTATATGTGTGAAAATCAATTAATTAGAGAATCGTTTCCTTTTTTTTTGAATAAGATGAGAAATTTATGTTTTTGGTAAAAATATTTTCAGATAAACCGGCGTTAAGGAATGATTATTGTACTTTATGAACAATGTTATTTCAGCGTTTTAGTTATTCATCTTATTTATTTTTTATGAAAAAGAATATTGCATTCCCAGGTTTGCTATTGTTTTCTCTCCTGGTTGGTTTTACCGCCTGCAAAAAAAATGATCCTGCCGATGTAAAAGATAATGACCCTGAGGTTAAGGTTCATTCTGTTGACGAAAACTTTTTTACATCAGAAAATGATGCGGTCTTGTATGAAACTAACCTTTTGTTGGAGGCCTTTGGTGCTGTTAGTCCGCGAATCCAGGAAAACATTATTTGTGACGCTGCTATTTCCTCTGACCTTACGAGTGACCCACAAACCATTACGGTTACATTTAATGGAAGTGATTGTATAGGAAACCGTAAGAGAGAAGGTGTGATTACTTTATCTGCTCCGCTTGGAATGAAATGGAAAAATGCGGGAGCGACAATAAAGATAGCTTTTAACAATTTTAAAATCACACGCAAAAATAATGGGCGAAGTCTGGTAATCAACGGAGAGCAAACCTACACGAATACCAGTGGAGGACTCTTAATAAATCTTGCTAATCTGGAGTCAATTACCCATACCGTTGCCAGTGACGGTTTTTCTGTAACCTTTGATAACAATACCAAATGCACCTGGCGTGTGGCTCAGGAACGCAAATTTACTTATGACAATGGGGTGGTGGTTGCCGTTTCGGGAACGCATACAGAAGGGAATAATCGTCAGGTGGTTTTTTGGGGTACCAACCGTTTTGGTCATGATTTTGTTAGCTCCATTACAGAACCTTTGGTTATTCGACAGGATTGCAATTTCAGGCTCAGTTCAGGAGCAGTTAAGCATGAGGTTGCAGGTGTTACTGCTGCGGCTACCTTCGGGCTTGACGCATCAGGAAATCCAGTTAGCTGTCCTGCCGGAAATTATTATTGTAAACTAACCTGGGCCGACGCAGGAAACAATAACCTGGAGGCTTTATTTGCCTATTAAAATATTCTGAGCAATAAACTACAGCCGGTATATTATATAGCGTTCCGGCTTTTTCTTTTCCCTCCATCCCTTTTCATTACTACCTTCGCTGAAAAACCTGCTTTATGTTATCCGAATCTTTGCTGGAGCATTTGCAACAGCGATTTACAGATTTCTTTTCATCACCTTCTATCATTCATCATTATCAGGCTGTTTATGGGGGTGATATAAACAAATGTTTTAAGCTAAAGACAGATAAAGGTGATTTTTTTGTAAAAGTGAATGCTTCCTTGTTTGGATTAGACATGTTTGAAAAAGAAGCCAGAGGATTATTACAACTGATCAAGGCAGAGAGTATTAAAGTGCCGATGCCATTATTTGACGGGAAATTTCATCAGCAGATTTTTTTGGTTCTAGAATACATAGAATCCGGTCAGCCGACAACCCGTTTTTGGGAAACCTTTGGAGAAAGCATTGCCCGACTCCACTCCTCTACCCATGAGCAGTTTGGGCTGGAACATAATAATTATATCGGAAAACTGACGCAGTCTAACAAGCAACATTCGCTGTGGATGGATTTTTTTGCACTGGAAAGAATTTTGCCTCTTGTGAAGAGAGCGCATGAAAGTGGCTTACTTAATAACGAACATGTTTCTGATGCAGAAAGGATTTGCAGTAAATTGAAAGAAATCTTTTCCGAGGAGCCTCCGGCTCTGGTCCATGGCGATTTGTGGAAGGGGAATTTTGTTACCGGTACGGATGGTCAGGCAGCCATTTTTGACCCTGCTGTTTATTACGGTAATCGGGAAATGGATATTGCTATGAGCTTGCTTTTTGGCGGATTTGATGAAAAATTTTATGACTCGTATAACTATTATTTTCCATTAAAATCCGGATGGCAGGACAGGGTAGCTCTTTGTCAGTTATATCCCTTGCTGGTTCATTTGCTATTGTTTGGCGGAGATTATCGTAGCAATGTAATTGAAATACTGGAAAAATATAAATGAGATGTTCTTCCTTCATCTTGTCAAATCACATCAAACCATACTTTTTTATTATCATTCCAGTCACCGTTATAATTGATGGTTAACTCTTCACCGGCTTTAATGGGTCTTACCGTTTTAATAGAGATTGTGGCCTTTTTATAGTCCATAAAATATTCACAATTTGACTGATAAGCGTGGTTATATAATGGAATGTATCCTAAGGCCATGCAACACTGATCCTGGTTTTCTCCCCATACAAAAATATAATCGTGCAGACGGGTTTGATCCAGAAATTGTCTTTCTTCCCCTGTCATTACAACCACAGGCGATATTTCTACAATAATATTATCGGGTATATTTTTATCGGTAAAAACACCCCGTCCTTTATCTTTGGCTTCGGCTATATATAAAAAATCGGATACCATAGGCTCAAATTCATCTCGAATTAATTCTTTC
>CAZFGP010000099.1:0-1619 GCA_964518685.1 uncultured Terrimonas sp.
CTGATTCAAACCGTTAATACCTCCGATCTTACCATTTTCTATAGCCCTGCAGAAGGATATATCAACGAATTGCCGGTTAGTGAAGGTGATTATGTCGCGGAAGGAACAGTATTGATGCGCATCTCCGATTTCACGCATTTGTGGGCGGAGGTGCAGGTGTATGCCTCTCAGTTACCCCAGCTATCCGAAAATGACATGATGGATCTGGAGTTTCCTGATTTACCCGGCAAAAAAATCTCAGGAAAGATTTCATTCACCAGTCCCGAATTAATGAATGACAGTAGAATTGCCATTGTAAGGATAGAAATTCCAAACCCCGATAAAAAACTCCGTCCCGGGATGGCAGCCTATGTCATTGCCAGAACCCAGTCCGAAACACATTTAACGTTGCCTGTTAACGCTGTGATCCGGGATGGCAGCAGGAATCGGGTTTGGTTGCAAACAGGGTCCGGAACTTTTAAATGGCGTGATGTGGAAACAGGAGCAGAAAGCAATCACCGCATCGCCATCGTTTCTGGTTTGAAGGAGGGAGAACAGGTGGTAACCAGTGGCGTATACCTGCTCAATAGCGAATATTTGCTGAAGAAAGGGAAAATGGAAATGCATCATCATTAAGAAAAAAATCGGCCATCCTTGTTCACCTCTCGTCATTTGATACGATATAGTATTAAAAGCCATAAGTTATGCAAAAATTAAAACTATTCCGGCTCAAAGCAGTGTTCCTTTTGTTGGCCGTTATCGTCAGCTTTTCCTGTAGCAAGGATAAGAAAATACAGGAAGACGATTATACCTGTACTACCTGTGCCACTTCCCCCGAAGCGGTTGCGGCAAATAACACGATTAACAAAGGGATTTATAAAGGCGTCTTGATCGGATCCTCAGGAACCCTGATTTTCAACATTCAAAATTCTGCTAATACCATTACAGGATCCATGGTAATAGATGGAGACATAGTTGCGCTGATCTGTGAAGTGGACATCGTAGATAAAAATGCTCCTTTTGAGGGATCCTTCACCGGTACTTTGAAAGGCTCTGCCGTAAGTATCCGCTTTCGTGTTGCGAAAGATGGAACCAGTCCTAAAGTCCTCTCTGCGGCTATTCCCGGGCATCCGAATGCTGTTTTTATCGTAGCCAAGGAAACCTCGGATACATTGCTGGAATGTTATGAAGGAACGTACACCATATCAGACGATGTTGCGCCGGAGAAGGGAACCTATAACTTTTTGATTGCAAGGAAAAATGGAGCGGGAACCTGGTGGGGTATTGCGGCAGAAAATGGATTTCCAGAAGACTTCGCATATGGCAAGGGAAATATTTCCGGAAATGATTTAGTGGATGCCAATCGTAATGGGCAGGGAAAGGATATTGTTATTGCCACTATTAGTGGACAAACCATATCCGGAAATTTTGTGGACCGTGACGACGAAGAATCCTACACGGTTACTCATAATGGCAAGCGTACCTTTTAAGGGACAAAATAAAGATTTTCAGATGCGGGTAAAACTTTAGAATATTGGGGTTTTATAAGGAAAATGTGCCGCGCATATCATTTCCCCTTTTGTCTCCGGTCGGTTACAGACTCCCCACCAATGCCCCAGTTATCGGTAGGTATTTCTTCT
>CAZFGP010000099.1:1629-16867 GCA_964518685.1 uncultured Terrimonas sp.
ATACAAAAAAAGATTATTGAGCAACAGACATTCAATCCGGCAAATATGGATTCAACTCTCCCAACCAATATTATTTCGTCTTCAACCGTCGGTTTGTTACCGATTCTCCGCCGATGCCCCAGTTATCGGTAGGTATTTCTTCTATAATCACCACGGTAGTTTGCGGATTTTTATTCAACACTCTCTGCAGCAATTCGGTTGCACCTTTTATCAATTCGGCTTTTTGTTCTTTGGTAACCCCTTCATCGGTAATCCTGATGTTGATATATGGCATGAAATTTTTTCTAAAAGTAAGGATGCAACGCCAATATATCGTTAAACCAGGCGGGTATTTCAGCACGATACGAAACCACTCACAAATGCTCCCCTAACTGGGAAATATCTAAACCGATAACTTCTTCTTCTTCACTGGCGCGCAGGGGAGTAATCAAATCCGTGATTTTTAAAATGATTAGCGACATTATAAATACGGCTATCAATACTGCGAAAGCTGCAATCAATTGTGTAAAAAATAACCCGGTTTCACCAAACAACAAGCCTTTTCCAGATATCGCAGCATTGATACCGGGGTTCGCAAAAACGCCGGTGAGGATCATACCGGTTAAACCTCCTATCCCGTGACAGGGAAAAACATCCAGGGTATCATCAATATTGGTTTTAGTGCGTAATTCCATCATTGCATTGCTAACGATTGCCGCTACCACACCAATAACCAGCGCATGCGGTAAACTTACGAATCCGGCAGCCGGCGTTATGGCTACCAGCCCTACAACAGCGCCAATACTGGTACCCATGGCCGATGGTTTTTTACCCCTGAGTGCATCAAAAATAATCCAGGAAAAAGCGCCCGCCCCTGAAGCTACAGCCGTTGTAGCCAAAGCTATCGCAGCCAGATCACTGGCGCCCATAGCCGAACCGCCGTTAAATCCAAACCATCCGAACCATAATAAACCTGCACCCAATAAAACATAGGTGATCCGTGCTGGTTTCATTTCCTGATCTGTTCTCTTCCTCAGATAAATTGCACTGGCTAATGCCGCTACTCCGGCGCTCAAATGTACTACAGTACCTCCTGCAAAATCCAAGACTCCCTGGCGATACAATATTCCATCCGGATGCCAGGTCATGTGTGCCAGAGGAGCATAAATAAAAATAAAATACATTAATATAAATAATATATATGATGTAAATCGTACCCGCTCCGAAAAAGCACCGGTAACCAGGGCTGGTGATATAATCGCAAACTTTAATTGAAAAAAAGCAAACACAACCAGGGGAACTGTAGGCGCAAAAGACCAGGGCTTGCCGTCCAATACCCCATTCATCAGAAAATAAGTAGCAGGGTTACCAATAATGCCGCCAACATCCTTGCCAAAGGCGAGACTAAAGCCAAAAACCATCCATAATAGAGTTACAACCGCCATACAGATAAAGCTTTGCAACATAGTAGAAATCACATTCTTCTTCTTTACCATACCACCATAGAAGAATGCAAGTCCGGGTGTCATTATCAATACAAGAGCGGTGGAGGCTAATAGCCAGGCCGTATCCCCGGTGTCAAGTGCAGGGTCTGGAGAAATATGTATCGGATTATGTCCAACAACCAGGCTTAAGACAGTAAGTATCAGCAATAAAAGAAAAGGAACAAGTGCCAGTTTTCTGTTCATATGCATAAAGAAAAGTTTAACATCATTTATATAAACATAATTTATATATTTATTAATAACTTAAAATTATGCGATTTTTATATTGTTATCTACGTTTTTATATACATATTTTTTTTATTAATCTATCGTGAATAAATAGGGGCTGCTGTTTAACTGCATCGTTTTTTTCTCTATGCCACGAATGCACGAATATGCCACAGGCATATTCGTATATCAAATTAGTATAATTGTATTTTATGGCTGATCGCTGCGGGCATTTTCAGATAATTCTAACAAAATCTTGCAGCACCAAAGCTGTCAGATCAAATCTTATCCTCAAAAACGTACCATCCTCATAAAATTTTTACGAATTCCAACAAAAGATTCGTGCATTCGTGGCATTTTAACTCACATCCCATGCTGTGCCCGAGTTATTCAGCACCCTCTAAATAGAGCATTAAGATTATTTAATCATTCCTTTAGCAAAAATAGGTTCACATTCTGTATTTAGAAATACAGTTTTACAAAAAGAAAAATCAGAATTATAGAAATAATATTCATAAAAAATCCGGCGCGTACCATATCTCCTATGCGAATTTCTCCGCTGCTAAATACAATGGCATTAGGTGGTGTAGCTACCGGCAGCATAAAAGCACAGGAGGTGGCGAGGGCGGCGCCCGCCAACAACATCAGCGGATCCATATTCATGGGGGCGCTCATAGTATACAATAGCGGCAGAACGATGCTTGCGGTGGCCATATTAGAAGTTATTTCGGTAAGAAAATCAATAGCCGTGATTATAATGAGCAGGATAAGAAACGGCGCCAGATGAATAGCTGAAAAATGGTTTGCAAACCAGGTAGTCAGATCTGTTTTTGAGAAGCCCTTTGCAATAGCCAGTCCAGCTCCGAATATAAGTAAGATATCCCACGATAATGTCTTCCCGGTTTTCCAGTCCATTAATTTTTCCCTGCCGCTGCCGGATGGAATAAGGAACAATACAATTGCCCCCATCATTGCAATTAGCGAATCATCCATTTGCGGAATGAATTTGTTCCACAAAAAGGTGCGGGTAACCCAAAGAAAGGCAACCGAACAAAAAACAATTAATACTCTTTTTTCGGGAACGGTAATTGAACCTATTGGTTCCCGTTTAAAGACCACTTCTCCGTTTTTCACTTTCTTCTTCAAATTACGGGAAAGATACCACCAGCAAATCAATAGTAATACAATGCTGAAAGGGGTTGCAAACAACATCCAGGAAACAAAAGAAAGTTCTATTCCCGCTGACTCTTTTAAAACTCCGGCCAAAATAATATTGGGTGGAGTACCAATTAAAGTTGCCATTCCTCCAATTGATGCTGCATAGGCTATGCCCAACATCAGGTTCTTACCAAACGGGTCGCTGCCTTTAAATTGGGCTACCACAGATAACCCTATGGGCAACATCATGATAGTGGTGGCCGTATTTGAAATCCACATGGAAATAAAAGCCGTTGAAACCATGAAGCCCAATAAAACCCTTCTCTCACTACTACCAATTTTATCTATGATCTTATAAGCAATCCGCCTGTGCAAATTCCATTTTTCAATGGCCAGCCCAATTAAAAACCCACCCATAAACAAAAAAATAAAAGGATTGCCGTATGAAGTTGTGGTTTGTTCAAGAGATAAGGCCCCTGACAAAGGGAAAATAACAATGGGCAAAAGAGAAGTTAATGGCAATTCCACAGCTTCTGTAATCCACCAATACGCAATCCACACAGTACAGGCCATAACTGCTTTACCTTCATGCGACAGACCGGAAATATCAAAGGAATAAAACAGGAAAAAAAGGGCGGGACCAATAATCAAATTAAAACGACGTAAGTATTTTCTTATCATACCATTTATTTTCAAAGCGAGTCTTTACTGATGTCAATTGTGTAGTCTGTTTTAAATCCCGAATGTTCTTCCTTTTTAACGTACCCCAATTGATTTGTCAACAGATTTGTATTACCTATCCTGAAGGGAGGAATATTACGATGATGATGCCCGTAAATCCAATAATCAATTTTGGAGGAATTGATAAACACATTTAGAGCAACGACAAAAGCCTCATTAAGAACACTTCCCCTATATTCTTCGGGGTAATGATCGGGAGTAGGTACATGATGCGTTACTACCATACATTTTTTTTGATTGCAGGCAGATACGGCTCCTTTTAAAAAATTCAGATTCTCCTCATACAATTGGGTGGACCGGGCTGGTGAAAACAAATGATCACCATCCTTAATCAGGCGATAATCATACATAAACTTCTGAATTGCCACGGCATTTACATCTGACACCGGTGTCCAAAGGGTAGAACATATAATTTGAAGATTTTCTACAGTCACCACGTGATTGTTGACCAGAAAAACATTCGGCAAAATCTCTTCCTCAAAATGACCCGTTCGGTTGCCAATTTCACTATGATAATATTCATGATTGCCTGGCACCCAAAAGGTTTTTTGAAAATGGCTGGAACAAAAACGAAAGAATTCTTTTTGTCTTTCCAAAGTATAGTACTGCGCAATATCGCCAGCCAATAATAAGATATCTCCAACAGGCCGGATAGGATTAGCCCGAAGAAAGGCGCTGTTTTCAGGAAACTCCAAATGTAGGTCAGAGGCAAATTGAATTTTCATGTCCGTGAAATTTGAATGTCAGGTTCCCAATCACAACTCACATATAAACCTCAATAACGGGTGGAAGGGTCCAGGATTTAAATGCCGTTGAAGTAAGAATATTAAAGGGAACATTAGTTCCACCCAATTCTCCTGCATACTTTGAAAATATCACTTCTTTTATTTTATGATGGCGTATCACATACGAGCAAAGAATGCAGGGTTCAACATTACTATAGAGTATTGTACCTTCCAGATTATCTGCTTTTTGTAAGGCGTCAAGGATAGCTACTACTTCAGCGTGACGGGTTACATCCTTCAAACGCCTGCTTTTTTCCATCCCCTCCCCTATTATTTTCCCATCTTTTACCAACACGCTGCCAACGGGACTTTCCCCTTCTTTAGCCGCAAGCGCTGCCAGTTCATGGCAACGTTGCATAAATTTAAAATGATTCCGCATAATCAATAAAGATAAACAGGAATGCAAAACCCACCGTATGCTAATATTCACACTTTACATTTATTGTCCCTTCACCTCCCGGAGTTTGATTTAAAAACAACAAAAAGAAAATTCTAATTTATTAGAAGAAAAATGCGGTTTGTCAGATTTTTTTTCAGAAACTTATACACATAATTCATACCTGATATATGTATCTAACTGATCATATTTGCATAATTAATAGACCAGAATAGAATTATCTTTTCTTTAATATGTTTCATGCTGTTTGGTTCTGAATTTTCAGAACTAAACGATAGCTTTGCAATCGTTTTTAACCATTCCAAATGCAGAAAAAAAAATTGGAGGCAGAAAAAAAGCGACTTGTTGAATTGCTCGGGGTATATTTTGAGCAGGAAAAACAAAATCCGCCGCTTGCCTCAAGAATTCTTGCTATGTTAATTTTAAATGGCGACCGGGGTACCACTTTTGAACAACTGGTATCCGAATTGGAAGCCAGTAAAGGCACCATAAGCACTCACTTAAACAGTATGATTGCCCAACAGCGAATTGGTTATTTCACCAAGAGTGGTGACAGGAAACGTTATTATATTATTTCAGAAGATCTTATTTTCAGAAAGATTGACGATTTACTCGTGCAATGGAAAAAGGAGATCGGTTTACGAAAGCAGGTCATTGCCTATAAGACCGTTTATAATGAAATTCATTCTGAAACGCCGATTTCCTTAACTATGGAACGGGACATGCTGAATTTCCTACAAAATTCCGTAGCCTATTTCGAAGAACAGGCTTCTTCCTATCAAACAAAAGACAAACAGAATAATTCAAAAGTATCATGAAAAGATTTTTTCCAATATTAGCCCTTGGATTTTTGATCTCCTCCTGTCAGGATAAACCTAAGAATCAAACTTCAGGAACACAAATTTCTTCTCTGCCGGTGATTCAGGTGCCTGCACAGGACATAACAGGCAGTGTAAGCTACCCCGTTAGTATGGCCGGCATTGTAAATGCGGATGTCCGGGCCAAGATTTCGGGATATATTACTCATGTGCTGGTTGATGAAGGAGCTTATGTTCGGCAGGGTCAGCCTCTGTTTCGTTTGGAAACCCAATCGCTTACAGAAGAGGCGCAGGCTGCCAAAGCAAATATTGAAGCCGCACAGGTTGGGGTAGATCAATTACAGCCTCTGGTGGAGCAAAATATTGTTAGTGGGATTCAGTTGAAGACAGCAGAAGCCAGACTGGCCCAGGCAAAAGCTACTTATAAAAGCATTACAGCCAGTATAGGGTATGCCAATATCAACAGTCCTATTGCAGGATATGTGGGTCGTATCACCTATCGTCAGGGATCGTTGGTTGATCCCGGCAGCCCAATGCCGTTAACCACGATTTCCAATACTAATGAGATATTTGGTTATTTTTCAATGAATGAAGCAGACTACATTGATTTTCTCCAAAAGACAGAAGGAAAAACACTGAAAGAGAAGATGGCTCATTTTCCAAAGGTGAAATTAAAAATGGCTAATGGAGAAATATATGCGCACGAGGGTAAAATAGAAACCGTAACGGCACAGGTTGACCCCACTACAGGTACTGTTAGTTTCCGGGCTACATTTCCTAATCCGGAACATCTTATCGCCAATGGAAGCAGTGGAATTCTGATTGTTCCCCGAACATTTAAGAATGTAGTTTTAGTGCCTCAGGAATCCACCTACGAGCAGCAGGGAAAAACCTATGTATTCCAATTATTAAAAGACACGACCATTACTCCTGTAATAATAGAGGTTGCGGACGTGGTTAATAATTTAATTGTGGTACGCTCCGGTCTGCCTGCAGGCACTCAGATTGTTGCACAGGGGGTAGGTACGCTTCGGGATAAGCAAAAGATTAAACCTGTTGTAAAATCTTTCGACAGTTTGGCTAAAGCACCCATGACCATTTTCCAATAACCTGCTTTATTTATAATCAATTATGTTTAAAAAATTTATCGAAAGACCGGTTTTATCTACGGTTATCTCTATAATTATCGTGATCCTTGGTGTTATTGGTTTGTATATCTTACCTATTTCACAATATCCAAACATCGCTCCTCCTACCGTAATGGTATCTGCCAACTACCCCGGAGCTAATGCACAAACTGTTCTTGAAAGCGTTGTTATTCCAATTGAAGAGCAGATTAACGGGGTGGAAAATATGAAATATATGACTTCCACTGCCAGTAATGACGGGAGTGCACGGATACAAATATTCTTCAGTCAGGAAACCGATCCTGATATAGCTGCAGTGCATGTACAAAACAGGGTTGCACGAGCATTGCCGCTGCTGCCGGCTGAAGTAACGCGTTCAGGGGTAATCACGCAGAAACAATCTACAGATGCACTGATGTGGTTTAATATTCATTCCAGCAACGAGGAATATAACGCCACTTTCATCCAGAATTACGCAAACATCAATGTTGTTCCCGAAATTCAGCGGGTTAACGGGGTGGGTGATGTGCGGGTATTAGGCAGTCGTACTTATGCCATGCGAATCTGGATAGAACCCGAAAAACTATCGGCCTATGGTTTAGTACCTGCAGATATCGTTGCCGCCATCAATGAGCAAAGTCAGGAAGCAGCGGCCGGTACACTCGGACAAAATAATGGAGAAGCTTTTGAATATGTAATCCGTTACAGCGGACGGTATAAAACAACGGAACAATATGCAAATATCGTATTAAAAGCGCTTGGCAACGGACAATATCTCAGACTAAATGATGTAGCTAAAATTCAATTGGATGCTCAGGGGTATAATGTCAGTTCCACTACTAACGGAGAGCCGGCTATTACCATCGGGATTTATCAAACACCTGGCTCCAATGCTCATGAAATCATTCAAAACATTCATGCGCAATTGGATGAAATGCAAAAATCATTTCCTAAGGGGTTAGGATTAGCAGTTACTTATGATACCAATAAATTTCTGGACGCATCCATCAGTAAAGTTTCAGAAACCCTTCTTGAAGCATTTATTCTGGTATTCCTTGTTGTATTTCTGTTTCTGCAGGATTTCCGTTCCACATTAATCCCTGCAATTGCTGTACCGGTGTCTATCATCGGCACTTTCTTCTTTATCAACCTGTTTGGCTTTTCTCTGAATCTGCTTACTTTATTTGCCCTGGTATTGGCCATAGGCATTGTGGTGGATGATGCCATTGTGGTAGTGGAAGCAGCCCATGCCAAACTGGAAGGAGGCGCTAAAAATAGCCTTGTTGCAACGCAATCTGCAATGTCAGAAATCACCGGAGCTATTATCTCTATTACCCTGGTGATGGCTTCTGTGTTTATACCCATCACTTTTATCACCGGAACAACAGGTGTCTTTTACCGGCAGTTTGGAGTTACGCTGATCATTGCCATCTCTATCTCGGCATTAAATGCCCTGACTTTAAGCCCCGCTTTATGTGCTCTCTTTTTAAAACCTGCACATCATGATGAAAAAGGGAGAAAGGGAATGGTGAAACGCTTTTATTCGGCCTTCAATACCGGCTTTAAACACACTACTGAACGTTATATTCAGGGACTTAAATTCCTATATCGTTTTAAATGGATTACCGGAGTATTTTTGTTGGGATGTGTAGCGCTCATACTATGGTCTGCCAACACTACCTCCAAAGGATTTGTACCAAAAGAGGACCGGGGCACAATCTTTTGTGATGTTCAGCTTCCTGATGGAGCAACCATGGATCGTACGGCAGCAATCACCAGAGAAATCAATCAACTGGCGTTAACAGTGCCTGGTGTAAAATCATTGTCTTTTGCAAACGGATTCAGTCTTCTTGGTGGCGCCGGCAGCAACTTTGCACTTTCTTTTATTACCCTGGACGACTGGAGCCAGCGAAAAGCGGATTCCCTGACTATTGATGCCATTACGGCTAATCTTTTTCGGAAAACTGCAGGCATCCACGGCGCAAAAATTTTGTTTTTTACGCCACCAAGCATTCAGGGCTATGGCGCCGCAGAAGGTTTCCAATTCGAGATCCTGGATAAGTCAGGAGGCAGTTTTACTGATCTGGATGAACAATCCAGGAAATTTCTTCAGGAATTATCAAATCGGCCGGAAGTGCAATATGCACAAACCTCTTTTAGCACCGGTTATCCGCAATATGAAATGGTGGTAGACGTGCCACGTACAAAGGAAGCGGGCGTTACCGTAAACAGTATTCTGCAAACCATGCAGGGATACATTGGCGGCATTTACTCTGCCGACTTTTCCCGGTTCGGGAAGCAATACCGTGTATATGTGCAGTCTCTGCCAAGAGACAGAGCTAATATTTCAGATCTGAACTCCATGTTTGTAAGAAACGCTAAAGGGGAAATGGCGCCTATTTCTGAATTCGTAAAATTAAACCGGATATATGGTCCACAATCTGTTACCCGTTTTAATCTCTTCAATTCAACGCATATTACGGGGGCTTCCAATCCGGGTTTCTCTTCGGGAGATGCTATCGCAGCTATTGAACAGGTGAAATCAAAACTACCCGGCAACTTTGATATTGCTTATTCGGGACTTACGCTTGAGGAAATACTTGCCGGTAATCAAACCATCTTCATTCTGTTGCTTTGTGTTCTGTTTGTATATTTTATTCTGGCGGGTCAGTACGAAAGTTACCTGTTGCCTCTTGCAGTTATGCTCTCCTTACCTGTTGGGATAATGGGCGCTTATATCAGCACCAAATTAGCGGGACTGGAAATCAATATCTATTTTCAGATTGCATTGATTATGCTGATCGGCTTGCTTTCAAAAAATGCTATTTTAATTGTTGAGTTATCCATACAAAAGCGAAGAGCGGGCGAAACCATTTTTGAATCGGCGATAGACGGTGCAAGAGTTCGTTTTCGGCCCATCCTCATGACTTCCTTTGCCTTTGTTTTTGGATTGATGCCTCTGGTTTTTGCTTCCGGAGTAGGAGCCCAGGGGGAACGTTCTATAGGGACAGCGGCAGTGGGAGGACTCTTTATCGGAACAATTCTGGGTGTATTTGTAGTGCCCATGCTCTATATCCTGTTCCAGTGGTTACAGGAGAGAATAAGCGGTAAACCCAGAGCGCTCACTCAAAAATATGAACTCTTAGATTAAGAAACAATGAATAAGATACAAGCAAAACGTTTTGCCATTACAGCAACTCTTCTCATATACCTGTCTTCCTGTTATGTAGGGAGGCAATACCAGAGACCAGACTTAAATACAAAGGATTTATTTCGGACAGATCAATTAGTGGACAGCATTTCATTGGAAATGGACAGCACCTCACTGGCTAATGTTTCCTGGCAAAATCTTTTTTCTGATCCGTTATTGAAGCAATATATTCAAACTGCGCTATCCAATAATATTGATATTCGGATTGCTTTAAAAAGTATTGATATTGCAAGTGCTTATTTAAAACAGGCAGGTGCAGCTTTTGGACCTTCCGTTAACGCAAATTTAAATTACGGTTTTGCTCATAATTCGAGGAACAGCGGTATTACTGTGAGAGATGTAAACCAGTTTCAGTTAGCCGCAAACCTTTCCTGGGAAGCCGACATTTGGGGAAAACTTAAGAGTGCGGAAAGAGCTTCATCAGCAGGGTATCTTCAAACGATAGAGGCCCATAAGGCAGTAAAAACCAGGCTGGTGGCAAATATAGCTTCTTTGTATTACCAGCTTGGAGCGCTTAGGGAGCAAATAATAATTGCAGAGAAAACCATCGTTTCAAGAGACAGTAGTTTGCTTACCACCAAAGCCTTAAAAGCAGCCGGACAGGTTACAGAAGTTGCTGTAAAGCAAACCGAAGCACAGTTTTATGATGCGCAATTAATATTAGTGAATTTGCACGAACAGGAAAGGATACTGGAAAATACGTTTTGCATGTTGCTCAACGAGTCGTCACATCCCATTGAGCGCAATGCGCTAAGCCAACAGGAAATCAATACCCCGTTAAGAACATGGGTGGCAGCAGCATTACTGGCAAATCGTCCGGATCTGCGACAGGCGGAATATGGACTCATTTATGCGTTTGAATTAACCAATGTAGCAAGGAGCAATTTCTATCCTTCGTTGACTATCAGTGCGGGTACAGGATTGCAGAGTGTGGATATAAAGAACTGGTTTGATATCAATTCAGTGTTTGCCAATGTTACGGGAGGATTACTACAACCTATTGTAAACAGGAGACAAATCAAAACCGCATACGAAGTAGCTCAGCGTCAACAGGAACAAGCCTTATTGAATTATGAACAAATCCTGCTTAAGGCTGGCAATGAAGTATCCAATGCATTATACGATTACCAGGTGCAGACCAAGACTATAGGGCTTGAAGAGAAGAAATATGAGGCCTATAAAAAAGCCGTGGATTATTCAGAACAATTATTAATTAATGGATTGGCTAACTATCTTGAAGTATTAACAGCACGACAAAATGCCCTGGCTACCCAGCTAAACCTGGTTAACACAAAATATATGCAATTGCAGGCCATTGTTAATTTATACGAAGCTTTAGGTGGCGGGTGGCAATAAATCCTGCAGGATTCACTAGCCAGCTCTATCTCGCAGATCTACAGAATAATCCTCTATTTTTGATCTTCTATTCCTCAAGGTAATTAAGATCCTTATTAAAACTTTCCTGCAGACGGCTAAGTGCAAATACGGCTATAAGAGTGAGTCCTATAATCATTATATAGCTGGCAGTGATGATATTGGTGCGATTGACGAAAAACTCAAAGAGAAGAGTGCTGGGTATCAACGCACCGCGCACGAAATTAGGCGCTGTAGTAGTAACTGTTGCCCGTAGATTAGTGCCGAACTGTTCGGAAGCTATCGTTACAAAGGTTGCCCAATAACCCACACTGAGCCCCATAAAAAAAGCCAGCCAGTGGAAACGGGTTTCGGTTATACTCTGGCTGCTCAAATATAAAGCTGAGCTAACGAGGATGCTTACCTGAAAAATAAATACGGTCAGCCTTCTGGATTTGGTGATCTGCGCAAACAGCCCCGCCAGAAGATCTCCCAGAGAAATACCAAGATAGGTAAACAAGATTCCCTTCCCTGCACTTAGGGTAACAGGCGCTCCCAGAGCTTTACCAAATTCGGGTGCCTGGGTCACAAAAATTCCTACTACAAACCAAATCGGCAGTCCAATCAACAGACAATATAAATAACGCAGAAACCGGGAACGATCATTAAACAACATACTGAAGCGCCCTTTTGCAACAGAAGGTGAAAGCGACTTTTTGTAAATACCCGATTCAAAAGTACCTACGCGAAGAAGTAGTAATAATAATCCTATGCCACCTCCGACAATATATGCTTTTCGCCATGCAAAATGCTCCGCAACATAAAATGCCGCCACTGCTCCAAGCACGCCTACAGTAGCAATGAGCATGGTACCGTATCCTCTCTTATCCTTGTGCATACTTTCACTTACCAGCGTTACACCGGCGCCTAATTCTCCGGCAAGTCCAAGCCCGGCAATAAACCTGATGATAGCATAACTGTGCAGACTGTGTACAAAAGCATTGGCAATATTTGCAAAAGAATATAATAATATAGAGCCGAACAGCACTTTTATGCGGCCATACTTGTCTCCAATGATACCCCAAATTATTCCACCGATCAGCAAGCCTCCCATCTGCATATTCAATACATATTCTCCGCCTGTCCGCATGGCCTCCTCCGGAATACCTATATCCTGAAAACTCTGGATACGGACTATTGAAAAAATAACAAGGTCATAAATGTCAACGAAGTATCCTAATGAGGCAACCAGGATAATAAAAATTACATTCCTTTTAGAACTGGCGACTGAATCTGACATCGTTTTAATTTGAAGAGATAAATGTAGATATTTCTCCTCTCAGAATCCCAAAATTATGTTTGTTTATACGTCCCTCCTATAAACTTAGTGCTTATGCCTTCAACTTTCACCCATTAGAAAAGTATCCCCGGATCAGCCAGAATTTTAATGGGCGCATTTAAAATGGTCGCCTGATGGTGGCACGCCAAACGGGGGCATCCAGCCGTGGGCAGTGTTTTCACCGCCCATATGAAGCAAATGGTGCGACAATTTCAATTACACCCATTTTAATTTATATTAAATCTTTCTATATAAAACTTGTAAATTTGTTTTAGGCGATTTTAAGCGACTAATATAAGCGTTTAGAAACGTTTACAGTTGGTAAGGAGAGCGGGAAATCGGGGAGTTATAGCCAATGGTAACAGAACCTTGAGACGATAAAAAACTTATAAGTAATTAAAACTCTAAAAGACTATAATTCAAATTCGAGAAAAAGACTAAATGTTTATCACTCAACCAAAAATATTCATAAGTAGCACAGTTTACGATTTATCTAACGAAAGAATTGCTGCCTATAATGCCGTAAATAAGGTTGGAGGTTTTCCTATAATGTCTGAAAAGACAATGGAAGCTCAAAGCACAGATTCGCTTACTGCTTGCCTAAGCAAAGTAACGGAGTCGGATATTTACGTACTGATTTTAGGCGGTCGTTATGGATGGCAACCCGAAGGCAAAGAATCCATCACTGAACTTGAATATCAAACGGCAAGAAATCAAAATATTCCGGTATTGGTAATCAACACCGCTTATCCAAAAGAACCATTACAAAAGGAGTTTGAAGGACGGGTTGAGCCAAACTATTTTCGAAAAACAGTTTCTAATGCTTTTGAATTAGAATCGGAATTAGAAAAAGCATTAAAAACCGAAATTGATAGGAAGCAAAATGAATACTTCAATAAAACAGAACCAGTTTACTCCAACCTTGTAAAAATTCGGTTTCCCAGTCATTTATACATTGCCGATTTGGATATTGATAAGAAAGCGGTTAAGCAATACAATAAAGAAAGGAAACGATATATAAAGAAACCAACATTACACGATTATGCTGTTTCCGCTTTGTATATGCAGGATATTTCATTTCCGCACGATTGGTTAGTTTGGGACGGCAAAATTATCACGTTCCATAATCTGCAAGATGATTCGGTAGGCTTAACAAAAATAATTGATATAGGAACTGCAGAACTCTTTTCTTGCGAAGAGTTTTATGAAACATCAACAGACCATTTATCTCAGTTTAAATATCTTTTAAAGAAATGTCTTGAAACCAAGTTGCATAGGTTAAAAATTAAGTGGATAAGAGATGCAAAAATGTTCGCTTTTATGCCTATTCAAAAAGATGATTTAGATAGATGGCAACCTAGGTCAATTGAATGGACAAAGACATCAAAGCGTGCAACTCGAAAGGTTGTTGAAATCAACAGAAACTTGAAAGATAAAGAGGAAGTATTTAATATGAGATGCCTTGCCTTTAGAACTGGTTTTGAGAATTTTGATAATGATTGGTATATTTCTATAAAGCCTGAATGGATTTTTCTTTGGAGCGATTTCCGTGTTTGCCACTTAGCTTTCAAAAACATTCAGTGGTTAAAAAAGACCGAACGGAATATGCACGTATTTAATCATTTTAATTTCATCCTTCGTTACCTCCAACCTTCACAAACGGAATCATTGTTCACAGAATACAGAGATTATCCATTTTTAAAGTTGGAGAAAATTGAAAAGTTTGATTTTGCTCCTATTGTTCCTGATACAGTTTGGAACAGTTTAGAAGCAATTGGAGCACAGAAAAGACTAAAAGACGTGGATGGATTCGTAGATTTATTTGGCCTATGAAAGCGGACTATATACAAGAACCTTTTTTATTATTTGGCAAAGGTAAAAGTATTTGTCCAAGAGAAGGCATTGCTGAATTAAATGTTTATGACACCGTAATTGAAGCAAGGAAAAATCAATTATTACTCGGCATAATTGGTATCGAAGAAGATGTTGAGAACTTAAAAGATTGGTTAAAACGATTTGAAAGTTATATTCCTGCAAACCCCAAAGGCAAACAGAAAGGTTTATTCAAACCATTTTCTGGTTTTAATCAGGATAATGGATTTTGTGCCAAATTAATTTACGATTCGAATTACGAAAGAATTCTTTCGCCAAGTGACATTAAGAAAATTTTAAAAGAACCTGATAGAGATAAGAAAGTATTGAATGCAGTCGAACTATATGGCGAGAACATCGGCTTTCTATCAGACATTAAAAATTGTGATGTTATCATTTGCATTATTCCAAAAAGTTTTGAAGGTAACTTAGTTAAAGAAAATAAGGATGATGAACCCGTAGAACAAGATGCGGAAGATAACGGAGAGCCTGAATTGGAATTGAACTTTAGACGTGCTTTAAAAGCTCGTGCAATGAGATACAATACACCTATCCAGTTATTGAGAGAGTATGTTTTGCACGACAATAAAAAATCACAAGATGCAGCCACAAAGGCTTGGAACCTTTGCACAGCACTTTATTACAAAGGACTTCAAACTATTCCTTGGAAATTAGATGTGGACGAAAATAAGCCAAAAGTTTGTTTTGTCGGTATTGGGTTTTACAGAAGCAGGGATAAAAAAACA